>JAQTMV010000035.1 GCA_028714175.1 Methylococcales bacterium
CCCACGCCAGGTGTGGAAACGGCCAGCCCAGCCCAGCGCAGCAAGCCTTCTGGTGCATAGTTTCGTTTCCAGACACCGGCAACTTATTTGTTTGCCTCGGCCAAGGTTGGATAGGTATGAATAGTGCCGGGCGGTTTGTTAAAGCCGATAATGTATTAGTCTGCTGGAAATCATTAATGGCAATAGTGCGTCTCGGAGACAGCTCAACCCCCATTTCTTCTTCGCCATGACGATGCCTGAAACATCAGTATCTTCCCGGATAAGCAAACGCGGCACCATTTCCATCTAGGGAGAAAGAATTTTAGCCTCGCCTTCGATAACCTTAACGCCCAAGTGTGAATAACGTTGCACGGAATCGTGCGGCTCGACGGTTTTAATGATTTACTGCACCCTGTTGTTTTAACATGCCGGAACGGAACCCATACTTTCGAAACAAAAACGCCACATTCACCAAAGCGATCATTACCGGCACTTCGATCAAGGGCCCGATGACCGCCGCAAAAGCCGCACCACTGTTGATGCCGAACACTGCCACGGCGACAGCAATAGCGAGTTCGAAATTATTGCTGGCAGCGGTGAAAGCCAAGGTGGTGGTTTTTGCATAATCCGCACCGATGAGTTTGCCCATCATAAAACTCACTAAAAACATCACCACAAAGTAAATCAACAACGGAATAGCGATTCGCACGACATCGAATGGCAGTTGCATAATCAAATCCCCTTTCAGTGAAAACATCACGACGATAGTGAACAACAAGGCAATGAGGGTGAGTGGACTGATTTTCGGTATGAAACGCTCTTGATACCAGTCTTTGCCCTTGGCACGTATTAAGAAGAAACGAGTCAGGAATCCCGCTATAAAAGGGATGCCCAAATAAATCAATACGCTTTTAGCAATCTCACCAATGGTAATCGCCACCAGACTACCTTGCAGACCAAACAGCGGTGGCAGTACGGTAATGAACAACCAGGCATAGACACTGTAAAACAGCACCTGGAACACACTATTAAAAGCGACTAAGCCTGCTGCATATTCATTATCGCCTCTCGCCAATTCATTCCAGACAATCACCATTGCAATGCAGCGAGCCAAACCGATTAAAATCAGCCCCGTCATGTATTCGGGGTAATCGCGCAAAAAGATAATAGCCAACGCGAACATTAACACCGGCCCGATAATCCAGTTCTGCACCAGCGAAACAATTAATATCCGCCAATTACGAAACACATCACCCATTTCCTCATAATGGACTTTGGCCAGAGGCGGGTACATCATCAAGATCAACCCGATGGCAATCGGAATATTGGTGGTCCCTACCGAAACGATAGAGTTAAGAGCATTAACCTCGACCGGAAAGAAAAATCCCAATCCGACGCCTATTGCCATTGCCATGAAAATCCATAAGGTCAGGAAACGGTCAAGGAAGGATAACCGTGTGTTTGAGCAAGTGTCTTGATTCATTAGTACATTCCTATTAGTCACTGACTTTGGACAATTCCAGTATCAGCTCCACGCCGATGGGTTCATCTTTGCGTAACGGCACCACGGCATAACGCTGTGCATGAACGGTGGCTATTGTTTCTATTTCCGGTAACTCATTGGCGGCACGCTGACGCAATAACAATGAATGCACCGTCGTGGCAGCGATGCTGTTGTTGATCACCCATGATCCTTGAAAATGCCTGGAATACAGCAATTTCTTCCGTACAGGGCGAGCGCAGGTCTTCTTCCAGCAACGCCCTACCTTGGGCATCGAGGTTTGCGCCCTTTGTTTCAAGCACATGTTGCCGATAGCGTTCGGTTTCCGCATGGGGATCGATCCGACTGACCGTTAAGTTATCCAAAGCACCACTTAGGGTTTCGCTCAAATGCGCGGCGGGGTCCGAAGTCGTCAGATGCACCGGCAGGCCACGCTGAGCCAGGTTAACGGCAACGGCGGCAGCCAGTGTCGTTTTACCAACACCGCCTTTGCCCATCAGCATCACGAGACCACGCCCGTCTTCGGCAATAGCATCGATTAGTGTTGGCAGACTGGGTGCTTGAATGGGAACAGTGATGGCATCGCTATGAGCGGTTGATGGTGTGGCTGTGGTCAGCAAGTGCCGCAGAGCTTCCAGTCCAACGAGCTAGTTCAGCACGATGGGGGTAGCGTCCTGCCAATGCCACTTCACCATCAACAAGAATCAACGGCAGTGCTTCTTCGCCGGAAAGCTCCAGAAAGGCTTTGACGAGTAGGTTTTCAGCAAAAGCCAGTGGTTGTTGGGCTAAATTAAATCGCTCAATTTGTGCGCCGTTTTGTTTAGCCCAATCGACATCAGCCGAAAAGTTGACTAATTGTTGATCGACCTCTACGCCGCATACGCCAGTGCTGCAACACAGGGCGGGATCGAATATTTGAATAGTTGCCATTTTGGTTCTCTAAAATATTGTATTTAAGGTAACTGGGTGCCGATGCGATCCAGTTCCATTTTTAGGCGATCCCGATCATGCTGCAATTCATCGAGCGGTAACGCCAGAAATTGCTCAATACGGTAGCGAAGAATGCGATAGGCTGTTATGAAGGAAGCGTTGATTTCTTCTTCACTACCGGTCACATGGGCAGGGTCTTCAACTCCCCAGTGACTACGCAGTGCCGAACCCAGATAAACAGGGCAGGTTTCATTGGCGGCGTTGCCGCAAACACTGAGTACAATATCGGGGGTAGCGGGTAGATCATTCCAGGATTTACTGTAATACCCATCCGTTGAGATGCCCTCACGGTTCAACAGTGCCAAGGAACGCGGGTGAACTTTTCCGGTAGGTTTGCTGCCTGCGCTCATGGCTTGCCAACCTTCTGGAGCCAGATGGTTGAAAGTGGCTTCGCCAAGAATAGAACGGCAGGAATTACCGGTACAAAGAAACAGTACTTTCATTATTTGGGTCTCGTTTAGGATAAATTTATTCGCGGATCGTCAGACATCAGATAGTTTTCTCCGTTAAAGATAAACTGTTAGCGGTTAAAGATTCTTCGTCGCAACACACTGTTTCGGTGCCACACGGGGTTCCAGCACAACAATTTTCTGTGAGAAAGCCTAACAGTTCATTCATGGTTGTGAAATTAGCGGCATAGTAGATAAAGCGACTTTCCTGCCGGGCAGTAATCAGCCCTGCATTGGTCAGTTCTTTCAGATGGAAAGACAAGGTTGCGTTGGGGATGCTCAATGTCTTCGCAATTTGGCCTGCCGAAAGGCCAGCCTCCCCGGTTTGTACCAGAATCCGGAAGATTGAGAGGCGGGTTTCCTGGGCTATGGCGGTAAGGGCTTTAACTGCTATATTTAATTTCATAGTTACAAAATATTAGAAATATGAAATTATGTCAACACCTTTTTTCTTGTTAACTTTTGGAGGTTTTCTGTGACTATATTGGGTCGCTTGGGGGTAAGCTCGGCATTTGCATAACCGAGATGCATCTTGATGGAAGGATATAGAATCGATGGCAGATTGTGTATCCTGGCTCGGTGGCGATTTAGGGAGGAATATCATCCAGACCCCATCACACCGATATGCCCAAGTTTTCATCACTATTACCGGATAGTCCTTTATCATGAGCAAATAGCTTTAACCGGCCGTCAATGAACACTATTACTGAAGTTCTTACAGGCATTGTCAGCAGGGTGACTTATCATAACCCCACGACGGGCTGGTCGGTACTGCGTGTTCAACCCTTTCAATCGCCACAAATGCCAGTCGCACCGCTATCACTCCACCCCATTAGCCTACAGCACTATTCATCATAGTTCACCATTTGCCGATATTCTATGGATCGCTTTAAATCCGCCACCTAACCTATACCGCTTAAATTCAACTTTAATTAACGCCATTATGCCGTGAGATGCCGAATTCTAATATAATGCCCAATTAAATTATTCGTTTATTTTTCAGGAATCCATAAATGAACCCAGCTGAATGGTTTACCGAGCAAGTCCCAGGGGCTGAATCGGCCTTTTCATTAAAAATCAAACAAAAAGTACACGAAGAACAATCTGAATTTCAACACCTTGAAATTTATGAAACCGAGACATTCGGCAACTTGATGGTCATAGATGGCTGCACGATGGTATCAACCCGCGATAACTTTTTTTATCACGAAATGATGAGTCATCCGGCTTTGTACACGCATCCTGACCCTAAAAGGGTGTGGATTATCGGTGGCGGTGACTGCGGCACGTTGAAAGAAGTATTAAAGCATCCCTCGGTAAAACATGCTGTGCAGATTGATATTGATGAGCGGGTAACTCGCCTCGCGGAAATTTACTTCCCTGAATTATGCGAATCCAATAATGACCCCAGAGCCGAGTTAAAATTTATCGACGGCATCAAATGGGTAAAAGATGCTGCGCCTGATTCAGTTGATATTATTATCGTTGACAGCACTGATCCGATTGGACCAGCCGAAGGCTTGTTCAGCGAGGCGTTTTACCGGGATTGTTTTAACTGCCTTTCAGAAAACGGTATGGTGGTACAACAAAGCGAGTCCGCTTTATATCATCTGAAGCTCATCGGCGAAATGCGTAACGCGATGAGTAATGCAGGTTTCGGACATTTGCAGACTTTGTTTTTCCCGCAATGCATCTATCCTTCCGGCTGGTGGAGTGCTACTATTGCCGGCAAATCCGATCTGAATAAATTCAGAGACCAGGATTCTGCAAACAAGCCTTTTGATACGGTTTACTATAACGTTGATATACATAAAGCGACTCTAGCACAGCCTGAGTTTTTCAAAAAGGCATTTGGTTTATAGCTCGTAACTATTTACAGCGTATAAATCGCACTATAATTATGTCCTAGCTTGATCTAGTCAGGAGAGTGAGAAATGCTTTTTATCGACCCTAACCAACCTGACAGTAAGGTGCACTTTAAATCCCGTTATGGCAATTTTATTGGCGGTAACTGGGTTGCCCCCGTTAAAGACCAGTATTTTGAAAATTTAAGCCCGGTAAAAGGCAAAGCATTCTGTGAAATTCCCCGCTCAACTGCTGAAGATATTGAACAGCCATTGGATGCGGCTCATGCGGCGAAAGAAGCCTGGGGTAAAACCTCTGTGACGGCACGATCGAATATTTTACTAAAAATCGCTGACCGTATCGAAGCCAACCTTGAAACCTTGGCGGTTGCCGAAACCTGGGACAATGGCAAGCCAGTCCGCGAAACACTGTCCACCGATATACCGCTGGCAGTCGATCACTTTCGTTATTTCGCCGGCTGTATTCGCCCGCAGGAAGGCTCTATTGGTGAAATTGATGAAAATATGGTAGCTTATCATTTCCACGAGCCGCTCGGCGTGGTCGGGCAGATCATTCCGTGGAATTTCCCCTTGTTGATGGCGAGCTGGAAATGAGCACCGGCACTGGCCGCAGGTAACTGCGTAGTGATGAAACCCGCCGAGCAAACGCCCGCATCTCTTTTAGTGATGATGGAATTAATTGGCGATTTGTTGCCCGCAGGCGTGGTTAACACCGTCAATGGCTACGGTGCGGAAGCTGGCCAGGCCTTGGCAACCAGCACTCGGATTGCAAAAATAGCCTTCACGGGTTCAACCCCAGTCGGTTCTCATATTTTAAAATACGCGGCACAAAATAGCATCCCTTCCACAGTTGAGCTGGGCAGTAAATCCCCCAATATCTTCTTTGAGGATGTCCTGGATCAGGAAGATGCGTTTGTCAGCAAATGTATGGAAGACGCGGTATTGGCGTTTTTTAATCAGGGTGAAGTCTGTACATGCCCCTCGCGTCTGTTGGTCCAGGAATCCATCTATGATAAATTTATCGCTAAAGCCATTGCGCGCTCCAAACAGATTAAACACGGCAACACCTTGGACACAGAAACGATGGTAGGCGCGCAGGCCTCCAAACAACAATTTGATAAGATTCTTAATTATATAGAAATCGGTAAAGAGGAAGGCGGCGAAGTTGCAGCGATGGACGGCGGTTTCTCCGAAGGCTATTATATCGAACCGACGATTATGAAAGGCGGCAATAAAATGCGTACCTTACAGGAAGAGATGTTCGGCCCCGTTATTGCTGTGACGACGTTTACAGACGAAGCCGAAGCGCTGGCGATTGCCAACGACACTCAGTTCGGTTTGGGGGCGGGCGTCTGGACGCGCGATATGAATCGAGCGTATCGTATGGGTCGTGGCATTCAAGCCGGAAGGGTTTGGACCAACTGTTATCATCACTATCCGGCTCATACTGCATTCGGCGACTATAAAAAATCAGGTATAGGTCGTGAAAACCATAAAATGATGCTGGACCATTATCAACAAACAAAAAATATACTGGTCAGTTACGACATTAATCCCTTAGGTTTTTTCTAAATCTAAAAAAATCAGCGGGTAAGTTGGGTTGATGCCTTTCCTGAGCTTCGCCGAAAGGCATTTCCAACCCAACATTTACTGCACCAATGCGTTGGGTTGCGAAATGATGCAACCCAACCTACAATTTCTTAATAATGTGAGATTACTATAATGTTTGACCCTAAATCCTTTGATGATATTGCCAGTCGCTTGGCTGGCGCAATACCTCCCGGTTTAAATAACCTGAAAGAAGATCTGGAAAAAAATTTCCATGCTATTTTGCAAGGCGCATTAGGTAAGCTGGATTTGGTAACCCGTGAAGAATTTGAAGTACAAAAAATGGTTTTAGCAAAAACCCGCTCCAAACTGGAAGATCTGGAAAGGCGAGTTGCTGAAATGGAACATAACGTTCTTAACAAAGCAGAAATGTAAAGCTCAACGTTTTCAGTGTTCAGCTTCTTTGCCCACAGTTAAGTGATTTAATTCCTTCTCCCTTGAGGGAAAAGCCTGCCCTGAGCCCTTCGACTTCGCTCAGACAGGCATATCGAAGGGGTTAGGATGAGGGGGATTTTAAAGGCACAACCTTTTTGATTCCCCTCACCCCTGCCCTCTCCCGCAAGGAAAGGGAGTTTTCTTTCTTGACTGTAGGCTGTGAGGCTTCTGCCTGGGAATGCTCTAGGGAGTAGAGACGTTGCACAGCAACGCCGCTTCGCTTTCAGTACCGAGTTCCCAATCAGGATATTGAGAACTGGCATAATCCGCATTTATGATTGGAATGTTAGGGATTTAAAATGGTAATACAGAAGTACAATAACTGTTCAGAAACACCATGGGCTTAGCGATTATCTACAGCCGAGGCCGTTCAGGCATAGAAGCCCCCCTGGTAACCGTTGAAGTTCATGTTTCTAATGGATTGCCTGCACTCAATATTGTCGGCTTGCCGGAAACAGCCGTCAAAGAAAGCAAAGACCGTGTTCGAGGCGCGATATTGAATTCACGTTTTGAATTTCCTGCCCAGCGCATTACCGTCAATCTGGCACCCGCGGATTTACCTAAAGAAGGCGGCCGTTTTGATTTAGCCATCGCTTTAGGCATTTTAGCGGCATCCGGACAAATCCCTACCGCCAACCTCAAGCACTACGAATGTATCGGCGAATTGTCTTTAGGTGGAGAATTGCGCCCCATCAACGGTGTTCTTCCTATTGCGATACAGGCAAGAAACCATCAAAGAAAACTGATTCTGCCCAAAGAAAATACCGCCGAGGCTGCCCTGGTCAAGGGTATTGAAATTATTCCGGCAGTGCATCTGCTGGAAGTCTGTGCTCATCTGAGTGGACAGACGCAAATACAAACCGAGTTTCAACAAACTGAACAACCCGCGCCCACCGGTGATCTCGATTTTGCTGATGTACATGGTCAATATCATGTTAAAAGAGCTTTTGAAATTGCCGCAGCCGGTGCGCATAACCTGATCATGTTAGGCCCTCCCGGAACCGGCAAATCCATGATTGCATCACGTTTGCCCACTATCTTGCCGCTGTTAAGCGAACAACAGGCACAGGAAACCGCCGCCATCGCATCGATTAGCGATCAAGGCCTGGATGTCGCCAACTGGCTGAAACCGCCTTATCGCGCACCGCATCATACCGCCTCAGCAGCGGCCCTGGTCGGCGGCGGCAGTAATCCCAGACCCGGCGAAATATCACTCGCACATAACGGTACCTTATTTCTCGATGAACTGCCCGAATTTGACCGTAAGGTATTGGAAGTATTACGAGAACCTCTGGAAACCGGACATATAACCATTTCACGCGCAGCTCGGCAAGTCGATTTTCCGGCCCGATTTCAACTCATCGCCGCGATGAACCCCTGCCCTTGCGGCTTTTTAGGTGACGCTTCAGGGCGTTGTCATTGCACCTCGGAACAAGTCATGCGCTACCGGGCAAGAGTGTCAGGCCCTTTGCTGGATCGCATCGATATGCACCTGGAAGTTCCCCGCATATCCCATGAAGTATTACGTAAAGGTTCACCGGAAGGTGAAGAAAGCAGTGCAACAATCAGAGCGCGTGTTGTCGCCGCACGTAACATCGCCGTAGCGCGGAGCGGTAAAGCCAATTCGGCATTAGCAGCAAAAGAAGTTAAACAGCTGTGTATGTTATCCGAGCAAAGTCACCAGCTTTTGGAGCAGGCTATGGACAAATTTGGTTTGTCACATCGCGCGTATCATCGGATTTTAAAACTGGCGCTTACCATAGCGGATTTGGCTCAGTCGGAAGCTATTGAAATAACGCATTTAAGCGAAGCTATCAGTTATCGCAAACTGGATCGCAAAATTTGATTCATTGCCAAAAAGATACGCGGTACGTACCCTATCTGATTTTTACAGTTAAACTTATCAGCCATGAACACGAGCAGTAGTCAGGAAATGCTAAGCCTTGCCTTGCAAATCAAGCAGTGGGGGCAGGAACTGGGCTTTCAGCAGGTGGGCATCAGCGACACCGATTTATCTGAAGCGGAAGCCCATTTGCAGAACTGGCTGAACAAAAATTTTCACGGCGAAATGGATTATATGCAGCGTCACGGCACCAAGCGCAGCCGCCCCCCTTTATTGCATGAGGGAACAAAGAGTGTTATTTCCGTGCGTATGGATTATCTGCCGGAATCTGCTGCTGCGATGAATAAGTCCCTGGCTGATCCGGCTTCGGCGTATATCTCGCGCTATGCCTTGGGCCGCGATTATCACAAAATGATGCGTAACCGCTTACAAAAACTCGCCGATAAAATTCAGGCACAAGCCGGTTCGTTTGGTTATCGGACTTTTGTCGATAGTGCCCCTGTTCTGGAAAAAGCGTTGGCTGAAAAAGCGGGTTTAGGCTGGATAGGCAAACATTCAAACTTAATTAACCGCCAGGCAGGGTCATGGTTTTTTTTGGGAGAAATTTTTACTGATTTACCGTTGCCCTCAGACAATAAGGCCTCTTCACACTGTGGCATATGTCGAGCCTGCATGGATATATGCCCAACTCAGGCGATTGTCGCGCCTTATCTGGTTGATGCCCGTCGTTGTGTTTCCTACCTGACTATTGAGCTGCACGGCTCAATTCCTGAAGAATTAAGACCGCTGATTGGTAATCGAATCTATGGTTGTGATGATTGCCAGATTATTTGTCCGTGGAACCGTTTTGCCAGAATGACCGGAGAAAAGGATTTTAGCCCGCGTCATCAGCTTAATACGCGCCAATTACTGGATGTATTCGCCTGGACTGAAGCCACGTTCTTAACTAAAACAGAAGGCTCTGCAATACGCCGCATTGGTCACGAGCGCTGGTTGAGGAATATTGCCGTCGCCTTAGGCAATGCTACTGCATCTCCACAAATTCTCGAAGCGTTAAAACCCATGCTCAATCATTACTCTGAAATGGTTAGAGAGCATGTGCAATGGGCGTTGAATCAACAACTTGCAAAAGCGGCTTCGTAATTTATTCCGTAACAATTAGGTATCCAGGTAGATTGGAGATACAACTTTGACTGGACCTGTCAGTCCGTTCAAGCGCAACTGACTCGTAAAAAAATTAAATTCTCATTTTTTAGTCACTTAGCCATTATTTTTTAACAAACTATTGAAGCAAATTATTGAAGTATGTTACTGAGGTCTTGTGTCATTGTATACTCAGGTATAACATAAACATTAGAAAATTGTTTATCCTAAAAAACCGCAGTTGAGAATTCCAAAATCCCGTTCGCCCTGAGCTTGTCGGAGGGTGAGCGGGATTTTGGAATGCTCACAAATGGGTGAGCGAGTGGAAGCCGCCCATGCTTCGACAAGGTTCTCCTGAGCGCAGCCGAAGGGCTCAGCACGAACGGCTTCCACTCGCTTCATATATACTGCACTGCTGTACGAGTAAGTATGCAATGTAAAAGATTATGTCAATGGGCTGTAGCAACTTGCTCTGTTTGTTGTCGTAAATAAAACAAATTATAGATTGAGGAGTCTGTCATGCAAAACGTTCGTATCTTGTCTTTTGTTTTCGCTCTGTTTTTCTTTCCATTCGCCAATTATGCTTCAGATCATGCAGACCCTTTTACGATTGATCCGGATGAGCAGGCAGCCAATTTAACAGGACTTTTCTTTTTCCCTGAAGGCGATCAGATGATCGCTATTCTCAACGTTCGACGCTCTTTAACAGGGGCACCGCCTTATATCCTCGATCCCTTTGAATTTACTATCAATATGGATACCCACACTAAGGTAACTTTTGACAATGCTGAAGATCGTGCACGTTATGGCGGAACCATCGTTAATCCTGACGGCATTCAGCCCGATATTAGCATAAAAATCCGTCTCAACAACGATGTTACGGTCAAGGAAAAAACCTTCAAAGGCTTGAAAAATACCGAAAACATCAAGCTTTACACAGGTGTTCGCGACGATCCTTTCATCTTCCCTAAGTTTTTTAATGTCAATATCATTACGATGGTACTGAGCATCCCCAAATCATCGTTTTCTGAAACTCAAAAAAACTGGCTGCTCTGGGCAACATCCAAACGTATCGAAGATGGCAAACAATTCGATCATGTGGGCCGCTCTAACCGAACTCAATTGGGCCGTTTCGAAATATTGAACACGCTGCCTCCCAGCGAGCACGTCGCTGCAATTAAAAAGGCAGCCGAATCCGCCGATAAAATTCAGAAATTTCTACAAGCCTGCCTGCCTCCTCTGGCCAATTTAAATCAGTTGAGTGGTCTATTAATCAGGCATTACGATTATGTGCCTGATGTTATGGTTTATACTAATCAATTTTTACCCGGATTTCCCAATGGACGGCGACTAACCGATGACGTTGCCTTGTTGACCTGTAATCAGGGAGATTGTCCATTACAGGAAAATGCTTTTATTGATACCAAACAGTGGCCACGCGCAACGGTCAACGATAAACCATTGCTGACCGCCTTCCCTTATCTTGCCGAGCCTTGGCCTGCAAGACCGCAAAACCCGACGCCATCATGCTGGCCTTATATCATGCAATATGTCGTTATTCCGGTGGTGATTATACTGGCGCTTGTTATTGGCCTGATTGTTTGGTGGAAGCGCAAGTGTGCATGTCATCATCATTCGCACACCGAAGCGTAGTTTATGCCTACAGATGTCGGGTCAGCGTAGCTTAACCCGACATCCTGATTTTTCACAAGCCGAGCCAGCGTATGCCATAGCTGGACATGCTCCATCGCTGTGCTGTTTAACAGTTCAATAACAGATATAACACAAAGCATGCTTCATCACCCTGATGTAAAATTCCCGCCACGCAACCGAGGCTAATCCAGCCTACAAGTCTCTCGTCGCACTGAATTTAATATCCGGCCAACGTTCTTCTGTCAACTGCAAATTTACCCGGCTATTGGCCAGATAAACCAGATAACCTCCGCCATCTTCAGCAAGATTATCAAAAGCTTTCTTCTTGAACTCTTCAAGTTTCACCGGTTTATCAGAGCCTATCCAGCGCACGGTTGAGATGGGTACGGCATCATAAACACATTCAACATTGTATTCACTTTTAAGCCGGAAGGCAGTAACATCAAACTGCAAAATGCCGACCGCGCCCAAAATAAGATCATTATTTTTTAACGGCTTGAATAACTGCGTCGCGCCTTCTTCGGTCAATTGCACCAAGCCTTTTTGCAGGGCTTTAGCTCTTAACGGGTCTTTCAAAACCACACGGCGGAACAATTCCGGAGCAAAATACGGAATGCCGCCATATTTAAGTGTTTCACCCTGAGTAAAGGTATCGCCTACCTGAATGGTGCCGTGGTTATGCAAACCGATGATATCGCCGGGATAGGCTTCTTCCACGCTTTTACGGGTATCGGCCTGGAAGGTAATCGCATTGGCAACCTGTATACTTTTACCGATGCGAACATGATGGAGCTTCATGCCTTTGTCGAATTTACCGGAACACACTCTTAAAAATGCAACCCGGTCTCTATGAGACGGATCCATGTTGGCCTGAACCTTAAATACAAAGCCGGTAAACTTATCTTCTTCGGGTGCAACCGCACGTTGTTCCGTCATTCGCGGTCTGGGCGACGGCGCATATTCGGCCAAAGCGTCGAGTAATTCAAGAATCCCGAAATTATTGATGGCCGAACCGAAGAACACAGGGGTTAAATTACCCGCCAGATAGTCTTCAAGATTAAATTCATGGCTGGCGCCTTTAACCAGATCAATTTCATCGCGCAATTCTTCGGCCTGATATTTAAGCAACTCATCCAGCTTGGGATTATTTAAACCTTTGATAACTTCGGCTTCGGCAATTCTGCCGCCATGTTGTGCGCTGAACAAATGAATTTCATCTTTATAGAGATGATAAACACCTTTAAAACGTTTCCCCATGCCGATAGGCCACGTCATCGGCGCACATTTAATTTTTAACACGTTCTCGACTTCGTCCATTAATTCAATCGGTTCGCGCCCTTCCCTATCCAGTTTATTAATGAAAGTAAGGATCGGCGTAGTCCTCAGCCTACATACTTCCATCAAATTAATGGTGCGCTCTTCAACACCTTTGGCAACATCTATTACCATCAATGCAGAATCCACTGCTGTTAACGTGCGGTAAGTGTCTTCGGAAAAATCTTCATGACCCGGCGTATCGAGCAGATTAATAATGCAGTCTTTATGTTCAAACTGCATCACCGAGGTTGTCACCGATATACCCCGCTCTTTTTCCATTTCCATCCAGTCAGAGGTCGCGTGGCGCGCAGCCTTACGCCCTTTTACCGAGCCTGCAAGCTGAATCGCGCCGCCGAATAGCAAGAGTTTTTCAGTGATAGTGGTTTTACCCGCGTCGGGGTGTGAGATGATTGCGAATGTACGGCGCCGTTGCAGTTCTGAATGGTTTTCTGACATGCTTTAGATTTACTGGATTTACTAACAAACTATAAATTATAACTTATTATCCAAAGTGATGTTTTTTCAAATATAAGGAAAAACTACTTTATGGCTTGGTGTACTACAAGGTCATTTTTTTCATATGCATATGCATGTGGTGATGCCTGCGGCAACTATCTGAGCAAACTTTAAATCGGCATGGTGAAGCTGAGAACAGCGCTTGCCTGAAAAAAGGTTATAATTCACCTTAAATCATCACTATCCGCTAAAGGCGTTACCAAAACAACGCTATTGGCTTGTCCTTACGAAATGCGGCTTTAGATTCCTCGCCGCAACCAACAAAATCCGAAAAGATATTTTCTTATACTAAATAGTCTGTATCGACTCTCACCGGGCTTGTCCAACAACCGGTTCAGATTGTGGCTCGCTATCGCTCGCACAATCTAACCTTATTCGTTAGGTTATTTTTGGGTATTTTGTTTTTGCATGCAAAAACCTTTCATTGTAAAAGTCTTGCAAGTTTTCCGGTGCATCACCTAGATTTCTGCTAAAGGCACCCCTTAGCACACCGAAAAGCAATATTGCAGATTTTATGCTAATTTCCATTTTTGGAATATGCATAACCAATTCTTCGTCTAAATGCCCCAAAAATTTGTCACGGTAGTGCTTCATTGTATTAATGTGAGCAGAAAACTCTTCTTCTGTAATGCCAAGTTCTATATATAAAGATTCCAGAAATATTTCTTTGTTTGGAACAACTTTAGACCAATAGTGCTTACCCTTTGGGTCAGCAAATAACTTGCACCAATCTAATATGGCAATATCAATAAAATTTCCACTTATATTTCTCCAGAAATCGTCTTGCTCCCAATTAATTGAGAACTCTTCACCAGCGCGACGATAAGCCATATTTCTCACGCAGTGACAGCATAAAATACAAGCTCTCCGAATACGATCAACTTGATTCATGGTAAACCTAACAAGTTATTATCCAGGTCTGGATATCTTACACTCCTTTCAATTTCAGTTGACAAGAATAACTTTTAATCGCTTTCAAGACTATGATTTCTAAACGGGATAACACACAATTTCGCATGAAGACAGTTTCCAGATAACATCAGATAATTGCACTACCATAAAAATATTGGACACCTTCAGCCAGTCCCATTGGCAGGATAAGCAACAAGCACCCGGCAAATCCGGTCGCTGAGTCCTACATCGTAAATCCATACCTAGCCATTCCGGACCATAGTATCGAAAAAACTCATGCCGCGTGTTTTCTTCTATAACGAATGGACGAATAGACCGACAGCGCGATTAACACCGCCCCGATCAAACCTGTGACCACTTCAGAAATATGATAGGTCATACTGATCAGCATAATCGCTGCGAGTGAGCCGATGGCATAATGAGCGCCGTGTTCCAGAAACACATATTCATCCAATGTGCCCTTACGAACCAGATACACGGTCAAACTTCGGACAAACATCGCGCCAATTGCCAAGCCCAGCATAATAATGACGACATCTTTGGTAATCGCAAACGCACCGATAACACCATCAAAGGAAAACGAGGCATCCAATACTTCAAGATACAGAAAGCTCATGATGCTGCCTTTTTTTATGGCTTCCGAAACTTCTTCGCCTTCTTCTTCATCCTCGAATAAAGCCCCTAAACTGTCCACAATGACGAACAACATGACGCCATAGATACCGGCAACCAGCGCTTCGAAATGAATCGCTTCGGGCAGCCAGTTATGCAAAATTAACAGCAGTCCTAATGCCAGAATAATTTCAATGGCTTCAAGCTTTCCGAATGAAGACATTTTTTCTTCTATGTATCCCAACCAATGCAATTCCTTATTTTCGTTAAAAATAAACGAAAAAAAGACCATCAGCAAAAACATACCGCCAAATGCCGCAATTTGCACATGAGAATCGCTTAAATGCCTGGAATACGTATCGGGATCATGTAACGCCATGTCTGTAACGCCCAAAAAACCGATACCCGTAGCAGCTGAAACAATGGCAATAGGAAACAACAGCCTCATGCCAAATACCGCGATTAAAATCCCCCAGGTTAAAAAGTATTGTTGCCAGCGTTCATCCATGCGCTTTAATATGGACGCGTTCACAACGGCGTTATCAAATGATAAACTGACCTCAAGAACACCCAGAATAATCGCGATAAACGCGCCTATTATGCCGCCCCAATAAAGGGCTATGGCCAGACAGACCGCTGTAACGATAAAAGAAAGACGAAAATGCTGCATAAAATACCTCTGATTAATGTTTTTGTTATGCAACTATAAGACTATTTAACTGAAAATCAACAAGACTATTTAACTGAAAATCAACCTAATGAATGATAACGACACTTTTATTGACGCTGCACAACAATTGGTTGATGCCGGACGTTTTATTGACAGCAAGGGCTGGGTGCCTGCCACCAGCGGTAATTTTTCCGCGCGCTTGCCAGATGGTAATATTGCGATAACCGTTTCCGGCAAACATAAAGGACGGCTACAGCTGGACGATATTATGCTGATTGATGCCGATGCCAATTCTCTGGACGGCAAAAATCCGTCAGCGGAAACTGTGCTGCATACGTCGCTATATAAGCGTTTCCCAAACATTCAGTCTATATTGCATCCGCATTTGCTCAATGCCACGCTGGTTTCAAGAATTTTCAAATCTGAAATCGTACTGGAAGATTATGAGCTGTTAAAAGCGCTGGCCGGTATTACTACGCATGAAAGCCGGGTTGTCGTGCCGATTTTTGCCAATGATCAAAACATTCCCCGTTTGGCTGAGCAAGTGGAACAGTATTTCGATAAGCACGCAGACTGTTATGCCTATATCATTGCCGGACACGGGCTTTATACCTGGGGAACTTCAGTACAGGAGGCGCTGCGTCACCTTGAAGCATTGGACTTTTTATTTGATTGTGAACTACGACTGCATGGAGTCAAAAACTAATGAGTGCACTAACCATTTATCCTGATAACCAGCCCCAATACGGTGAGCTATTCACCGATTTTACCGCTATCCAGAAGCAGCTTGATAATATAGGCGTACAGTTTGAACGCTGGACGGCTAACTGCCCACTTGCCGCCGATGCCGATCAGGAGTCAATCCTTGCAGCTTATGCTGATTCCATAGATCGCTTGAAACAGCAATATGGATTTCAGTCAGTTGATGTAATGAATTTAAACCCTGATCACCCGGAAAAAACTGCCTTCCGGCAAAAATTTCTGGCTGAACACACGCATGATGATTTCGAAGTGCGTTTTTTCATTGAGGGCCGCGGATTGTTTTATTTGCATGTCGGCGATAAAGTCTATGCGATATTGTGTGAGCAAGGCGATTTAATCAGCGTACCCGCCAACACCACACACTGGTTTGATATGGGTGAAAATCCCTGTTTTAAAGTGATACGTCTGTTTACCACGCCCGATGGTTGGGTAGCTGATTTTACCGGCAATGAAATTGCCAACTCTTTTCCAACATTTGATCAATACGTTGCCGGGCTGTCATGATTAAAGCCATCGTCACCGATATTGAAGGCACAACATCATCGCTTTCATTTGTTAAAGACGTGTTGTTTCCATACGCACGGGCAAATCTGGCTGATTATGTCCGCCGTCATGCGGACGAACCTCAGGTTAAAACACTGTTGGAAGAGTCTTGCAAAGAAGTTGGCGCGGAACTCGATACCGAACAGTTAATCGCACAGCTAATCCACTGGCTGGACGAGGATAAAAAAGTCACGCCGTTAAAGTCTTTCCAAGGCTTGATATGGGAAGCGGGTTATCAAAAAGTTGATTTCAAAGGCCATGTATACCCGGATGCCGTAGAAAATCTCAAGGCATGGAAAGCCAAAGGACTGGATTTATACATCTATTCGTCCGGCTCGGTATATGCGCAGAAACTATTATTCGCAAATACCGAATACGGTGATTTAACGTCGTTATTTTCTGGCTATTTCGATACCCATATCGGCGGCAAAAAAGAACAGGAATCGTATTGCAAAATAGCCGGACAGCTGGGAATTCCTGCAGACCAGCTGCTGTTTTTATCTGATATTAAAGAAGAACTGGATGCGGCCAAAGCAGCCGGTTTTCAAACCATCTGGCTGACCCGGGACGGTGCGCCTGATTCACAGGCTGAACACCCGCAGGTAATCAGTTTTAATCAGATTAGTATTGGAAGTTAAAGCTTCATCCAGGGCGACACTGCCATTAAGTCTCGGAATAGATAAGCAGATAGGGCATATCAAACTCGGCCATGTTGCGCCTGAACCCGATAATTTCCTGTTCAACTCCCAGCACATAACGCATGACACAGCGGCGTATGATGTAATTATCATTGCGTTGGCTGATTCTTTCTTCTTTTGAATCGCTTAAGTATCCTTCCACCCAGGCCGGCCCGGTCGGCGAAAACAGGTTGCGCAGACCGGGCAGCGATACCAGTTCAATCATACCAGGATAAAAACAGGCCGGGAGCTATTCCCTGAAAATTTGTCGCAGCGCTTGATCAGGTAATCCAGTGCCTGCTCCAGATCATTGCGCATCGGCTGCAAATCCCGCAGTTGCGCCTACTCCAGGTAAGCACGTCCGGCATCGTAGGCCAATGCACCGGCTTTGATACTTTGGTGTGCCTTTTGCAGCACCGGATTGCTCAAACCATGCGCGGTCATATCCATGCCTCCGACGATAAAACGAGCGGAAAAGTGTCGGGCGACATCACGATATCGGCCGATATGTTCGTTCATGCCAGGAACAATCAGCAAACAGGCTCGGGCGGAATCCGGATGCGCAGGCATGAGAATCTGCATATGCCGGACTGCGCGCCGGTGTCATCAGCATTCAGATAGCGCTCTTCGCCCCAGATCGGGTATTTTGCCCTCACCGTATGCTAGTAAGCGCAGCCGCTACAAAGCATCAGCAGCAATATCAATATAAAGCAGGGATGCGAAGTCCTGAGTTCTTCGGCTACGCTAAGGCGAGCCTCTTGTCAAAGAATAAATTCGCCGAATTGATAATGTGCACATATTTTACTAGCGTTGATAAGTGCCAATAAGTTCTGCCTGTTCGATAATATGTCCTGCCATCGCCTTTTCCAGCTGCGCCTTGTTCGGATGATGCAGATCGGGCAATTCAATATCCAGTGCGTAGAGCTTATGAAAGTACCGGTGCCGGCCAATAGGCGGACAGGGGCCGCCATAGCCGGTTCGTTGCCAGTCGTTTTTGCCTTGTAGTGTGCCGCCTGGTAACGCGGTGGCCGCGACGGCTTTGGGCAGTTCCGTAACCGTCGGAGGAATGTTGTAAAGCAGCCAGTGTACCCAGATCATTTTGGGCTTGGCCGGATCCGGCGCATCGGGATCATCGACGATTAGCACCAGACTTTTGGTGTTTTGCGGAAGCCCGGTCCAGCTTAAAGCCGGCGAACTGTCATCACCGTCGCAAGTAAAAATTTTTGGGATTTCACCCTGGTGGGTAAAGTCGGCTGATTTGAGTATTAAAGTCATGTTACGTTCTCCTTCGGCGGATAAAGCGGCTGTCATATAAAAGCAGCTGGAAACTAAAAATATTAAGCGGATAAACACAGACTGATTAATTGAATTCATGGATCACTCCACAGATGAGAGTTATTGGCAAAAGTATATTTGCAACATCCCTATAAATTCCGGCACTGGAATCAGGCGATATCCTGCGCGATTCGGGTATATTCATTCCTGGATATGGCCTTAAACCAGACTCAGTTCCCGGAAGTTTCAACAATAAACTTAACCCGCCAGGCTTGCAAGCGTTAAAAAAATCATATTTTCGAACAAACACATCTACAGATTGTCACACTCAGAAACAGTCAAGGTACTTGCAAAAAGCATTTATGTGATTCGACAGGGCTCTCCTGAGTTTATCGAAGGGCTCACCACGAACGGAAAAGTAAATAAATTCAATACAATCGCTGTCCGCCCTGAGTTTGTCGAAGGGTGGCAATCAGGCAAAATCAGGAGATTGCGGACATGAAAAAAATAAAGCATATTGTTTTTTGGCTTATTGTCATCGGCCTTATTTTGCTGTTGTTTTCCAGTCATGTCATAGCGGAAGATGTTTTTCAGCACCAACGTCTTGAATTGGTCAATATCATTAAGGTCAATGTAGTCAGTACCCGAGCATTTCTGGATCGGGGCGCGCTTGATGAGCGGGTTCTCGATGCCATAGGCAAGGTGCCAAGACATGAATTTGTTCCCGATGATCAACGTCCCTACGCGTATGAAAACAAGCCGCTCCCTATTGGTTATGGGCAGACTATTTCCCAGCCTTATATCGTCGCGATTATGACCGATCTGCTCAAGCCGAAAAAAACTGACCGGGTTCTGGAGATCGGTACCGGCTCCGGGTATCAGGCGGCGATTCTCGCCGAGCTTGTCGATAGCGTCTACACAATAGAAATTATTGAAGAGCTGGCTGCAACAGCGGCTGGAAATCTTAAACGGACAGGTTATAACAGCGTTCATACCCAAACCGGTGATGGTTATTACGGCTGGGAAACAGCGGCGCCTTTTGACGGTATTATTGTCACTGCGGTTGCAAGCCATATACCACCGCCATTAATAAAACAGCTAAAACCCGGTGGCCGCATGATGATCCCTGTGGGCGGTCAGTTTATTATGCAGTATTTGACTTTAGTGATTAAGGATTTTGATAACAAGGTAACCACCCGGCAAATTATACCGGTAAGATTTGTCCCGCTTACAGGTAAGCATTGAGCAATGACGACAAAACCGGGCTTGCCATTGTTGTTTGCTATCGCCGTTATCTCTGCGTCCGCCCTGGCGTATGAGATTTTATTGATGCGCCTGTTTTCGATTATCCAGTGGCATCATTTCGCCTATATGATTATCAGTCTGGCGCTGTTGGGGTACGGCGTCAGCGGGGTTTTTCTGGCACTGAACCGCGACCGGTTATCGCATGGCTTCCCTTGGGCAATAATGACTAACATGCTATTGTTCAGTTTTTCAGCGCCCACCTGTTTTCTTTTGGCGCAGCAAATTCCTTTCAATCCTGCTGAAATTCTATGGACACCGGTGCAATTTTTGTATTTGTGCAACATCTATCTGATTCTGACGCTGCCGTTCTTTTTTGCAGCCAATGTCATTGGATTGTCTTTTTATCACTATAAGGAACAGGTATCTGCCATCTATGCGGCCGACCTGTCTGGAGCGGGTTTGGGCAGTGTGGGGGTAATTCTGCTGCTGTTTCTGATGTTTCCGGAACAAATATTAACTGTATTGGTTTTGTCGGGTATTCTCGCAACCCTGATAGTATCGGCTTTTGCCTTTCGCGGCCAGCACGTCGATACCAGCCACTGGACTATAGCGTGCATTGTCATCGGAGTAACGGTCATTTTTGCCCCGACCGGCTGGATTACGCTGGCTATTTCTCCCTATAAGAGTGAGAGCCAATTACTTTTAATTCCCGGTACCAAAGTTATAGACCGGTTATCCAGTCCGCTGGGTTTGATCAGTGTTGTGAAGACGGCTCTTACACCTCTGCGTCATGCGCCAGGGCTCAGTATTAATGCCACGACTGAACCACCGGAGCAACTTGCCGTCTTTACCGATGCGGACAATATGACGGCCATCACCCGCTACAATGGCAAACCTGAAACGGTCAGTTATCTGGAGCAAACCACATCGGCATTGCCATATCATTTAAAGCAACACGCTGATATCCTGATTCTCGGTGCCGGCACCGGCAGTGATATTCTCGGGGCAAACTCTCACGCCATAAAACACATCGATGCTGTTGAACTCAATCCCCAGATCATCGATCTGGTCAAGGAAAAATATGCCGATTTTGCCGGCCGAATTTATTCCAGCGCCAATGTTAATCTGCATGTGGATGAAGCCCGTGGATTTGTCGCAACATCGAATAAAACCTATGACCTGATCAATATTTCCTTGCTGGATGCGTTTGGCGCGTCGGCGGGTCTTTATTCACTGGCTGAAAATTATCTATATACCGAACAGGCCATACAGGACTATCTGCAACATCTAGGGCTAGGCGGTTATCTGAGTATTACCCGCTGGATCAAAATCCCGCCCCGCGATGAGCCCAAATTACTGGCCACGGTTGTCAATGCGCTTAAGCGGGCAAATATCGAGCAACCCGGCCAGCGCATCATGATGATACGCAGCTGGCAAACCAGTACTTTAATTGTCAAAAATGGCGTTATCTCCCTCGATGAAATCAACCGGCTAAAACAATTCTGCAGCGAACGCAGCTTTGACCCGGTTTATTATCCCGGCATAACGGACGCGGAAGTCAATCGCTTCAATATCCAGTCGCAACCTTATCTGTATGAAGCGGCCACAGCATTATTGGGCAATCAGGGCAAGGCTTTTATTGAGAATTACAAATTCAATATCAAACCTGCGACAGACGATAAGCCCTATTTTTTCCATTTTTTTAAATGGCAAACCTTACCCGAGATTTTTACATTATTGGACAGCGGCGGCATCT
Organism: Methylococcales bacterium; assembly: GCA_028714175.1. Taxonomy (GTDB): domain Bacteria; phylum Pseudomonadota; class Gammaproteobacteria; order Methylococcales; family Methylomonadaceae; genus JAGXGJ01. Next base: position 21,752 of record JAQTMV010000035.1, read on the forward strand.
TTTTACTGGAAAGCGGCTATTTATTATTAATTGCGGCGTTACTGCAGGCGATAATAGCCAGTCTGTTACTGATCGCGTTGCCGCTCCGGCTATGGAAAAGCAATCTGGGCATCACAAATTTGTCTGGAACAGATTTGCATTTACCCGAGGGGCGTCAGGCAGGAAAGCCTGACGTGAAACCGGAATCAGGAAGTCATCTGCGCATACTCGTGTATTTTTTCTGCCTGGGGTTAGCCTTTCTGTTCATTGAAATTGCCTTTATCCAGAAATTTATCCTGATCCTGCATCATCCGCTTTATGCGATTACCGTGGTGTTGAGTACATTTCTGCTAACTGCCGGGGCCGGCAGCTATTTCTCGGAAAAATTGTCCCGCAGTCCGTTAAAACCGGTGATTATGCTGCCGGTAGCCGTAATATCATTGCTTGGTATCAGTTACAGTCTCGGCTTTGAGTCCATAGCCGGATTTCTGCTGAAAACCGGCTATCTAGGCCGATATCTGTTTTCCATTCTGTTGATAGCGCCCCTGGGTTTTTGTATGGGCATGCCGTTTCCGATGGCGCTGGCTAAAATCAGCCAGACCACCCCGGCGTTGATACCCTGGATCTGGGGCATTAACGGCTGCGCCTCTGTCATCAGCGCCATACTGGCAACCCTGATTGCGATGCAGTTCGGCTTTACTGTGTTGATTTTTCTGGCGATTGCATTGTATTGTGTGGCGGCGTGGTGTTTCCCGGATTTAGCTATTGAAAGTTAAAACTTTTGGATTCGTTGTGAAGCAGCCGACAAAAAAAGTGACGCCGCCTCCCATCAAAACCGCGAGCCGTTCAGTGTTACATCGGCATCGGTCCAGACTGCTTCAAATTGCAGATTTACACTGTCCGCTTCACGATTTTTCCCCTGGTCACGCAAACTGAGGGCAAGCCCAAACAACGACCATCCGTTTTGCGGGTGATAAAGCAAATCCTGCCGATAGGCAAGTTCTGCTTTCCCGTCTTGTCCTGCTTCAAGCAATATTGCCCCAAGCACCTGTCGCGGCGGCAGATACCAGTCTTTGGGTTCGGAATAATTAAGGCTGTCTTCAAGTTCGACTGCGCGCTGCAGATGGAAAACTGCTTTGTCGTAATCCTTGTTCTGCGCCGCAAGTTCTCCACGCAGCATTTCCGCGGCTATTTGCAGAATCTGTGTTACCGGATTCAAATCGAAAATTGTGAGTTTGGCGATAGCGGGATCTTTAGTGATTTTCTCAAGCTTTTCGAGTTCGCGTGCGGATTCAACGGGCTTGCCTTTCCTGAGCAGCGCCAATCCGCGCGCATAATGCCAAACACCGGCAGGATACAGCAGGTCCGCCGCCGGTGCGGGTTCCATTAAAATGGCGTCCCATTCGCCGAACAGCGCTTTCGTATAGAGCGGAAGCGTATAGAAATGCTGCAAGGTGCCGCTGAATCCGGGTTCGCGCATCAGTTCCGGTTTGACTTGGGCTGCGGCATCGGTGGCGGCTTTCGAGGCTATTTGCTGCTGCCCTGTTTTAATCGCGGCAGCCCATAAAAAATGGTAATTATGCGGGACATAAGCAATCGTATAAATACTTTCGGCATGGGCATGGCTTAAATAACCCTGATCAATCCTGACCGCGCGCTGGTTGGCTAAAATCGCATCGCGATAGCGGCCGACCCGGATATAAATATGTGCAGGCATATGCACCAAATGGCCGGATCCCGGCACCAGAGACGGCAAACGCTGTGCGCTGGGGATTGCCTTTGCGGCATAAGGCGATGCTTCCATGGCATGAATATACAGGTGATTGGCTAATGGATTATTGGCATCGATTGTCAGGGCGCGTTCCAGCGTTGCAATGATTTCCGCAGTCCAGGGCTGGGCTTCGCCTTGCTTGGTCCAGAAATTCCAGGGGTGTAAATCCATCAGCGATTCGGCAAATAATGCGGCAATAACGGCGTCGTCGGGGAAGCGCCGGGCAACGCCGCGCATCGCTGCCGCATAAGCTTCATCAAGCGGCCTGCGATTGGTGGGGGCTGTTTTACTATAGCGTTTAGCCAAGGCAGATATCAGTGCCTGTTCTTTTTCAGTTGCACTATTCGCAAGAGCTTGCGATTGCTGCGTCGATTTGTAGGCCTGCGGTACAACGGATGAGTCCATCGGAGCGTTAATATTCGGCCCTAATACCAGTGCTTCGCCCCAGTAGCAGAGCGCACAGTCCGGATCGAGCCGGTAGGCTTCCCGAAACGAGCGCGCGGCTTCCGAATGATTGAAGCCGAATGCTAATATCAAGCCCTGATCGAAATAGCGTTGCGCATCAGGAACCGATGTCGATACCGGATAATGATGCGTGCCAAGGCCATCAAATAGCTGCACCGGCTTCTCGGCTGCTTCGGTTTTAGATGAAAAGCTGCCGAATGTTGCCAAGCCCATAATAACCACGCTGCCCAAAAACAACCCTGGTAGAAATTTCAGTTTTAGATTCACATCGTTTATAAGCATTTTATGATTCTCGCTGATTCAGTGAATGTTTAGCTTGATGGCGTTGTTAACCAGGTAAAATCCGGTAATTAAATCTGTGTACAATGGCTCCGTATATTGAATTACAATTTATTGGCTAAGGCAAACAGAAATGTTTCTTAATTATGATATAAAGTTAAGCAGGCAATGTCACATCTTCAAATGCTCTTTTTTGGATCATGATTTGGAGAAATACTAAGGTTAGATTCCGTTACCCTCCATCCTTGGCCGGCTTTTAAAAAACACCCCGAGTACAGCACTGAATCAATTGAACATTGTATGCAAATGATTGAATTGGAAAACTTCAAGATATTGGGAATTTCGTTGGCAATAGGCTTGCTTATCGGCCTGGAACGCGGTTGGCATACCCGTGACCTGGATGAGGGCATGCGCGTTGCCGGGCTGCGTACTTATGGACTCATTAGCTTGCTGGGCGGACTTTGGGGCATACTGGCCCAGCAGATTGACCCTGTATTGATGGGTTTTGCTTTTCTGGGACTGACATCGGTTTTGCTGCTTGCTTACAGTAGAAGTCTCAACAAATTTGAAGATTTCAGCATCACCAGTATCATTGCATCGCTGATTACCTTTACTTTGGGCGCGTTAACTGCTTTCGATCATATTAAGCTTGCTTCTGCAAGTGCCGTAGTCATTACATCACTGCTCGGTTATAAGCCCTTGCTCCACGGTTGGCTGAAAAAACTGGAGCAGCAAGAATTGTATGCAACGTTGAAACTATTGCTGATCTCGGTCGTTATGCTCCCGATACTGCCCGATCAGGGCTATGGTCCCTGGGCCGCCTTTAATCCCTATCATATCTGGTGGATGGTTGTGCTGATTGCGGGTATTTCTTATCTGGGCTATTTTGCCATCAGGATAGTCGGTAATCAGCATGGGCCAGTGCTTACCGGTGCATTAGGAGGATTAGTCTCTTCGACAGCCGTTACTCTTAATCTATCAAAGTTATCAACGCAATATCCAAACATGGAAAATGTGCTGTCGGCCGGCATTTTAACCGCCTGCGCCACCATGTTTGCTCGCACCCTTCTGCTAACCTCGGTTATGAATACAACATTATTCCGAGTATTGCTCCCTGCGCTGCTGGTAATGTGCTTGTTTACCTATTTTCTTGCTTTTTTATTATGGCGAAACGCACGCGGGTTCCGAACCAGTGAAGAGGTAACGCTTGAAAACCCTTTCCAATTAGGAATGGCGTTAAAGTTCGGTGCATTTTTAGTCGTCATCATGTTGCTATCCAAGCTACTAAAAGTTTATTTCGGTGATATGGGTACTTACTTTCTAGCGGCGACTTCCGGTCTGGCGGATGTTGATCCCATTACCCTTTCGATGTCACAAATGAGTAAGGAAGGACTGGAAGTCACAGTCGCTGCCAAGGCAATTCTTATTGCCGTATCGGTAAATTCAGGCATCAAAGGCATTTTTTCATGGGTTATTGGCGGTCGGGCCTTGGCGCTCAGAGTCGGTAGTACTTTGGTGGGGGCCATTGTCGCAGGCTTATTGATCACATAAGAGGACTTTCAACTGTTTGAAGGTTTGGGCTTACAACCCCATATAGGTGTTTATACGGATTGCGTATGCAGTTCGAATATTGATATTTTAAAAAAAACGTGCGTAACCAGATTATTACTTGCTAGACTAAATCACGACCACGCACAATGAGGAGATACAACATGGCAAAAATTCTCGTTCTTTACTACAGCATGTATGGCCACATCGAAACCATGGCGAAAGCGGTTGCTGAAGGCGCGCTCAGCGTCGAAGGCACCGAGGTCACCGTCAAGCGCGTGCCCGATTTGATACCGGAAGAGGCGGCACGAAAGGCCGGTGCCAAGCTCGATCAGGCGGCGCCGATTGCGACGGTGGACGAGTTGCCGGACTATGACGCCATTATATTTGGCACGCCGACACGTTTTGGCAACATGTGCGCGCAGATGCGCAATTTTCTCGACCGGACCGGCCGCTTGTGGCTGAGCGGCAACCTGATCGGCAAGGTGGGCAGCGTGTTCACGTCCACGGGCACGCAGCACGGCGGGCAGGAAACCACGATCACCTCGTTTCACACCACCTTGTTACATCACGGAATGATCATTGTAGGCGTTCCCTATTCCTGCCAGGAGATCATGAACATGAGTGAAATTACCGGTGGATCACCTTATGGAGCCAGCACACTTGCCGGCGTCGACGGTAGCCGTCAACCATCAGAGAACGAAATTAAGATCGCCCGTTTCCAGGGAGCCCACGTTGCGGAAATAGCAAAAAAGCAAGCAGCCTAACGAATATTCATTAGTTATCACGCAGTTTGCGGAATTGAAATTGTTGATTGCCTGGATCGAAGATATTGACGATCTTTTTGATTGTTGAATCATCCTCTCTACTAAATTCCACGATAAAATCCCGCCGTGGAGAGTTCGATTTTAAGAGATAATCTGCCAACTGTACCGATTATATGCCCCGTTGCGACTTGAGCCACGTTTCGATATCATCGAGTGACCGCGCACTGGCAATTGCTGCGGACAGATTTTTTTCGACAGCTTCAAAATCGATAGTTGAGGGTGATTCGTTGTCCATGTTATTGATCCTGGGATTTTGTATGCCCGGCATTGCTACAGCCATAGCATTAAAACGTCAGTCTTAAAGCTGGCGCAGCCCCTGATGGGACACCCATAATGATGTCAGGCTGTGTAATCAACAATACCCTGTTAAGCGTCGAGGTCACTTGTAAACAATCCCGGCAAGTTACCGGCAATCGGCTTGGGGTATCCCGCATCGACCTTATCCTCTGCCACGTTATATCGATCATACTGAGAGCCCTCAAAGAAATATACATTGCCGTTAGGCCACATACTTGTCACCGGAATGAGCTTTGCGAACTCGGTTGTCCGCATGCTGTCTTTGACACGGCAGCCCGTATTCGGGCAGGCAAGCGACACATTGCAACCGTCCTGCTGAACGAAATCTGTTTCACCTCGGACTAGAATTCCTTCTACTTCATGAGTGGAGCTGTTAAAAACGGGCGATCCCGAGTTGCCTCCGTAAGTGTCGAGGTTAGCCAGGAAAAATGCGCTTGGTGAGTTATCGCGGACCGTCGCTCCACCACCAAATTTTGTCGGCAACCCGACCGGATGAACAATCACATGTAACGCTTGCTTATCACCTATTTTCCCGGCCCGCCGGAACCCGGCGATGCGATGGTTATTGACGGGATGATAGATTTCCGAATTATCAATAGTAGACAGAATGTCCCGATGGGCTGATTTCTGAATCGCTCACTGGCGCACAAGTTGTGAGATGTATCAAAGTTCTGAGTTTACAACGTCGACGTGCCATTTCCATTGTCGATCACGTCAGTACTATTGAAAAGAGCCAATTACTGTTGCGCTTAGGGCTTCTTGTGCTGAGCGATGTCGAAGCAAAGGTGTCGCAGTTACACCGACCCAAAGCCGACGGCCCTTCACTGGGTAAGATAGTCACCTCTTTCTCGATTTACCTGCCTTCAATACAACAACAAGTTACGATGAGAATATCGGGTTTCGGTGGTCGCGGGCGCCTTACCCACTTGTTGCCGCCTTACGAAGGTTCACTTGCGTTTAGATGACCGATTTGGCTAGGGCTTCCTTCAGATTCCGCATTGGCTCAGTAACCGTGTTTCCCTGTTGGGTAGCTACTTAGAGTTTCTTTGGACACCCTTGCCTTCGCCTGCATTTTCCCTTCTCACAGGGCAATGGCTGGACTTCCACCAGCTAGCTGACTTACTCTTTGAACTGATCAGCCGCCGGCACGAACAAAAAAGCACGCTGGTCACAACCAACAAATCCTTTGCTGAATGGTCGGAAGTATTCCCCAATGCCGCTTGCGTTGTGGCATTGATGGATCGACTGGTACACAACGCCGAGATTATGGCCATCAAGGGCAAGTCTTATAGCCAGAAAGAGGCACAGGAGCGAGCCGAACAGCGCAGTAAAAAAAGAAAATCCCCAACGCCCAGGAGTCCAGAATGAAAAACTATTATCAACCTTCTGGATTGAACACTGGACTCGACTTCCTGATCGACAAAAACCGGACGCCTGAACAAGCGTTGGCGGTGTTCGAACTGCTTGACGATTTACGGGAGCGAATCTTTAATCACTGCCAAATACCCATCCAGGAGCTGCTCAAACAGGAGCGAGGGACGACTGGAGAACTTGAGGAAGTTATACAAAATCGATGATATGGATTTTTAAAGAAGGCTGCCTGGTTTTAGGCCTGGTTAAAGTCGATTATAAATCGAATGAAATCACCGCCATTCCAAAGCTACTTTCACGGCTTGATATAGCCGGAGCCGTGATTACTATCGATGCGATGGGGTGCCAAAAGAAAATAGCCGAACAGATTAAACAACAAGGTGGCGACTATGTCTTTAGCCTGAAAGGCAATCAGGCCAACCTGCATGACGATGTTAAAACATTTTTTTACTTCGTCTTTATCGCCGGCAGTTGCCTCTATTAGCTATGATGGTGAACATGGTCGGATAGAAACGCGCTCAATTCGTGCGACAGATGATATAGCTTGGCTACAAGAACGGCATGACTGGAAAAGTCTACAAAGCATTATCGCGGTCACGGCCAAAAGAGAAATCGGTGACAAAGTTATAGAGGAAACACGCTATTTCATCAGTAGTCTTGATGCGAATGACCCGAAGCGATTGGAGCGAGTGGTGCGAGCGTATTGGACGATTGAAAATAATCTGCACTGGGTTCTTGATATAGCCTTTGATGAAGATAGTAACCGGACTCGCAAAGGACATAGTGCTGCAAACCTGGCTGTTATCCGGCATATAGCACTGATTCTGATTAAGGCTGAAAAAAACTCTAAGGTCGGCATCAAAATCAAACGATTAAAGACCGGATGGGATAATGATTATTTACTTCGTGTCATCGGGATAATTTAAGCGCGATTGCCTTGGCTTTTTTTGCACTTCAATGAGGAGACAGTAACGGGCGCAGTCCCTTTACCCCGATCCGTTCCCACACTGATAATGACGTAATAGCGGTTATAAATAGTACAGCTACACAAGTGTCTATCATTCCGCCACCAGGTTAATTCCCAAAAAGATTTAAGCAAAATAATCAGTAGTACCGAACCAATCTACTACATTTTGATTTTCAGGAGCCGGCTTTTTTTTAATCAACTCGTCAAGGACATATTCCAGCCCATAAAAATTGCCATTATCAAAAGCCTGATTCATCGGTGCGATAATATCGCTATTAGTATCATCTGAATTTTGGTTATTCATCTTTACCTTCCTGCTTTTCTGACTGAAGTATAGAATCAAGTGTAGCACAGAAAAAATTTTTGTTGTTAAAAACAAACGTTTCTGTGACTCTTGAACAACAATACGCTTCGTTTGCTGAACAGAAGCTGAATATGGCCACGTTAAAGAACGAATGCGTCATCAAACAGAAGGGCTTAGGAATAGGCGTTAAACTGGCTGGTAGCTTTGGGTGTGGCAATTGGCATACTTGTCAATCAGGTTCCATACTTAGGCCCTTTCTTGTCACCCATTGCCATGGCGCTCGAAGTAAGCATTGGTGCTGTATTCTTTTGTGAGCATCAAATTCAACAACCTTAACAACAAAAGACTTTGGCGGCATTTAGGAGCTCAATAAATACGAAAACGTCGCACCATATAGCCTGGGGGGTAGTAATACTTCCGGGCTTTTTTTTTTGCACCTCAATTAGGAGAACACCCATGATTGTACTTAATGATCCTCAGCAAACCAGCCAGGGTTGTCCAGCCTGAAATTAAAGCCTTTTTGCGGGAGCGCTTCGTTGACATCTGTAATCCAGAACCTTATAACCCTGATGAACATGGCTTCTTTATACTGGTTGAACCCGGTGACGCCTCAGAGCAGATTGAATCAGCGACGGGCTATTCTCTGTTAAAAAGTCTGTGTTATAACACTGTCTACGGCGATCCTGCGATAGCACTGTTCGACTTTTTCAGCTTCGGCATGCGTACTGCTGATGGTCAAGCGATTTTGACCAGCATGACGCGTCTGTTTGCCGATGGCGTAGAGCATCAACGGACGGCTAGTGACCGCCTCGGTATGTTGATCCGGGTTTGCCAGCCGAACAAATAAGCTCCACCAGTTATAAATCAGCGCGGTAATCCTCGCCATGTAGCAGCAGCGCTTCAGGTCTTGGGTGGTAAAGCCGCCCCAGCCTAGGCTGTCGAAATCTGTCTTTACGCCCAAGCTACGTTATCCCCGCTTTTTGGCTTCCAATATTGTCGAAAAAAACTTGGCGTTTCTTCCGAACCGTATAGGGGATGTTTTCTTGCTCCCACA
>JAQTMV010000036.1 GCA_028714175.1 Methylococcales bacterium
ATCGACGTTTTTCCGGCCAATCTTCCATGCGTCTGCAACCCTTATTCCAAATTGGGATATATCTTCGGGTTGAGTCGTAGGAATGATCAGAACGGCAATCTGGCTGCCCTGTTTGGCCTCGAATGCTGCCAATTTATTTTCCAGCGCGTTCACCTGCTCTGCGCTGAGTGTGGCAGTAAGATCGGTGACGCGGTGCGATAATTCAGGAACCGGAATCTGAGCCCAGGCCGCTGCCAAAAACAGCAGCAGGAATAAGCCGAATCCGTAGCGCACTGATGGCAACATGGACAATGCCTTAATTAGCGGGAGCCCCAACCGGTGCCGGCGTACCAAAATCGACTTTGGGTGGCTGCGCAATGGCTTGTTCGTTTTCTACGGTAAAACTCGGCTTGGTCTTGTGGCCAAACATCATTGCGGTGAGGTTGGAGGGGAAAGACCGTACGGTAATGTTGTATTCCTTTACCGCATCAATATAGCGATTGCGCGCCACGGTAATGCGATTTTCCGTGCCTTCCAGTTGTGCCTGCAAGTCGCGGAACAGGCCATCGGCTTTCAGTTGCGGGTAATTCTCCGCCACCAGCAGAAGACGTGAAATCGCGCTGGTCATCTGCCCCTGTGCAGCAATGAATTTGCTGAAGGCTTCCTCGTCATTGACCAGGTCCGGCGTGGCTTGCATCGCCCCAACCCTGGCGCGCGCTTCCGTCACTTCCGTCAATACATCCTTTTCGTGCGCCGCGTATCCTTTCACCACGTTCACCAGATTCGGCACCAGATCGGCGCGACGCTGGTATTGATTCAAAACCTCCGCCCACGCGGCTTTGATGTTTTCATCACCTGATTGCAGCGTGTTATAGCCGCAGCCGGACAAAATCATTACCATGAATGTAGCAATTAGCTTTTTAAACATTTCATAACTCCATTATCAGTTTCAAAGGTCAGTTTACACCAAGATCAAGGTTATCAACATATGTTGAATTGTGAGACCTCATTTTCGTATAAAGCTGGCAGCTGTAACTGCGGAGCAGATGCAAAAAGCGTTAGGCCACCTCAACCACATACCCAGATTACGCCCAGAGCTCTTCCGGAGTCCAGTGCATTGTCCGGTGCACGTCTAGCGCGCATGTCATAGACAAGACCAGCGCGCTAAACCTTTATCGTATTGCCCAGGAAGCCGTTTGCAACGGCTTACGGCATTGATAGTGCCACTATTGATGTTTTAAAGCGACAATTTTCGCAGTCGCAAAGCATTCATGATGACTGAAACCGAGCTAAAACTCATCGCTGCCGCCGCAATCATCGGTGACAGCAAAATGCCGAAGAAGGGGTACAGCACACCGGCTGCAACGGGAACGCCAAGGGCGTTGTAAATAAAAGCAAAGAACAGGTTCTGGCGGATATTACTCATCGTAGCCTGACTTAAGAGCCGTGACCGGGCGATGCCGCGCAGATCGCCTTTGACCAGCGTGACTCCCGCACTTTCCATTGCGACATCGGTGCCGGTACCCATCGCAATACCGACGTGTGCCTGCGCCAATGCCGGTGCATCGTTGATACCGTCACCGGCCATTGCCACGATATGGCCTTCGGCCTGCAATTGTTTGACAATTTCGGTTTTCTGTTCGGGTAATACTTCGGCTTCAACCCGGTCTATGCCGAGTTTTTTTGCCACTGCATTGGCTGTCGTTTTATTATCACCGGTCAGCATGACGACTTTTATCCCCGCTTCATGCAGGGCTTTCAGTGCTTCCGGCGTTGACGATTTGATGGGATCGGCGACACTGATCAATCCGCCGAGCTTCCCGTCCACGGCAACAAACATGACGGTCTGTCCTTCCAGGCGGAGCTCGTCAGCCTGTTTTTTTAAAAGCGATGTATCGATAGCCTGCGCTGCCATTAATTGGGCATTACCCAGCTCAACCTGGCGGTCTGAAATCCTGCCATGAACACCTTTACCGGTTACCGATTCAAATTGTTCTCCGGCACTCAGTTTGATGCCTTTTTCTTCAGCACCTTTAACAATGGCGGCGGCAAGAGGGTGTTCGCTGGCTCGTTCCAGGCTTGCACCGAGATACAATACCTCTTCTTCGGAAAAATTTTTGCCGGCTTTCACTGACATGAGACGGGGTTTACCCTCGGTCAGCGTGCCGGTTTTATCGATCACCAAGGTATCAATTTTTTCCATGATTTCCAGCGCTTCGGCATTTTTAATTAATACCCCTAGCTGAGCGCCCCGGCCGGTTCCAACCATAATTGACATCGGCGTGGCAAGACCGAGAGCGCAGGGGCAAGCAATTATGAGTACGGCTACCGCATTAATAATGGCATGAGCCAAACGCGGTTCCGGCCCCCACCGCCACCAGACAATCAATGTGATGAGGGCAATGATTACCACGGCCGGTACAAACCAGGCTGCAACCAGATCCGCCAGTTTCTGGATCGGTGCCCGGCTGCGCTGCGCTTCGCTGACCATCTTCACGATCCGTGCCAGCAGCGTTTCGCCGCCGACCTTCTCGGCGAGCATCAGCAGGCTGCCGGTGCTGTTGACGGTGGCGCCTATCAGGCGATCCCCTTTATTTTTTTCTACCGGAATAGGTTCGCCGGTCACCATGGATTCATCGACACTGCTGTAACCTTGCTGCACGACACCGTCAACAGGAATTTTTTCGCCAGGCCGGACGCGCAACACATCGCCCGCTTGTACCTGTTCCAGGGGAATATCTTCTTCCTTGCCGTCATCATGAACCCGGCGCGCCGTTTTCGGAGCCAGCCCCAAGAGCATTTTAATCGCATTGCTGGTCCGGCTTCTTGCCCGCAATTCCAGCACTTGTCCCAATAATACCAATGAGGTAATAACGGCGGCGGCCTCGAAATAGACGGCCACGCTGCCGTCTGTGTTGCGCAGGGTTGACGGGAAAATCTCCGGCACAACCGTTGCTGCCATGCTGTAACCCCAGGCGACGCCGATGCCTAATGCAATCAGCGTAAACATGTTTAAATTGCGATTGATGACGGAACGCCAGCCGCGCTGAAAAAACGGCCAGCCGCCCCACAAAACGACCGGTGTGGCCAAGGCTAATTCAATCCATTGCAACTGGTGGGCAAAGAAGGCACCAGAAATTAATTCCGGCATCAGGTCATGGGCCATCGCCAAAATGAATAAAGGTATCGACAGCAAAGCACTAACCCAAAACCGTCGACTCATATCGGTGAGCTCCTGGTTTTCCTCTTCCTCCACTGAAACGTCCCGGGATTCCAGAGTCATTCCACACTTGGGGCAGGAACCCGGTTCACTGCGGATTATTTCAGGGTGCATTGGACAGGAATAAGTTTTTTCGTGAACGTATTTTGTCATTGTCTTAGCCTATAGTTAGTTGTAAACGGTGAGCAAAAAAAACCTGACCACTCTACCCGGCTTGCATTAGAGTCATTTTTAAATTCTGGAAGTCTGGTGATTAATGAATAAAGGCCCTAGTGATAGGCCAACATAATCTTAACGCTGTTTTCCGTCCAGTTTTTTGCATACTCAATCGCATATATTTTGTATGTATTTACTGGATTTTTAACATTAGACAGGCAAACAAGCAACCAAAAGTATTAATAAGCGACGTAACGATGATCACTGCGAGGGAAGGGGACGCGGAATTTACGGTGGCTAACTGTTTTCCCTTAATAAATTCCGTGTTTTTTGAAGTTTTATTATTTATGTTTTTATTTGTTTAACAGGGTCTTCTTAATTGCTAAGCTTATTGGCTTACCATCTACCTCCGACTCCATTGCCAAGATAAGATCCCGCAGCGGCACCCAGTCCGGCTGCAACAGGGTCGCCGCTACCAATTTCGTAGCCAAAAACACTACCGATAACACCCCCAGCTAATCCCTGGTGAGAACGCTGGTCGTAGCCTGAATACCGGGGTTGTTGAGGATAATAATTGACTTGTGGTTGAGGATAATAATTAACTTGCGGTTGCGGATAATAATTTATTTGTGGTGGTGGATAGTAGTTTATTTGGGGTTGCGGATAATAGTTAATTTGTGGTTGCGGATAATAGTGTTTGTTGTGATGATGACCATGATGCCCCCAGCCGTGATGTCCGTGACCTCCCCAGCCATGATCACGGTCAGCATGAGATATGGATGAGTACAGGATTACAGCGGCAGTTAATTGGATTAGAATAAATAATTTTTTCATAAAATTCCTCTCGATAAGTAGTTATTGATATGTCAACAAAATCCAGTCTTTCAGTTATAAGCTTTGGTAATTATTATTGTTGATTAAACATGAATGCATGCTTAATGAAGACAAAGGTCTGATAATTTCATCATGAGTTATTTGTAGCTTAAGAAACGGGTATCAATTATCGTTTACCAGCGATCCCGTTGCCGAGGTAAGAGCCGGCAGCAGCGCCAAGTCCTGTGGCTATGGGGTCACCCTTGCCAATTTCGTAACCCAAAACGCTGCCTGCTACACCGCCAGCCAAGCCCTGGTGAGAACGCGGATCTTGAGGCGGTGGAGGGAAATATCTGGTTTCCGGTTGCGGATAATACCTCGCTTCTTCGGGAGGGTAGTGATGATGCTTTTGATGTTTATGATGCCCTTTGCCATGACCATTCCCGGAAGCGAAAGAGGATGAGGAATACAGGGCTACTATTGCCGTTAATGAAATTAGAAAATACAAGTTTTTCATGGGATTTTTTTAAGTTAAGAAAGAGTCGGGAAAAAATTAAATTTATCAGTTAATTAATAATTGCTGACTGATATTAGAATGCTTAACCTTAATGGCTGCTTAACGAACTCTGACGCAGTTAGAATTAACCAGCCACCAGAGCTTAAGCTGGTGGTCGGTTTCGGCGTACTAAAGCGAAAATGACTGAAAGCCGGTGGTTTTAAACCACAGGCTACTGCTTATTGGTGTGGGCTAAAGCCGCTATCGGAACAAATAAAAGACAAACTATATCACCGCTTAACGTCAAACTTATGGGTGTTGATCCCCAAATGATTGCCGCTACCGTCTTCCACTTTGGCGACGATCTCGTAATGCCCTGCGGGGAGATTTTTCCATTCCAGCGTTTTGATTTGCCGTCCGCTATCGGCGGCGATATCAATGTTTATGGTGTGCGTTTCCAGCAGCATCCTGGTATTTCTTAAGCTATACGACAGGCGCGATTCGGGGAACGATTTTATGATGTGGATGTGAACACGGAAAATATTGATATTAGCATCTTTCATCATTGCAATATCATGGCCGAAACGCTGTGCGGTCATTTTGCTCAACCATTGCGTAGCGGTATAATTGGTGCCGCAAAAAAACATATGTTCGCCATTAATGAGCCAAACCTTTTTATTCTTGTCGTAAATGACAGCACGAGAACCGAAGGTAACGCTTTTTTTCTGTCGATAATATTATCGTTTGCAAGCACCGCTATCTCCAGGAAATACAAATTCGCTTCGCCTTGATCCCAAGGCCACCAAAGACGCGGGTTGCCGATTGCAATCTGGATGTCGAGCTTGTTGTTCCCCGGTAAAAGCGTCCCCGGATTTCGCCGAGTCCAACGGTTGTCGAAGTGGCTATTTTAAGCTGGCTTTTTTGTTGCCCGGCTGCAATCCCAGCAACACTGCGACCGACTCTGTGCATTCCTCTGCGTTGTGTCAGGTGACTCTGACACAGTTATACATAAATAAGGCTGCGAACGCCTGAGAATGCATTAAATCGTCTGACATTCAAAGCTGGCAAGTCGCTTGCTTTGCGTCGATAAAACCCGAAACAATTTTGCTGTAAGGCATATAATAATATTTTTTTGATAGGTAATGGCAGTTTACTCAATGGCAGATTTCATCCCCGGCCAGCGCTGGATTAGTAATTCCGAATCAGAACTTGGTTTAGGTCTTATTCTTGAGGTAAGTTTTAAACGCGTCACTGTGCTTTTTTTAGCCAGTGACGAACGACGCATATATGCAAGCGATAATGCGCCCTTAACGCGTGTCAGTTTTGCAGTAGGCGACATCATTGAATCGATTGAGGAAGAAAAACTGACAGTCACTCGTTTGATCGAGAAAGATGGCTTGATAACTTATGTAGGAAAAAACAAGTCCGGACAAGAAATTCAGCTGGAAGAAATTGAACTGAATCATCATATCCAGTTCAACAAGCCTCAGGATCGGTTGTTTATCGGTCAAATCGATCCCAGCTCATGGTTTCTGCTGCGTTATGAAACCTGGCTCAGACTGCAACAGCATCAGCAGTCGCCGGTTAAAGGCTTGCTGGGGGGGCGGACTTCATTAATTCCGCATCAGTTATACATTGCTTACGAGACGGCAAACCGGTCCGCGCCAAGAATCATGCTGGCAGATGAAGTGGGATTGGGTAAAACCATCGAGGCCGGTTTGATTTTGCACCATCGGCTCATCAACGGCCTGACTCATCGCGTATTGATTATTGTGCCAGAAAGTCTTCTGCATCAATGGCTGGTGGAAATGCTCAGGCGCTTTAATCTGCGTTTCAGTGTTTTTGATGAGGCACGCTGCCTAGAAGAACTAAATGATGACGACCTGGATGAAGAAGACCAGGATAATCATGAAACAGAAGACAATAATAATCCGTTTTTGACTGAACAGCTGATTCTATGCAGTCAGCGGTTTTTTTCCGATTACCCGCGCCGGCAGCAACAAGCCTTGCAGGCGGGTTGGGATATGGTTATTGTTGATGAAGCGCACCATCTTGAATGGAGCGAGCAGGATGTGAGCCCCGAATACCGGTTTGTTGAGCAACTGGGCCTGCTATCTCCCAGCCTTATTTTATTGACCGCCACACCTGAGCAGCTAGGCAAGGAAAGCCATTTTGCCCGTCTAAGATTGCTGGATCCAGACCGGTTTTACAGTTTTGCTGCGTTCGTCGAAGAAGAACGACTGTTTGAACCCGTTGCCAATGCGGCCAAATTGTTGCTGGCGGAGCAAAAATTGGATGAGCAAGACCAGCAAAATCTGACCAGGCTGCTTAAAGATGACAATGCCGGCGGCTTGCTGAAAAATCTTAACGACCCTTTAAAATCGGAGGACGCGCGTGATGCGCTGATCAAGATATTGCTCGATCATCATGGCACGGGTCGGATTTTATTCAGAAATTCACGGCAAACAGTGCAGGGTTTTCCGGAACGCGAACGCTATGGTTATGCTTTAACGGGTCAACAAAACGATACCGATTTGCAACAGGATCCTCGCTTTATCTGGCTGGTTGATAAATTGACCGCTTCAGTAAAAAAGACGCAATCAAGTGCGTCTCTGCGCGGTCAAAAAGCCCTGTTAATCTGTAAACATGCACAAAGCGCTATTGATCTGGAACAAACCTTAAAAAATCGTGCGGGCATCGCCGCGGCGGTTTTTCATGAAGGCATGACTATTATTGAGCGCGACCGGGCAGCGGCTTATTTTGCCGATCAGGAAAGTTCCGCGCGGTTATTGATCTGTTCCGAGATCGGCAGCGAAGGCAGAAACTTTCAATTTGTCCATCACTTGATTCTGTGGGATTTACCGACCAACCCCGATCTGTTACAGCAACGCATAGGCCGCCTTGATCGCATCGGTCAGAAACATATTATCCAGATTCACATCCCGTACCTGGAAAATACTGAACAACACTGCTTGTATCGATGGTATGACGAAGGGCTTAATGCGTTTCGCAGCAATAATTCTGGCGCTCAACGTGTTGCCGATATGTTGCATGATGAGTTGGCAGAAGTGCAGCACAACAATAATCAGGCCGATATTGATGCGTTTATCGCGAAAACCCGAGCGCTTAGCACAGAAATTGAAACACAATTGCATAATGGCCGTGACCAATTGCTGGAATTGAACTCGTGTCGCAAAGAATTGGCAGACGACCTGATAGCCCAGCTGAATGCCTATGAACATGAAGGCGTGCTTTGGCCTTACATGGAAGCTGTGTTTGAGTGCTATGGGATTGATACCGAATTTCATTCGCCGGATTGTTTTATTATTCGCCCCAGCGATCATTTGCGTGTTTCACACTTTCCCGGCTTATCTGAAGATGGCATGTCAGTGACTGTAAACCGGCAGATTGCCCTGGCGCGTGAAGAATTGCAGTTTATGACCTGGGAACACCCGATAGTAACGGCGGCTATGGATCTGGTGCTGTCCAGTGAAACCGGCAATGCAGCTATCAGTGTGGTTAGACACAGCGATTTAAAAGCAGGACAGTTTTTGCTGGAGTGTTTGTTTATTGTCGAATGCAGCGCGCCTGCCGAATTACAAATCGGCCGATTTTTACCGCACACGCCAATCCGGGTATTGATCAATCAACATCAAAAAGATTTAACGGAAGCCATAGCTCATCGCAGTTTGCTGGAAACCGGCAAAGCCTTTGATAACCAACAAATTGTAACCTTTCTTAATAATCAGCGACTACCCATTACGAAGCTTTTGGCTGTAGCGGAACAAAAAGCCAAAGCCGGTATGCAAAAGCTCATTGATGATGCAACTAAAGCGATGCTCGACTCACTAACGGCCGAGATAAAACGCCTGGTCAGGCTGAAAAAAGTCAACCCGGCGATTAAAACAGAAGAGATTGAGCAACTCAAAAATATGACCATGCTGGCCCATGAAAATATTCAGGCAGCGCATTTAAGGCTGGATGCTGTGCGTTTTGTTATTACCAGTTGAGTATTTCCATGTTAAATATTGGCAAGATTAATAAACTGAACGTCGTTAAAATACAAGGTGCCGACGTCTATCTCGATAACGGCACATCAGGAAAAGTGTTGCTGGCGGACAAAAAAATGTCTGCCAACTGCCAGGTTGGAGATACCCTGGATGTATTTGTCTATGTTGACAGTGATGGCCATCTGGCGGCCACTACCAAAATGCCGTTGGCGCAGGTCGATGATATCGCCTGGCTGAAAGTAGTGTCGATTAATTATGTGGGCGCTTTTCTGGATTGGGGTTTGCCCAAGGATTTGCTGGTTCCCTTTAGTGAGCAGCACCACGAGATGGAAGTAGGCAAGTCTTACCTGGTCAAAGTGTTTCTCGATGATAAAAACCGCATTGCCGCCACGACCAAGATTGATCGCTTTATCACCGATGAATCAACCGATTTTGAAGCCGGTCAAAAGGTGTCATTGATCATCGCTGACAAAACCGAACTGGGTGTTAAAGCCATTGTGAATAACACGCGCTGGGGCATGCTGTATCAAAATGAACTGTTCCAGCCGGTCAAAAAAGGCCAAAAGCTGGACGGCTATATTAAACAGATAAGGGAGGATCATAAAATTGATCTCAGCCTTCATCAGCCTGGCTACGGTAAAGTGGTAGCACTGACCGATACTATATTAATCAAGCTAAACGCTAATAACGGCGTGCTGATGTTAAGTGATAAAAGCCCCCCAGAAGCCATTTATGCGGCATTCGGAGTCAGTAAAAAAGTGTTTAAACAGGCGATCGGGGCCTTGTACAAGAAAAAATTAATCGCCATTGATAAAAATGGAATCCGCTTGGTTTGATGAAATCGCTAATAAAGAGGTTAATCCAATTTATCCGTTTCTTGACAATTTGCAGATAAACATAGTCTATGTCCGTGAATACGGATTGTAGGGCATTGTTGTAAGCCGCTAACTTATCTGTCGTGATCTTTAATGGATTTGCCTGCGCCAGTATGCCGAGGTAGTGTTTTATTTGTTTCACCAGTTTGGTTGCTGTGTACGTGGTGCGACTACCTAATTCAAAGTTCATCCAAAAGCGAGAGCCTGCATCAAAACCAGCAAATACCCATAACTGGTTGTTTTTGTTTCTCAAAAAAGACCACAACTCATCCATCTGTATAAACAGCATCTGTCGAACCATGCCATCATTTTGGGTCGTATATGCACCGTCTTTGGTTATGGTGTTATCTAAAGATTGATAGCAGAGACAAGTGCGTTTGGGCAAAAATTATTTTAATTCGGTATTCAGTTTGGTTGGTATGAGGTTCATGATCTGAGTGCACAGTTTTGCGCTGCACTATGTCAAAAATCGCAGATAATTACCACCTGCATTTATTTGTAGGGACTACCTAACTGTTGACGTTCCTTGGGCACGACCAGGCAGTGGTTTTACCTTGCTATTCGAAGCCTTGTTGTTAGCCTTGATCGAACGGGAAATGCCGGTCAATCGAGTCGCCGAAATACTGAAGGTCAATCCACAACGCATCTGGGCCCTCTTTAATTACTGGATTAGCAAGGCAAAAGCAGTCGATGACCCGGGTACGATAACCCAGTTGGGCGTCGATGAAACCTCGACCAAAAAAGGCCATCATTACGTCACGCCGGGCGTTGATTTGGATGCAGCCCGTGTGATTCATGTCACCGAAGGCGATGGTAAGGCAACGTTGCAAAGTATTCAACAACACCTTGAAAATAAAGGCGTTGATAAGGAACAGGTGAAGCAAATCGGCATGGATTTATCACCGTCATTTATTGCCGGTGCCGCCGACTCGTTCCCGGCCGCACAGATTACTTTTGACCGGTTTCATGTTGTTAAATTATTCAACGAGGCCATGAATCAGGTGCGCATTGCCGAACGCAAAGAGCATGATGCTCTGAAAGGTCACAAATACACATTTCTAAAGAACCGCGAGAACCTATCCGACAAAAAATAAAAAAGAGCTGGATGAAATGATTAAACTCTACCCTACACTGGGCGAAGCTTACCGCTTAAAGGTGCTGTTCAATGATCTCTGGGAAATGCCCGATAAACCAGCAGCGAACGCATTTCTGAGGCAATGGTGTAGGGAGGTGGACGCAGCCAAGATCCCTGCGTTTATGAAGTTCGCCAATACTGTCCGAGCGCATTGGTCGGGTATTGTTCATTTCGTCACGTCGCGCATCACTAACGGCATTCTTGAAAATATCAATAGCAAGATTCAGTTGGCTAAACGTCGAGACAGAGGCTATCGCAACATCAACAATTTCATTAATATGATTTACTTGCTTTGTGGAAAGTTAAAATTCGATTACCCACTGTATTTCACATAGAGCCAAATTAGTTAATACTGAAGAAAATGTCGCCGTAATAGGCCGTTACTTTACCGTGGGCGTTGTCAGTGTCGGTCATGATGGCAACAGCATCAATATAACGTATATCTTCACCAAACTGTTGTTTCAGGTCGGCAAGTATATTACGTTTCTCTGTATACCAGACGCCGCTCTGGTCGCTTGATGATCTGAGCGCAATCATCATCGCATGGTTCCCTGCAAACGCATTTGGCCAAATTTTACCTTTAGGCGAGGTACTTGCCCAAACATAATTGATAGCCTTGGTGCGCCAGAAAGTAAGACCACCGCTGATTACCACATATACCCTTGCAGCATAGTCATCGCCTAATTTACTCTGTTCATTGATGTTGCCGAGCCGGTTTTCAATCCGCCAGCGCCAGTTCATAACCGGTGTCTTATGTAAATCAATACGCCGCTCCTTAAACAGACCTGATGCACTGTCAGCACTTTCCGCTTTTAATACCGAAGTTCCTGCAATATCAATTAAGTGATATTTTGTCTGGCCTTTAAATTCCTTGGGTTCCCAGTGATCCAGTGATCCTGATGAAAAAGAGCCTATCATCAGCTTATCACCAGCTGCCTCAGCACAGCCAGCAACGCTTAAAAGCATTAAAATATAGAAAATTGATATTTTACCGGATATGTGCATTTAGGGGTTTTTCCTCTTTGAATTTAATGAATATATCGAGATCACAAAATCGCCAGAAAAACTGGGCCATTAGGCCTTCCGTTGTAATTTGTTCCAAAAACTAACATCTATTTTTTTCTACACTTGAAATAAGGATTCCGTTCGTCCTGAGATCCTCGTTCTGACCTTGTCGAAGTCAGGATGAATTCGCTGGAATTATAGCGTGCACTTTCCTTAGTCAGTCGTTACCACATAATAAAACTTACGATTATTTTTAAAAACAAAAATCCTTGCGATTTTAAAAAATGTCAGATAGGCCTAGTTTATTTTTTTTGTTGCTATATAATACGCGGCTTACCAAAGTTACCGAAGCCTCGGTGGCGAAATTGGTAGACGCAAGGGACTTAAAATCCCTCGGCTGTAAGGCTGTGCCGGTTCGACTCCGGCCCGAGGCACCATAAAGAATATAAGAGCTTACACGATTTCGTTAAGCTCTTTTTTTATGCCTGAAATTTCGCGAGTCAACCTCTGTTCAATTTTTATTCTGCAAACAGAACCCGTTAATCGTCCCCTCGTGTTTGGAAGCCGTCAATGTAAAGGTGAACAAGGAATATCGCAACGCCGATTCCTTCAATCATCCTCGCTTACATCCGACGGGTATAATCCATGAAGCAGAGGGCTTATCATTCTTCAGATAATTTGCCACCGGTATTTTCTCGCCCGTGATTATTTCCAGTTCACCCAGGCTAACCAAATAGTCGTCCAAATTATTTTGTGTTGCATCTTTAGAATTAGGCGCCACCCAAGCTATGGCTCGTTGATCATGTCCGTTGCCGCTAATAACTACTTTCCAGAAAGCGTCCGGTGTTTTCACACCGTGGCTCTTTACGAAATAGTCATCAGCCGGATTATCTCCCCAAATCACGCCACCGATAACCAATAACTTATCAACATCACGGTAGCATTCGATGATTTGTTCGGTCAGTAGCCATGCACCTTGTTTCATCTGCAAGGATTGCGGCAGGATATTGGTCATATAGTTAACTTGCTTGATGGCTTCTGGCGAATAGTCGAGATGGTTAGCGAGTACCAGACGGCCATGGTCGTAGCCATGCCCATAGGCTGCTGTACTGGTCTGCTGGCATTCCTTTGGTACGCTTGGATCAAGCTTAAAGCCCTTGGCTCCAGGCTCGTTTCCGGTGCCATGTTGAGCGTTGTATTGAAACTTCACCACGCCGCGCTTCTTGCAATCGAGCCACAGGGTAAAGCCCTGATAATCCAATTTTAAAATGTTTCCTAACTTCGTTATTTCAGTTTTTTTAACGGTTTCGCTATTGGTGGCGTCAACATCCGAAACATCAACGGTTTTATTTTTTGTGTGTTTTTTCTTGACATATCCAGAGCAAATTTTCTTAGAGTTGCTATATTTACCATTATTACAAACAAACTTTGAACCTTCACAGTGCGAAATTCCTCCATTTTTCCCCCAGCATGGTGTTTTATCTGCGGAGGCAATAAAAGGCAAAACCAAACCTATCATAAAGACTGCAATAAGTTTTTTCATAACGTAATCCTGTGAATTTATTTTTTGAATAGCGAACAGCCTATTACCCTTTGGGGGAATAGGAAGGATTGTAACAAGGTTTTTCGCGACGGTTAGCGTTTTCATAGATGCCGTTGAATAATATTGCATCCGGGGTTATTTAACCGGAAGCGAGTAGCGGGAGAGTTTATATACGATTTCCCATATTCCATTTCACACTGTACAGGCTCGCTGGAGGTTCTCGCAGGTCCGGTTTATTGAGCAGTTAGATTTTGTTCGCTATCCCAAATGGAATGTGAACCATTGGAATGTCGCCGGCGGGAGACTGCAAATGGCTGCGCTGATCGTCAAAAAACATATGAGGCTTCAGGATTGTCAGTATTCGAGACTTATCCATTCCACCCAGGAAGAACGACTCATCGGGAGAAACGCCCCAACTTTTCAGCGTGGTGACAACCCGTTCATGGGCAGGAGCATTTCTTGCCGTGATAATCGCAATCCGTACTATTTTCTTGTACTCAGGATCATCCTTGCGCCGCTTCTCCTCCAGCTTTTGCATGAAGGCAAGTTTTTTGATCAAATCCGCAAGGGGGCCCGGTTGATGCGGAATGGCTTGCCGCTCGGCTTCATGCGCTTGAAATACAATCAGATCATGACTCTTCTTATAAACAGACTCCGCTTCATCGTCGGCA
This sequence comes from Methylococcales bacterium, assembly GCA_028714175.1. Taxonomy (GTDB): domain Bacteria; phylum Pseudomonadota; class Gammaproteobacteria; order Methylococcales; family Methylomonadaceae; genus JAGXGJ01. The sequence continues at coordinate 13,904 of JAQTMV010000036.1, forward strand.
ATGACACCGTCAAAGTCGAATGCCACGCACAATTCATTATCCAGTTCGTCGTCGTATACCTTGGAAGGAAGCACCACTCCAGCGGGGTAGTTTGCATCGATGGCTTTTTGAACATCCGCTTCGTTAGCGCTCAAAAATAACGATGCGTTGAACGCCGGCACGTATTCGTGCGGCGAACGCCCGGTCATGAATGCGGCGCGAGTGATGTCAAGGCCGTAGTGCCTGATGGATCGAAATACCCTTAACCCGGTTTCAGGCGAATTTCGCGAGAGCAGAACGACTTCGACCGGCAATTGTTTGGGGAAAGCCATATTGATGCCAAGAAAACGCCGGATGAATGGGAAAGCAACCCCTTTAGCAAACGGGCTATCGATGTTCTTTTCCTGGTGAATGCGGTATTCATCGACACCCCGGCTAAGGTATATCTGATGTGACTCAGACAAATCAAAGAGTGCGCTTGATGCAACGCCGATTACGAGCTTTCGATCAATGGGATAGGCCATAGGGGAAATTTAATGCAAAGGTGACCGGGCGCGGCAGGAAAGCATTCAAAAATAAATAAAGTGCCAAATGGCCGCGCTTGGTTGCGCTAAATGTTAGGCCAATTTTGAGCACGGCCTTAAATAAACTCGAAGGTTAAATGTTGGGTTGCCTATAAGAAGACAAACCATCTATGCCACTTTTTCCAGCCCGAGTTGAGTGAATAGTCAGGCTATTTTTTTGTATGTGGTGGAAATCTTGAATTGAGTCCAGCTCATTATATATGTATTCACTGGTTCGATCTTTAAAGGATTCTATCATAATTAAAATGATAGCATGGATTCCATGCTATTTAATCATATGGGCGGTTTCGATTCCATCAATGGTTGCCTTTGCCAAATGAAAGGTTTTAAATCCCATCATCGGTTTGGTGATCTTTTTAATAAATCGATGATCTTGTTTGATTAAATTGTTAAATATTTACGAAGAAATTTTTATAACTTCTCAGGTCGCTCATTTCCAGCATCGTATGAATCACAAGAACACAACGTTCACCTGTCTGCCAAAAACGGCTTGAACCGTTGGGATCAAGTGATCATGGTGGCTAAGGAAGATGACTTGGGTCTGTTCGGACAATGCCTTTAGTGCTTCAAACCCAGCTTTTGATCGTGCATCATCGTAGTTGATAAATAAGTCATCTGCGATGAAGGGCAAAGGCATGGCCTGCTCAAGGTGCATTTCCAGGGCTGCCAGTCGAAGCGCCAGGTAAAGCTGATCTCGCGTTCCGTCGCTCAATCCGGAAATGCCAACCAGCTTTCCGTCCGACCGCAGCCCCTCCAATACCATCGGTTCCCGCTCAAAATCAACAATCAGCTTGCGAAAAGACCCGGACGTCAATAACGAAAAGATGAAGCCGGCACGATGCAACAACGGCCCCTGCTTCTCTTCCCGGTAGCGATCTATAGACCAACGGAGCAGGCGTCCAGCGGTGAATACTTTCACGTAGCGCTCCGCTACATCCGACATTTGAGCAATCGCTTCCTGTCGTTGTGCCTCAGCCTGTGATGCTGCGTCTGACCCGCCGATTTCGGACAAAACCCGTAAGGCGTCTGCGTTGTCAGCCGAAAGGGTGGTTTGTCGCTGCACTGTGTCAGCAAGCTCATCATTGATTTGTACGAGCTGGGATGCAAGCTGCACCAGATTGGCAGCATCAATCTCAGATTCGATTTGCATCCGAGTGAGACCATCACCACCATTGAGAAGATTAGTCTTGGCCTCGGTCATATCCGCATTTAGGCGGCGTTGCTCGTTAGAACGACCGATAGCTTCGGTTAACAAAGCATTTGTATCGACAGCGGCTCTCTCCATCAAGGGCTTCAGGCTCGCCGTCGCCGTTTGTATCGATTCCTTTGCCTCCAGAACCTGAGTATTCGCTATACGCAAAGCTTCATTAAGCCGACTACTTTCCGCATAAGACTCGCGAACGTGGGTTAGCTGCTTTGCCAAGACTTGTGCTATTTGAGCAGCTGACTGACCTTTAAGCTCTGGCGCAATAATCTGCGCCAGTCGATTGGTTTCGACAGAAAATTCCTTCAGATCGGCATTCATGGCATCGATACGTTCGACCTGAATCTGATGCATCTTTTCCAGCTTTTCTGCAATTTGACCGATGAGTTCGAGAGCACCTTCAACGGTTCCAATATCGCTTTCAGAGGATAACCCAGCCTTTGCAAGCGTGGTTGACCAAGCTTCAGTCCAACGGGTTTCCTCAGCTTTCGCATCCTCAGTGGCTTGCTTTAACGTGGTGGCAAGGGTCTGCGCGGTGAGCAATTGCGCCGATAACGTTTCGTGACGAACATTGGTGCTGTCAATTTCTTGGATAAAGCGATCCGCCAGCACGCACAGGACAGACAGGCTATCAGTTTCGACCGCCTGAAGCCCGGTCTCTCGCAACGCATTGGCGAGGCTAAGTCTGGACTCTGTAACTGAGTTGCAAATTAAGTCACAATCATCTTGTTTATCTTGATAAACAGCCGCTGCAGCAAGCGCCTTTTCGCGCTTAAGAATCCATGCACCAATATCCTCTAAAGGCATGCCGACCAAAGTTAGATTCACCGCCTCTTGAGCCCATCGCTCATCAAACAATTGGAGTTCTTCGTCCAAGTTTGCACACTGGCCTTCAACCGTTGATAGGCTCTGCTTTTCCCGCTCATGCTGATGAAGCAAACTTTGCAGCTCCGTTGCTTCCTCCATATCGTCGAGTCGCCCATCAGCAACTTTGTCGGCATAGACCATCGTCGCCTCAAACTTCTGCCCCTCTTGTTGCAGATCAATCTCGCCGGTCTTGATAACAAGCCATGAAGCATCTCGCTCACGTCGCGCTTGAATAACAGCCTCCTGTGTTATGGGATGATGAAGCTCTTTAAACTGGGAGATTTGCAGTTCAATCCTGGCAACCTCTGTTTTTTGGGTTTTTAGCCGGATTAATTCGGCCTTCCGGTCGGCGATAAGAGCCTGCCGGTCTTGCAACAAACGCGATATTTTTTCTTGGCCAGGTGGCTGCATTGCCATTAAATCAGGTAAGGTCTTGGTCCATTGCCCCAACTCTTGCAATTGGCCTTCCAACGCTGACTTCGCCTTGGTCAGCGTACTCTGTTGCTTCTGGATGGTTGTCTCTGAGTCGCCGAAGGACTTGGCGTGTGCTAAAGCAGCACGAAGTGCAGGCTTGACCTCTCCAGACTGCAATTCGGCAAGTTGTTTTGACAGTGATTCAATTTCAGAGTACCTGGTCCTTTCGGCCTGTTCAGCGGCCCGCAAAGCCTGGATCATTCCGCCATGGTCACGGACAAGCTGCCTGAGCTCGCGTTGTACAAGAAGCGTAGGCAGGCGCTGGGCAATAGAGCCTTCAGATTCGGGCGTCCAACCAAGCTGGGTGCATGAATCACAGACATCTTGCCAAAGAACGGCAATTTCTTTTTTTCGACGTTCGATATCTCTGTCATAGGCGCTGTATTGAAGGCGAAGGTTATCGAGCTTGCTGATGTCGGCAGCCATTTCGAGAATGACCTCGTCCACATGGATTTTTCCTAAGTCCTCCGTTGTTTTTTCGACCTCGCCATTTCGCAGTTCCAAGCGCTCTTGGGCAATGGCCAGTTCCCGCTCTGCCGTTGCGAGAGTGGTAGCGGCATCAATTGGCAGCTCTATCACCTCGCCAAGTTCCGCCAGTTTCTTCTCGCTCTCCCTGAGGGTCATGAGAAACGGGGCTAGTCTTCGAATGCGTTCAAGGCTACTTCGCTGGCTTTGGAGTTGCTGGTGGCGATTGCGCTCACTGCTTAGCGCTTCTTGCAGAGATTCAACCTTGCTATTGGCCTCCACCCATACCTTGGTTCGGACAGTGGCTTCCTTTAAAGCGGCAGTAGCCTTTTCGAGCTGGTCTGCGGCGATGTAATACGCCCTGTCAGACGCTTTTCTCGGGGCCCAAAGTTTATCCGCTTCAGCGACAAGTCCATCACGAATCTTGCCGAGACTGGCAACGCCGGCCGCTGATTGAAACAGTATCTGGCCAACGTCGTTCTCGGCATTGAGGATGCTATTGCCTCCCGAAACCAAACGAGTGTGATCAAGACCAAACATCTGATCAAAGAAATTTCTATCAGCAGTGCCCACGAACGGTGTCAGCGCTGTTTCTGGCAATACCGTATCCAGTGGCGAGCGCAGCGTTTGCTTTTGAGCCTTTGCCCGGTGAAATTCGAGAGAACCTGAGGTGTTGCTGATGTAGGCTCCCAAACGCAGTTCGTTTAGCGGGTGCAGGAAACTTAGCAGCGAACGAGTGGGTATGCCAAACAACAAATCAACAATGGCTGACCGCAAAGTGGACTTGCCGGCCTCATTGGGACCGACAATCAGATGAAAGTCCAGTTTGGCAGCGGGAAAGTCGATAGAGCGGTCAGAGAATTTGCCATATTTGATAAGGTCTAAGCGGTGGAAGCGCATAGTCAGTTCACTCTACCTTGGCTAAATGAGAAACAAGCCCCGGACGAACTTCGCGGACCAAGTCAACCAGGTCGCCAGAGCGGATGGCTTTAAAATAAGGGACCGTGGTTTGCAACTCCAAGGGGGCTTTGTTGATCAAGCCCAAAAGATCTTCTTGCAGGCTTTTGAGGAAGCCCTGGTCTGTTTCAGCAGCCTCAAGAAGATCCTGAAGGTCTGATAGCGCATCGGCTCGTGCTCGCACAGCCTCACCGTCATCCGCAGCTGAAGTGCTCACCTTTACCTTTTCAATCCAAAGCCGTTCCGCTCCGATGGCGACAGCCAATGCCAAGACCTCTGCACGCAGCTGCGACTCCAGCCCGAAAAGGTCACCGTGAGCTGGCGTCTTGCCGGTAACAGTAACTCTTACAGCAGTGGGGATTGTGGAAGGACTGTTTTCTACGATACCTTCGAGCTCTTTTCCTATGGCACCCACCACGTCCGATAGCGAGTTACATCCGGTTACATTGACCTCAAGACTGGTCCAGCGGAGTACGTCGACGAAAAGTCGCTCAATGTCCTGAATGCCATGCTCATCTGCTGTGACGATAATTGCTCCGCGCGGCCCCGTCTCTCGTATGTGACGCCCCTGAAGGTTGCCAGGGAAAACTACTGTTGAGGCACCCTCCCAAATTTGATGCTCATGAACATGACCCAGTGCCCAGTAGTGGTAGCCCTTGGCATGAAGTTCGTCGAGACTACACGGGGCATAGGTCGCGTGGGCTGAATTGCCCTCAAGCGCCGTGTGCAACACACCAATGTTGAACATTCCTGGCACTGGAGCCGGATACCCGGTCACGAGATTTTCCAGGGTCTCCTTTTCCTTAAAGCTACGGCCATGCAGGGCAACCTTTAGCTGTTCCAGACGAAAAGTACTTGGTTTTCGTGTGTCGAAGGTAAAGACGTTGTCAGGCAGTTGCAGCTTCTTGGTCATTTCACTTTCGGCATCGTGGTTGCCGAACAGCACGAAAACCGGAATGCCGGCTTTCTTCAGACGCCCCATCTCTTTACAGAAATAAATGCCCGTGTTGTGGTCTTTCCAAGTGCCATCATACAGGTCCCCGGCAATCACCATGAAGTCAACCTGTTGTTCGATAGCTTCGGTGATCAAGTTGGTAAAAGCATCACGAGTCGCTGTGCGAAGCATTTCCACAGGGGCATCAGCATAAGCGCTCAATCCTGTTAATGGACTATCCAGGTGTATGTCTGCAGTATGAATGAATTTCACTAACTTTTCTTTTTCCTTTTTGTTGTGTGATCAAGTTAACTAGCTTGACGTGTTGCAAATCAGGCACTGGCTTGATTGCCCTGGCAAAAGCTTATGTCTACTGTTTGAGGATTGATACCATCCTTTGAAACAGATTGTCGGCTGTTGCTGGCCTTGGACGACTTGATCAATCCCAAGGTAGGGAAAATATCTTCGGTTGCGAGACGATATTTGATCATGCCGCCAAAGCCAATCAAAGCCACTATCCGTGGGCACAAAATATTGTCCCGGTCGGTTTGCTGAAGCAAGTCAAAGGACGTTGAGCCTGTTTGTTTTTAGAATTTCGTTTTTACCACGCCAGGAAAACTATTGACGCGGACAAGGTTACCGCAAAAATTAAAGGCACAGTTGTGCCTTTTCAGACTGAATTGGAACTGGCAGGACAGATGTTGATTGACATCGGGCACTATTTTCCCGCAACACCACTGCTGGCCGTTACGGATAGTTGGTGGAAGCAACCAGAGTCTGTGGCGGCTGGTTCGTAAGGTATTAGGGGATCGTTTTCATATGCTATCCCGGCTGCGCTTCAATAACGTGTTGCTGCCCTTCATAGAAGGCAAGCTTGAGAGTTGAGCGTCAATCCGTCTGTTAATTTAAAAAACTACTTGTCTTCTTGGTGCCTTACGTACTTTCTTATCATTTCTGAATCCTTATTCTTGAATTGGCGGCTCAACTCAAGACAAGGTTGTAACATTTGACACATTCATCGGCACAGCCTTAGTGTTCCACAATTATGGGGTCGGGCTCTGAGGTATCCCCACAAATCTCAACCTACAATCAACAAGTTACAATAGTTTTGGTTCCAATAAATTCTAAATAATCACACTTAACTTTATGTTTTGTAATAAAAAAGTAGATATATAGTATTTCGGCGGTTCTCAATTAGAATGGGCAATAACGCTTTAGCTTGTCGTTTAAATGTGTTTAATGTATTGATTCAGTGAAGTATTTTGTGGGGATACCTCAGGGTCGGGCTCGATTGATTCTATTGATTCTATAGCGAGGTCTGGTAATTATTGGCACCACATCTCCTATAAATTCTGATAGGACAAGTTATTACCTGGATTCAAATATTATATACTCTTTCCCATCTTAATTAGACAATGAATAATTTTCAAGCTTGGTGTTTCCAAGCCGGATAACATGCAAAGCAGCGTAGGTTGATGCTGTTCCAAACCAACATTTACGGCACTCATGTGTCGGGTTGCGAAAAGATGCAACCCACCTTGAATTTGAGAGTGGTGGCGGTTTGCTATCGCGAAATTTGCCCTGCGAGCTATAAGTTCGAAAAACGGCCAGTCCGTTTTTGCAAGAAATGCCGCTCCAGTTTTTGAAAGTAGGCATAAACGCCATAAAGAAATCCTCCCGCTATTGGCAGCGCAAAATACCAATGCTCTTTGGCATAGGCCAATAAGCTTAATATTTCCGCGCCATAATAATAAGCAGGCGTTACGGTAACCGCAGCCCATACCCACGCACTAATAAGGTTAATGAAGGCAAACTTTTTTACCGAATATTTGGTAATACCAATAGACATCGGAATGACGGTGCGCAAACCATACATATAGCGCTGCATAAAAATAATGGGCCAACCGTATTTTTTTAACAGTAAATGCGCAATCGCAAATTTAAGCCGCTGTTTATGGAGTTTGCGCTGAATAAAGCCTTTATTAAAGCGGCCAATGTAAAAATAAATTTGATCGCCGGTGAAACCGCCCAAGCCCGCCACAAAAACCGTCATGAAGTACTGCATGTCCCCGGTATGAGACATGATTCCACCCATTATCAGTCCCATTTCTCCTTCCAGTATGCTCCACAGGTACAAAATAACGTAACCGTATTCCTTAAGCCAACCGATAAATAGTTCTTCCATAAAATCTTTAATTTCGTTGAGATAGTATTTTAAAAGGCCTGCTCATTTTGTTGTTGAACTTGGAAAATGAGGAGTTGTCGGGAGGGCAATAGAGGCTTTGGAAGTGGGGCCTGGATCTATAAGGTTATAGCTAACAAAATAAGGACGCTCACAGTTTATCATTTAAGGTTACTACAGTACTGGAGTTTTATCAAACCGTAATTGAAAAAGGCTTAACGATTAAATCGTTAAGCCTTTATAATAATTAATTTCGATTGTTACCTGTCAGGCTTCAAGCACTACTGCTGCTTTGAGTTTTTTCATTGCATTTTGTTCTAATTGCCTGATTCTTTCGGCAGACACACTGTAGCGCTCGGCAAGCTCATGTAACGTGGCCTTTTTATCCGCCAGCCAACGGCTTGAAAGAATATCCAAACTGCGTTCATCCAGTTCCGCCAACGCCTCTGCTAATAAGTCCTGACCATGCTCCTCCCAATTTGCATTTTCCAGCAATACAGAGGGGTCAGTGCCGTGCTGCTGAAGATAATTGGCAGGCGCCGCATAGCTGTCATCTTCCTGCTCATCGACAGGCATATCGAACGACATATCCGGGCTGCCCAAACGCTTTTCCATTTCGTAAACGTCACTCAATTCAACATTGAGGTCTTCGGCAATAGCTATCGCTTCGTCATTCGATAACCAGCCTATATCCTGTTTCGATTTACGCAGATTGAAAAAAAGTTTGCGTTGCGCTTTGGTTGTCGCAACTTTGACTATACCCCAGTTTTTAATCACATACTCGTGAATTTCGGCTTTAATCCAGTGCACTGCAAATGACACCAGACGCACGCCTATATCAGGATCAAAACGCTTAACGGCTTTCATTAGTCCGATATTGCCTTCCTGAATAATATCCGGCATGGATAAACCGTAACCACTATAGCCCCTGGCGACATGAACGACAAAGCGCAAATTGGTCATGACCAGTTCGCGTGCTGCTTCCAAATCGCCGTGATCTCTAAATCTTAACGTTAATTCACGTTCCTGATCGGATGTCAATCTGGGCATCTGTCTGACCAGATTTAAATAAGCGTCAAACGTTCCAACTGATAAATTAACGGGTAAAACCAATGCGTTACTCATGGTACCTCCTGGATAAATACTTTCATTAAATTTTAGCACTCTCAAGATCAGAGTGCTAATAATTTTTGCAGTATATCTATTTTACTCGGGTTTCAACTGCCGAAGTTGATAAGTAAGCACAGACCATGAACCTAATACGCCTAATACCGATGAAATAAAAATCAACGCCAGCGTATCTGTGAAACTTAAAAACAGCAGATGAAAACCGCCCTCGTATAGCCCCGAGAGTTTTTCAACCGGCTGTCTTAATATCAGCATCAGCACGGTCACAATAAACCACGCTGCTACGCCTGAAATAAAACCTATCCAGAAACCGCTATATAAAAACGGTCTCTGAATGAATGAATTTGTGGCCCCAACCAATTTGGCAATCACCACTTCATCATGCCGATTATGCAATTCCAATCGAATCGTATTGCCGATTACGAACAATACTGCAATCCCCAACATCAGGTTTAATAAAATAGCAAAAAGGCGTGCAACAGCCATAATAGACTGTAGACGTTCAACCCATTGCAGATCAACCTGGGCAAAATCGACTTCCGGGGATCGCTGGAAATTTTCCAGCAGATCCTCGAGTCCTTGCTTGTCTTCCAGAGAGTTTTTAGGTAATACCTGAATGACGATAGGCAAGGGATTCGTTTCCAGTGCATTAATTGCTGCGCCGAAGCTGCTATAGGTTTTAAATTCAGCTAACCCTTGCTCCCTGGTAATCAACTTAACGCTCTGGACCTTGGTATTTTTTCTAATGTTGTCGGCCAGTTTATTGGCGTGTGCATCAGAAACATCATCCCTGAGAAACAGGGAGATTTGATTACTGGTTTCTAAATTACCCGTTAATTGCTGAAGATTCACCACTAAAATATAAAAACCGCTGGCAAGCGAAATCGCGATAGCCAAAACAGTTATCGTCATTATCGAGGTAAATGGCGAGGCTACCAGGCGGCCAAGACTTGAAAACAAGGCATGTGCATGAAGATCACGATAGGCGTGTAATTTATCGACAAAATTACCGCCAGCGGTTTTAGTTTGCCGGGTATCGTGTCTTACCGGCTTGATAGGCCGGCCTTTGCGGATATAGTTTTTATTACCCTGTTTCATGGCTTAACTCGAAACCAGTTGACCATGATCCAGCTTTAATACGCGATGGTTAAGTTGTGTGATCAAAGAGATATCATGCGAGGCGATCAATACTGTAACGCCGACTTGTTGAAACTGCCCAAATAAAAACATGATTTCTGCGGATAATTCCGGATCGAGGTTCCCGGTTGGCTCATCCGCTATAATGATTGGCGGCTTGTTTACGACAGCTCTTGCAATTCCGACGCGCTGTTGCTCGCCGCCGGATAAGGCCAGAGGGTATTTTTTTTCTTTGCCCGATAAGCTGACTTTATCCAGCGCTGCGCGTACCCTGCGAGCGATTTCATGGTGTCCGTAACCGGCTATCACTAACGGCAGTGCCACATTATCAAAAACAGTTCTATCCTGAAGCAGCTTGTAATCCTGATAGATAACCCCCATTTTCCTTCGTATAAAAGGCAGCTGTTTTTCCTTGGCATAACTGAGATCTTGACCATCCAATAAAATCTGCCCCCGGCTGCAGCGCTCCATTGTGGTAATCAATCTTAACAACGTACTTTTCCCGGCTCCTGAATGACCGGTAAGAAAAGCGATTTCGCCACGCCGTAAATGAAAACTGACATTACGCAAGACATCGCCTGTTTCAGGATAGCGTTTGGTTACATTATCAAACTTCAACATGGTTTTAGTCCTTGACAAACAAGGCATCTACAAATAATTCTGCATTAAAATCCTGCAAATCATCAATCCCCTCGCCTATGCCTATATAACGAATCGGAAGTCCCGTCTGTTTAGCCAAGGCAAATATAACGCCGCCTTTTGCCGTGCCGTCCAGTTTTGTCAACACCAACCCCGTTAAAGCGACCGTTTCATTAAATAGTTTTGCCTGGGACAAGGCATTTTGCCCGGTGCCGGCATCCAATACCAGCAGCACTTCATGAGGCGCTGTTTCATCCAGTTTACCCATAATCCGTTTAACTTTTTTCAACTCATCCATTAAATTCGATTTAGTGTGCAAGCGGCCTGCCGTATCAGCAATCAATACATCTATGCCTTTGGCCTGCGCAGATTGTATGCCATCATAAATAACCGACGCCGAATCTGCTCCGGTTTGTTGAGCCACCACAGGGATATTATTACGTGCGCCCCAAACTTGCAACTGCTCAACAGCAGCTGCTCTAAAAGTATCTCCTGCCGCCAGCATAACGCTATGGCCTTGCGCCTGCAGACGCTTGGCCAATTTACCGATAGTCGTGGTTTTACCTGCGCCATTAACACCAACAACCAAAATAACAAATGGTTTATCCTGTTCAGGGATTTGCAGAGTTTTGCTGCAAGGCTCAAGTATGCTCAGCAATTCTTGTTTTAAGGCAGCTGATAATGCCAAGCCATCGTTCAACTGATGCCGCTCAACACGTTGCGTCAAATGTCTGATAATTGCTGTGGTAGCGTCAACACCCACATCAGCCATTATTAGGCTGGCTTCAATTTCCTCCAGTAAATCGTCGTTAATGTCTTTCTGGCCTATAGGCAAGCTGGACAGTATGCCATGAAGCCCGGAACGGGTTCGTTTTAACTGCGACTTGAGACGGGCGTAAAGTGACTCAGGTGCGGGTTCTACATAAATTTCCTCAACATACTTAACAGCAGGAGCGGCAATTACACCGGTTTCAACAAATTCTTGCCTCGGCGCTGCTTCTATAACGGGTAGCTGTGTTTCCGCTGTTCCGTATTGGCTGTAAAAACTGATGGCGATCACTGGCAGCATTAATAATGCCGCGACAGCATGATGCGCTATGGCGGCCCATAAAAGCATACCCTGATTAACGCCAATAATCCCCAGGCCAATCTGTACAAACAGCAACACGCCTAACCATATACCGACTGTTCTAACAGGTTTTGGTGAATTTTTTGCTGTTGCGATAAACATCAGCAAACTGAGCAACACAAAGCACAACAACGCACCGACTCTATGCAGCCAGTTGGCCGCCACCTGTGCATCGAATGAAATAACGCCGGTATAACCTGTCAATAATCCCTTAAATAAACTCAACGCGTTCAGAAAATCAGCTTCAGGCATCCACTGACCATTACACTGTGGAAATCCTGTACAGGCCAAAGCTGCATGATTAGAGCTGACCCAGACACCGGAAATTATCTGCATCAATAAAACCAGTATGGCAAAACAGGCAAAATTTGCAAGACCCGTATGCGCTTGTCGTCTGCCTGCTATTGCCGGATTTACACGTAAATACAGCCAAAAAAGCAGCCAGAAGGTTAACATGCCCAGCACTACCTGAATGGTTATCACGATAGGCATCATATGTATGGTTTTAGCCCAGAATTCCAAAGCCGCCTGTAAACCAACGAGGATAATTAGCATGCATGAAGTCGTCATTGCCGCTAAACGGCATTGTTGCTGATTCCATGAGAACAAACCCAGCAAAAAAACCAAAATACCGAGGGCAGTTGCCAGGTAAACATGTCCGTCTTCTTGCAAGAGCTTAATAAAACCTTGATGGGATAATGCCGGTTCAGCGCCTGAAAGACGAACGTACGAGCCCAATACAATCACTACCAGCGCCAAGACAACGCCAAATAGTGTTATTTTTCTAAACATTTTGTTTCCCACCTGTGCAGAGCCTATTTTTATATGTGGATTGATGAACAAATATATTGATAAATACACAGTTGCCTTAAAACAGGCGCTACACTAACCAATTTGTGAAATTCTCAGCAGGTGCATAAGATCATCTTTTACTTTGTAAGTATCGAACCCCGGTTCATATTGCATTATTAAATTACCTAGCGGATCTATTAAAAAGAGTATTCCATCGGGTATATTGCCTTGTCTGATTCCAGTGATTTTTTTAACCAGCGTTGCATTAGGCTTAACCCGGATCAGTTCGGAATTAAGTGCAAATTCCCGGTTTTCATTACCGATTAATTTTGTTATCAGCGCGTCGTCGATTCTGTTTTCTTCGCGCAACAAGCTCAAAAATAGCGCATTATCCTCTTTATTTTCTGTACGGCGCAGTCTCCATAATAGCGTATCCTTCAACCACCATTGATTTGCCGCTTCTGCTGAAGGTTCTTTAAGAACAATAACGATACGTCGCGTGCGGGGTAACTCCTTATTCAACATGAGTCGTAACTGTTTGGTCTTAAGCAGCGCATCAAGACAGATTTCATAACAAGCGGTATTTGGAATCACATTGGCTATCAGCCAGTGTCCGCGGAGTTCAGCCATGTTGGCAACGGAAAAGGGATCAAAACCGCTAAAATCAGTTCGTTCAGTTGTCACCGGCGGGATGATCAATCGCCCTCTATTGGTTGTACCCTTTACCAGTCCCGGATTTTCTTTTAATCCCCAGGCAATTAAAAAGGGAATAATGGTCATCCCAAAAATAGCCAGAATCAATATTCGATTTTTTTTCTGCTGATTAATCATCATTCTTTTTACAACTGTACCCAAAAAATAGTATTGTGAGCGTTAATGCCAACGCAAACCATTGAATCGCGTAGGCTGTATGTTGTTCCGGCAGCATAATTGCGGTTTTTTGCCATTCCCGCTTATAGCCTTCAGGCGAGCTTTTATCCAGCTCTATTTGAAATGGAAATAATGGATAAGCCAGTTTTTTGGCCAAAACTTGACTGTCAACTACCTGTACCACGGATGGCCAGGTGTTTGTCGGTGTTTCCGCCCCTGCCAGTTTTATACCGACAGCAGGAAAACGATTAATATGGCCGGTAACCACTGTTTGTTGTTCCTTGATATGCACATCCGGCAAAATCTCCCTGTCTTTATTTAAAGGCATCCAGCCCCTGTTGACCAAAACCGCCTTGGCTTGCCCTTGTAACACCAACGGGGTTAAGACAAAATAGCCCGCTTTGCCATCACTGATTTGATTATCTATCAAGAATTGATGCATTTGATCATAATGTCCGGTTACTTTTACTTTTTTATACCGGACTGCGTTCGCATCAATTTCAATGGCAGCAGACAGCTCTATGCTTCCAGAGGCTGAACCTTGTTCCTGCTGTTCAAGAAATGCCCGTTTTTCTTGTGCGCGGCCTAACTGCCAGGTTCCCAGTGCAAGTAACAGCCCTAACAAACAAAGGTAAGCCAGTGTTGTGCCTTTTTCAAACTTTATTGAATAGTGCCCCGTTTTAATAATCATGCATTTTTTCTCTAACCTATTGGCACAAACGCATTAATAACCGAAAATAGAAATACTTTACTACCAAGCATAACTCTAACATGATTATCAAAAGCGTCGTCATTATTGCCTTTATTCTGATAATTATCAGTCTCGGCTCCGCCTTGTTTCACCTGGTTAAACATAAAACCGAAGAACAATCCGAAAAAACCGTTAAAGCGCTGACTTTTCGTATTACTCTTTCAATCCTGCTGTTTATTTTTGTTTTTATTGCTGTTGCCACAGGTATATTCAAACCTCACGGCCTTGGAGTGAAGATGCAAGCGAAAAAACCGGCAATATCCGAACAACTCAAATAGCGGGAATCCGCTAATTCTACGAACAAAAAAAAGCGTTGCCACAGACAACGCTTTTTTATACATTGTTGTATAATTGTTAAGTTTACTGAAAACAAAAAGCGTATCTTTTTGGCGTATGCTGGAGCAATTTATTACGCATGTTAGGGCGCAAACATGACAATTGCCATTCCCGTCAACGCAACCAAAGATCCGGCAGTAATGAGGAATAGGGCTATGGTCTTCAGTTCAAGCATTTGGATGTCTCGCAGACATGGGCAGACATGTATAACCTACTACATCAAATAAACAAAGATAAACAAGCCTAACCATACCACGTCAACAAAATGCCAGTACCATGCCGCAGCTTCAAAAGCGAAGTGGTTTTCAGGTTTGAAGTGGCCTTTCCAGCTACGAAATAAAACCACACTCAGGATAATAGCCCCTATACTAACATGGAGACCGTGGAAACCCGTCAGCATAAAGAAAGTTGAGCCATAGATACCTGATCCCAAGGTCAAGCCCATTTCGGTATAAGCTTCGTGATACTCGTATGCCTGCAACGATACGAACAAGAAACCTAATGCAACTGTTGCGATTAAACCTTTAATCAACTGATCACGATTTTTTGCAAGCAAGCCATGATGTGCCCAAGTTACGGTGACACCACTGCTTAACAGAATCAGGGTATTCAGAAACGGCACCCCCCATGCTCCCATAGACTCAAATTCAGCGCCGGATATTCTGGCTCCAGACGCATCAACGCCGAGTCCTTTGGGGCCATTAGTCGGCCAGATTGCGTCAAATGAAGGCCAAAGCAGTTCTTTAGTCGCAGCACCGGTACCTTCTCCGCCCAGCCACGGCACTGATAAATTACGGGTATACCAAAGCGTTCCGAAAAAAACAGCAAAAAACATGATCTCTGAAAAAATAAACCACATCATACCCATGCGGTAGGAAATACCTACCTGAGTACTGTACATGCCTGATTCACTTTCGGTAGCCTGTAACGTAAACCAGCCGGCCAGCATGATAATGAATATTACCAGACCAAGCACCATTAAAGTCGGTCCTATCGAAGAGCCATTCAAATAATTTGCAAATCCAGCTAGCATCGTAACCAGGCCGGCGGTACCAATTACTGGCCAGGTGGCTTTATGCGGAATGTAATAAGCGCCAGTTGTAGACATAAAATTCCTCTCTTATTTTTTCACTGAGGTTTCAGTATTATCAAAAAATGTATAGGCAAGTGTGATTGTTTTATATTGTTCAGGTATCTCGGGATTAACAACAAAACGCACCGGCATGGTTTTACCTTCTCGCGCCTTGAATGTTTGTTCTGTAAAACAAAAACACTCGGTTTTTTTAAAATATTCAGCAGCGGGCCCGGGTGAAATACTTGGAATTGCCTGGGCTACCATTATTTTATCTGTTTTGTTTTCGGCATAAAAATACACCGTTATGTATTCGCCCGGATGAATTTTCATTTTTTTAGTTTCTGAACGAAACAGCATGGGCGCAGATTGATTTACCGTAGTCATAAATTCCACGGTAACTTCCCTGTTTTTATCGACGTTGTAGATAATTTCTTCAGCAGCTACAGGTATGCCCGGTTTCTCTTTCTTAAATACCAAATCACACATCACATCATAAAGAGGAACCAGGGCATAGCCAAAACCAAACATGCCTACAGCAACAAGCGCCAAGGTACGAACTAATTTGACATTCTTTTGATGGGTATCGTTATTCATTGAGAAACTGCTTTTATTACCACTAAAACATAAATAGCGACGGCAATTGAGATTAAAACCAAGCTTGTCAGTATATTTTTCGTTTTTAATTTCATTATCATGCCTGTTACGCTACCTTTAAGCAGTCCGAGTCAGCGTAGCAAACCCGGACTGGCTAACCACAGTTTAAATAAGATCGGAAGAGCGTC
>JAQTMV010000037.1 GCA_028714175.1 Methylococcales bacterium
TTGAATACAATCCCTACATCAATCTCTGGGGCGGCCGCCAACTGGTGCCCGAAGGTCGTATCGAAATGAACGGGCCTTTCTACAGCGCCACCTATGAACCATTCAAGATGCCATTCGAGCCGTCCGATTCGACTATTCAGAATGTGCTGCCGGGGCCGGATGCCGGCACCTTCGGCCGTGACGAAGGCGTCAACTTCTGGGGCTCCGCGTTCGACGGCCATCTGAAATATGTATTCGGCGCGTTCGAGGGCTTGAAACGCACTAATTACACGACTGGAGGGCCAACCGCCAATGTCGACAGCAATCTGCTTTACGCCACTCGTATCGCCTACAATATACTGTCGGTGGAGAATGCGCCGGGCTACTACACCGGTGGCACCGCCTACGGTGCCGACGGCGATGTGCTTACCGTGGCCGGCTTTGGCCAGTATCAGGAGGACGGCGCGGGAAGTTTTGAACGCCCGGGCAATTTCACGCTCCTCGGCGGTGACGTAAAGTTCGAAAAGTTAATACCCGATAATATGGGCGTGCTGACCTTCAACGGCGAATACAAGCATTTCGGCATCGGCTATCCCAACGGTGCCCCAGGCCCCGGCACCAACACCAATACCTTCCTCGTCGGCGGCGGCGGCGGCGGCCTCACAACCGGATTCCAAGGCAACTCCTTCAACACCAACCTGCTTTATCTGATCCCCCAAAAAATCGGAATTGGCCAGTTCCAGCCCTATGTCATGTACACCGAAGTCTATACACAAAACGGGCCTTCTCAAAGCGAGTATGAAGGCGGGGTAAACTACGTCATCGACGGCCACAACGCACGCCTCTCACTGTTATGGCAAGGTGGCGACCTTTCTGGCGGGGGTCCCATCTGGAATCCGGCCGCGAACGGAACCTTCATCAACGCGATCAAGCTCGGCGTTCAGATCCAAATTTAATCGACTATTCAAATGAAGCTAAGGAATCAAATCATGTTTAACATCATTTTACGAAAATTCGGAGCGAAAAGCCTGCTTGCCCCCATCGCCATGGCGGCGATGGTATTCGCCGCCGCCGTCCACGCCGAAGACACCATCAAAGTGGGCGTCCTGCACTCATTGTCCGGTACGATGGCGATCAGCGAAACCACGCTGAAAGACACCATGCTCATGTTAATTGACGAACAGAACAAAAAAGGCGGTTTGCTCGGCAAAAAACTCGAAGCGGTGGTCGTCGATCCGGCTTCCAATTGGCCGTTGTTTGCGGAAAAAGCCCGTGAACTGCTGACCAAGGATAAAGTCGCCGCCATCTTTGGTTGCTGGACTTCGGTGTCGCGCAAGTCAGTCTTGCCGGTTTTAGAAGAGCTCAATGGCTTGCTTTTCTACCCGGTTCAGTATGAAGGTGAGGAGTCGTCCAAAAATGTCTTTTATACCGGCGCTGCGCCCAATCAGCAGGCTATTCCGGCGATTGATTATTTGATGAACGATTTAAAAGTTAAACGCTGGGTGCTGGCCGGGACTGATTATGTGTATCCACGCACGACCAACAAAATTCTTGAAGCGTATCTGAGAGCCAAAGGGGTAGCCAAGAAGGATATTATGATTAATTACACGCCTTTCGGTCATTCTGACTGGCAAAGTATCGTTGCGGACATCAAGAAATTCGGCTCTTCGACCAAGAAAACGGCTGTTGTTTCGACCATTAACGGTGACGCCAACATACCGTTTTACAAGGAATTGGGTAATCAGGGCATTTCTGCAGAAAAAATTCCTGTCATCGCGTTTTCGGTGGGTGAAGAAGAGTTGTCGGGTATGGACACCAAACCGCTGGTCGGTCATCTGGCTGCATGGAACTACTTCATGAGTATCGATACCACTAAAAATGCCGCTTTTATCAAGCAATGGCATGACTTTATCAAAAATCCAAAACGCGTGACCAATGATCCAATGGAAGCGCACTATATCGGGTTTAACATGTGGGTGAAAGCGGTGGAAAAAGCCGGTACGACTGATCCTGAAGCCGTACAAAAAGCGATCATTGGGATTGAGTTTCCAAACCTCACTGGCGGCACCTCCAAAATGCTTCCTAACCACCATATCACCAAACCGGTATTTATCGGCGAGATTCAGGATGACGGCCAGTTATTGACTGTCTGGCAAACCAACAAACTGGTCGAAGGTGATGCCTGGTCTGATTTCCTGCCGGAAAGCAAACCCATCATTGCCGACTGGACACCGCCAATCAGTTGCGGCAATTTCAACACCAAAACCAAGAAATGTTCCGGGCAGAAATTTTGATTAGAATTAGTTGGTTTGGGTTGCGTTATCGCTAATCCAATTCGCATCAACTTCATACATATCACCACGAAGACACGAAGAGCACGAAGTTTTAGCATGTTTTTCTTCGTGTACTTCGTGTCTTCGTGGTGAATCAATTTGCGACTTATGGAGAGGACATGAAATCGAATTGTATCAGGTGGTGTGGCTGGGCAATGATTGGCTTTATCCTGATGCTGCCAACGTTGAGTATCGGTCAGGAAGGGTCTTCCGATGTTGCTTTTTCAGCCGCTGTAGTCAATCTTAAATCCGGGTCGATGCAGGAACGGGGCTTGGCAATTGAGCAACTGGCCGGCGTTCAGAATCCGCGAGCCATTGTTATTTTACAAGCGCTGCTGGATGGGCGCTTATTTAAGCTTAAAACCGATGACAAACTCGTGATCGGTGAGGAGGTTGATGCGGGCTACCAGCTTATCGATGCCAAAAGCGCCGAGAGCCTGGGTACAGTGGATCGATCCGCTACGCAAAAAATTACCCTCACTAACAGCCTTAGAACCTCGTTGCGGAAAATAATCGGGCGTTTGGAACTGAATGACGATGACGCCGGGGTCAGGCTCGCAGCCGTCAATGTGATGGGTAAATCCGTGGATGATGAAAGTCTGGCACTATTGCAAGACCATCTGTCAGTGGAACAGGACAAAAGCGTACAAAAAGCGATCAAGCTTATTTTGGGGCTGGAACAATTAAACAGCCCCGACAAAGCCACGCGTTTGGCTGCGATAAACTTATTAAAGGAACAGGCCAATCAAAATGTTGTTAACCGCTTTAATGAACTGGTCGAGAAAGATGCGGAAGGCAACTATCT
Source organism: Methylococcales bacterium (assembly GCA_028714175.1). Classification (GTDB taxonomy): domain Bacteria; phylum Pseudomonadota; class Gammaproteobacteria; order Methylococcales; family Methylomonadaceae; genus JAGXGJ01. Next base: position 3,118 of record JAQTMV010000037.1, read on the forward strand.
GGAAACAGACAGCGATGTGCGCAATCAGGTCAAAACTGCGCTGGTAAAAATCAATTCGCAACTGCAACTGTATGCGGCTATCGAAACCCTGTTTTTCGGTTTAAGTCTGGGCGCTGTCCTGGTATTGGCGGCGATTGGTCTGGCCATTACTTTTGGCGTCATGGGTGTGATCAATATGGCCCACGGTGAATTGATGATGCTCGGTGCTTATACAACCTACGTCACGCAACAGCTCATGCCCGATCAGTTGGGACTGTCACTGGTGATTGCAATACCAGCCGCTTTCATTATTTCGGCATTGGCGGGGATTATTATTGAACGTGGCATTATCCGGTTTCTATACGGCCGTCCATTGGAAACGCTGCTGGCGACATTTGGCGTCAGCCTGTTTCTGCAACAGACAATTCGATCTATTTTTTCCCCGTTAAACCGCAGTGTCGCCACGCCGGAATGGATGAGCGGCACCTTGCAAATCAATGATTTTCTGTCGCTGACCTGGAACCATTTTTATATACTGGTGTTTTGTTTGCTGGTGTTTGTGTTGTTGCTGCAAATCCTCAAGCGGACCCGTTTAGGCCTGGAAGTACGCGCCGTCGCACAGAACCGCAATATGGCAAAAGCCATGGGCATCCCGACTGGGCGTGTTGACGCCTTAACCTTTGGGCTCGGCTCGGGTGTTGCGGGGGTAGCGGGTGTTGCTATCAGCCAGATCACCAATGTCGGACCGAATTTGGGGCAGGCTTATATTGTCGATTCGTTTATGGTCGTGGTTTTTGGCGGTGTCGGTAATTTGTGGGGAACGCTGGTGGCGGGATTTTCCTTAGGCATTGCCAATAAATTAATTGAGCCTTATGCGGGTGCCGTATTGGCAAAAATACTGGTGTTGGTATTCATCATTTTATTCATTCAAAAACGCCCGCGTGGATTATTTCCGCAACGGGGCCGCGCTGTGGAGGGTTAGATGATGATTGCCAATCTGTTTAAAAATGATAAAGCCATGGCCTTTGTGCTGGTTATTCTGGCCGTAATCAACTTAGTTGTTCCGCTCTGTAACCTGATATTTGCGCCGGGCTCGCCGCTGTATTTTTCCGCTTATACAGTGTCGTTATTGGGTAAGTATATGACGTTTGCCTTGCTGGGCATGTCGCTGGATTTGGTCTGGGGTTATTGCGGCATTCTGGCTTTAGGTCATGGCGCATTTTTTGCCTTGGGCGGTTACGCGATGGGCATGTATTTAATGCGCCAGATTGGCAGTCGCGGTGTTTATGGCGATCCATTGTTACCCGATTTTATGGTATTCCTTGATTGGAAAGAACTGCCCTGGTACTGGTACGGTTTTGACCAGTTCTGGTTTTCCGCATTAATGGTTTTATTGGTTCCCGGCGTGCTGGCCTTCGTGTTCGGCTGGTTGGCGTTCCGCTCCCGGGTGACCGGGGTTTATCTGTCGATTATTACCCAGGCTTTGACTTATGCGCTGATGCTGGCTTTTTTCCGCAATGAAATGGGCTTTGGCGGTAACAACGGCTTGACCGATTTCAAGGAAATTCTCGGTTTCAATATCCAGTCCGATTCGGTGCGCGCCTGCTTGCTAATGGCTTCCGGTATGATTTTGATTCTAGCCCTTCTGATCAGCCGCAGTATTATCAATAGCAAATTGGGCCGGGTCGTGACGGCAATCCGGGATCAGGAAATGCGTGTGCGTTTTCTGGGCTACCGCGTGGAGATTTTCAAATTATGGATTTTTGTTTTTGCCGCCATGCTGGCGGGCATTGCGGGCGCTCTGTATGTGCCGCAAGTCGGTATTATCAATCCCAGCGAATTTTCTCCACTGAATTCCCTGGAAATTGTAATCTGGGTCGCTATCGGTGGCCGCGGTACCTTGTATGGCGCGGTTGTCGGTGCGGTACTGGTTAATTATACCAAGAGCCTGCTGACCGGATGGATACCGGAAATCTGGTTGTTTTTCCTCGGCGCTGCTTTTATTCTGGTTACCGTGCTATTGCCCGATGGGGTACTCGGACTCTGGCGGCGTCGCTTACAGGAGCAAAAACAATGAGTGTTTTAGCCCTTAAAACTGGAGAAGTGGATACCAGTCATGGCCCGATTCTCTATCTGGAAGATGTCAGCGTCAGTTTTGATGGTTTCAAAGCTTTAAATAAATTGTCGCTGTATATTGATGCCGGGGAATTGCGTTGTTTGATTGGTCCGAATGGCGCCGGAAAAACCACGTTGATGGATGTGATTACCGGCAAGACCCGTCCCGATAGCGGTACCGTATTTTTTGGACAAAACATTGATTTGCTGCAAATGGATGAACCCGCCATTGCTCAGGCCGGGATTTGCCGCAAGTTTCAAAAACCCAGTGTGTTCGAAAACCTGAGCGTATTTGAAAATCTCGAACTGGCTTTGGCGACCGATAAAGGTGTATGGATTACTCTGTTCGCCAGGTTGAATGGCGCCCAACGTCAGCGTATTGAACAAGTGCTGGAAACAATCGGGCTTACTGAACACCGGTCACGGCTGGCAGGCATCCTGTCGCATGGGCAGAAACAATGGCTGGAAATCGGTATGTTGCTGATGCAGGAGCCTAAAGTCATGCTGGTGGATGAACCGGTAGCTGGCATGACGCATCAGGAAGTCGAACGCACTGCGCAATTGTTATTATCATTGCAGGGCGAACGTTCCATCGTCGTTGTCGAACATGATATGGAATTTGTCCGGTCCATTGCCGATCATGTGACGGTGCTGCATGAAGGGTCGGTGTTGACCGAAGGTAGTATGGATGAAGTACAGAATGATCCACGCGTCATACAGGTTTATTTGGGGGACTGATGCTAAAAATTACTGGCTTAAATCAATATTACGGCGGCAGCCACACCTTGTGGGATTTGATTCTGGATATGCCAGATGGATCCTGCTTATGTCTGATGGGCCGCAACGGTGTCGGCAAAACTACCTTGCTGAAATGTATCATGGGGCTTATCGCGGTGCGGGAAGGCGTTATCGAATATAACGGCGCGGCAATAACCCTTGCCAAACCGGAGCAGCGCGCCGAACTGGGTATCGGTTATGTGCCGCAGGGACGGGAAATTTTTCCGTTGCTGACGGTTGAGGAAAATTTGAAAACCGGTCTGCGTGCGGTACGCAAGCAAGGTATAAAAAAAATTCCCGAACATATCTATGAAATTTTTCCGGTACTCAAACAAATGCTCAAACGGCGCGGCGGCGATTTATCCGGCGGCCAGCAGCAACAACTCGCTATCGGCAGAGCGTTGGTGCTTAATCCTCAATTACTGATTCTGGACGAACCGACCGAAGGCATACAACCCAATATCGTCAGCGAAATCGGCGATGTGATAATCCGGCTGAATCGTGCCAGAGGTATACCGACACCGTTGCTTAAAGCAGAAGACGAAGTGAAGGATGAAGTACGCGAAGGTATTATCAAAATCAAAAACCAATTGGGTGTGACGATATTGCTGGTAGAACAAAAACTGCCTTTTGCACGGAAAGTGGCGGACCGGTTCTATATCATGGATCGAGGCCGCAGTGTTGCTGCCGGAAGCATGAATCAGCTGAACGAAGACATGGTTAAACGTTATTTAACGGTTTGATCGGGATTGTGTTGCACGCTACCAAACATAACGAATCAATCAGGTGGCACATAAGAGCGGATGCAATCCGCCCCTGCTTCGTGGTAATCTTCTCATCCATTAAATAAACAATGAGGAATCTCTATGAAAGTTAACAGGTTGGTAATTTTTACCGGGTTATTGCTGATTTTGTCATTACCCGTACAGGCACATACCGGTGCCGGCACGGTACATGGCTTTGCCGATGGTTTGCTGCATCCGTTAATGGGCGTTGATCATCTGCTGGTGATGCTGGCTATCGGGCTTTGGGCGGTATCGCGGGGTGGCAGGTCGTTGTGGTTATTACCGCTGAGCTTTTTGTTGATGATGGCCGCAGGCGCAGGATTATATCTTGCCGGCGTCACAGTGAACGCTGCGGAAACCTGGGTGGCAGTTTCAGTACTTGTTTCAGGATTGCTTGTGTGCGGGAACTACCGCATTGCCACTGGCCTCGCGATAGCCCTGGTCGCCGGATTTGCACTCAGTCACGGTTATGTCCATGCCGCAGAACTGCAAACGGAAACCCATGCAGACAAATATGTCTTGGGCTTTCTGTTAACGACAGCATTACTGCATGTGTTGGGCATAGTTGCTGGCTTATCGGGAATTGCCAGAGTAAAAATCATCAACGCCGGATTTGGTTTGCTTTGTGCCGTAATTGGCACGGTCTTGCTGGCCGGAGTCTGAGCGGATGTTTGCAGACCTGAAGAATACCGGAATTGCCCATGCAAAGAGCATCCCTGCTCAAGGATGGAAAGCAAAACTGGAACTGGGGTTTGCACACAAAAACGGCAAAACGGTACTTGCGCACCGGAGCCACTATGGCCCGTTAATGGTACAGCGGCCATTTTATCCGGAAGGCGGTGTGTGTCATGTTTACGTCCTGCATCCGCCAGGCGGCATAGTGGCAGGCGATCATTTGAGCCTTAACGTCAGTGCCGGACAATACAGCCACGCACTGATTACCACGCCTGCAGCGGGAAAGTTTTATCGCAGCCCGGGTGAACAGGCTGTTCAGACCGTATCGATAAAGTTATCGGAAGGTGCGGCGCTGGAATGGCTGCCGCAGGAAACCATTATTTATCAAGGTGCGCAGTTAAGATCGGCGGTCAAAGTTGAACTGGCGGCAGACGCGCGTTTTATTGCCTGGGAAATTTTATCTTTGGGACGACCTGCCTGCAATGAGCGTTTCGAAGTTGGTTTAGCCGATATGAGCTGGCAGATTTTTTGTCAAAACCGGCCTCTATTTTTGGAACGCTTGCAGTTGGATGCCAAGGCTTTTTCGGCTAGCTGGGGGTTGCGGGGTTTATCGGCATGCGGAACGCTGTTTGCCAGACCTGCCGATGCTGAAAATTTGGCCGCCGTTCAACAATTAATAGGCGATGCTGCTGACCGTGGCGTGACCCTTATCGACAATATGCTGGTCTGTAGAGCCCTTGATAGCAGAAACGATCGACTGCGCGGTTTTTTCGAACAGGTTTGGGCGATTGTGCGGCCTGATACTGTACAACGCAAAGCCTGCGCACCCCGTATTTGGGCAACCTGATTATAAATGGGATTGGAATAAAAACAGGAATTGGTATCATGCAATTAACACCACGCGAAAAAGACAAACTGCTGATATTTACCGCAGGCCTGCTGGCCGAACGTCGCCGGGCCCGCGGTCTCAAACTTAATCATCCGGAAGCCGTGGCTTTTATAAGCGCCGCTATTATGGAAGGCGCTCGCGATGGCCGCACTGTCGCCGATTTAATGGAATTTGGCCGCACTCTGCTTTATCGTGAAGATGTTATGGAAGGCGTTGCGGAAATGCTGCATGATGTACAGGTTGAAGCGACTTTCCCGGACGGCACCAAACTGGTAACCGTCCATGATCCCATCGAGTAGCAAATTAAGGAGTGCCGTGCGCGGCCCCGCCCAAAAGGGGCGAAGAACGCGCACAGCACGCCCTACCCAAGTACCTGGACAGCATAGTAGGAGCACAATATCATGATACCCGGAGAAATTATTACCGCTGGCGGCGATCTGGAACTGAATGCTGGCCGCGAGGTGATCAATGTGCTGGTTGCCAATAGCGGCGACAGACCCATTCAAGTTGGCTCGCATTATCATTTTTTTGAAACAAATCCCGCATTGCATTTTGATCGCGCGCTCACTCGCGGTTTCAGGCTGGATATTCCGGCCGGCACGGCAGTGCGTTTTGAGCCCGGTCAGCAACGCGAAGTTCAGCTGGTAGCCTTAGCCGGATTACGCCGGATTTACGGTTTTCGTCAGGCTGTGATGGGCGCCCTGGAGGAAGCTTTATGAGCAGGATTAGCAGACAGGCTTATGCCGATATGTTTGGACCTACCACCGGTGACCGTGTGCGTTTGGGCGATAGCGGCTTGTTTCTTGAAGTGGAAGCTGATCGCACGGTTTATGGGGATGAAGTTAAATTCGGCGGCGGCAAGGTCATCCGCGACGGCATGGGGCAAAGTCAGGTTGACTCCTCTGTGGCGATGGATCTGGTGATCACCAATGCACTCATCGCCGATTACTGGGGCATTATTAAAGCCGATATCGGTATCAAAAACGGCCGTATAGCCGGCATCGGCAAAGCCGGAAATCCCGATACACAACAAGGTGTCGATATAGTCATAGGCCCCGGCACCGAAATTATTGCCGGGGAAGGCCAGATTCTGACGGCTGGCGGTATAGACGCGCATATTCACTTTATCTGTCCTCAGCAAATCGATGAAGCCTTGATGTCGGGCGTGACCACGATGATCGGCGGCGGCACCGGTCCGGCGACAGGCACGAATGCGACGACCTGCACGCCGGGCCCGTGGAATATTCAGCAAATGCTGCGGGCGCTCGATGATTTTCCGATGAATTTCGGTTTGTTGGGTAAGGGTAACGCCAGTTTACCGGTGGCTTTGGAAGAACAAGTGCGTGCCGGGGCAATGGGTTTAAAATTGCACGAAGACTGGGGAACGACGCCGGCGGCTATCGATTGCTGTCTGTCGGTGGCTGACCGCTTTGATGTGCAAGTTGCCATTCATACCGATACCCTGAATGAATCCGGTTTTGTTGAAGACACCTTTGCTGCCTTCAAAGGCCGTACCATCCACACTTATCACACCGAAGGGGCTGGCGGCGGCCACGCCCCCGATATTATCAAAGCCTGTGGCGAGGCTAATGTACTGCCGTCGTCAACGAATCCGACGCGGCCTTATACGATCAATACCGTGGACGAGCATCTGGATATGTTGATGGTGTGTCATCACCTTGATCCAGGCATTGCTGAAGATGTGGCGTTTGCAGAATCGAGGATTCGCCGCGAAACCATCGCCGCCGAGGATATCCTGCATGATTTGGGGGCTTTTTCGATGATTTCTTCAGATTCGCAGGCGATGGGCCGGGTTGGCGAAGTCATTATCCGTACCTGGCAGACGGCTCATAAAATGAAGGCGCAGCGCGGCAGCCTGGCGGAAGATGCGTCCGGCAACGACAATTTCCGTATCAAGCGTTATATCGCCAAGTACACGATTAATCCGGCTATCAGCCATGGTATAGCTCATGAAGTCGGTTCTGTCGAAGTAGGCAAGCTGGCTGATCTGGTGTTGTGGCAACCGGCTTTTTTCGCGGTAAAGCCCAGCCTGATTCTTAAAGGCGGATTTATTGCCGCAGCGCCCATGGGCGATCCCAATGCCTCGATTCCAACTCCGCAACCTGTGCATTACCGGCCGATATTCGGATCGTTCGGAAGAACAGCTTCGGCGACCTCGATGTTCTTTTTGCCCAAAGTTGCAGTCGAATCCGATGTTTCAAACGTTTTGGGATTACGAAAACGTATCGGCATCGTCAAAAACACCCGCACCATCGGTAAAAAGGATTTAATCCATAATCACTACCAGCCGCATATGGAAGTCGATCCGCAAACCTATTCGGTCCGCGCCGATGGCCTGCTGTTGACGTGTGAACCGGCCGCTGTGCTGCCTTTTGCCCAACGTTATTTTTTGTTTTGAATATGCTTAAACTTACTGAACTGGCTCCGCTGGAAACCACCCCGGACGATGTGGTGACGTTGCCCTATGAATCCCGCCAGAAAAGCCGCTTGTTAATCAAAACCGATAGCGGCGCTAAAATCGGGCTGTTTTTGCCGCGCGGTCAGGTGTTGCGCCAAGGCTTTGTGTTAACCGGCCCCGATCATTACCGCGTGCGGATTGATGCGGCGCCGGAGCCGCTATCGGTGGTGCGCACCGATGATGCCCTGCAATTCGCTCGTGCCTGTTATCATTTGGGCAACCGACATGTGGCCTTGCAAATTTTAGCGGGCGAGCTTCGCTTTCTGAGCGATCATGTGCTGGATCGCATGCTGGAAGGTTTGGGCTTGGTAGTCTCGCATGAAGTTTTGCCGTTTGAACCGGAGCCAGGCGCGTATCACGGCCATGGTCACTGATCTGACGTTATTGCGTTTGCTGCAACTGGTCAGCCCCGGTTTGCCGATAGGCATGTACTGTTATTCCCAAGGTCTGGAGCGGACAGTCGACGATGGCTGGATAAGCAATGTCGCCGAAACCGGGGAGTGGATTGGAGGATTGATGGACATTTGTCTGACTGGTATCGATTTGCCCATTCTGGCACGGCTTTATGATGCCTGGGAATACGGTAATGTTGAAAGGATAGACTATTGGAGCAGGATTCTGATTGCCTGCCGGGAAACTGCCGAATTAAGGATGGAAGACCGGCACACCGGTCAGGCGTTGGCGCGTTTGCTGGATGCATTGGCAATTGCCGGTATGCAGCCCTGGATACGCAAGCCTGAAGTTACGCTCGCTACGGTATTCGCTTTTGCTGCCGTTAACTGGGGCATCCCCAAGCGTGAAGCAGCCATTGGTTATTTGTGGAGCTGGCTGGAAAACCAGGTGTTATGCGCTGTAAAACTGGTGCCGTTAGGTCAGGTAGCGGGTCAGCGGCTATTGACTGATTTGGCTGGCAAAATCCCGGTTTTAGTCGATGAGGCGTTAAATCTTGCCGATCATGACATCGGAGGCAGCGCGTATGGTCTGGCCTTAGCCAGCAGCCGGCATGAAATGCAGTATTCGAGATTATTTCGTTCCTGAGAGGGTGTATGAACGCTAAACAGATATTAAGAGTGGGTATCGGCGGTCCGGTCGGCTCTGGAAAAACGGCTTTGGTGGACGCCTTATGCAAGCAAATGCGCGACCAATTCGAAATCGGCGTGGTGACCAATGACATTTATACCCGGGAAGATCAACAGTTTTTGATCCGTAGTCAGGCCTTGCCGGAAGAGCGTATTTTGGGCGTGGAAACCGGCGGCTGTCCGCATACTGCCATTCGGGAAGACGCGTCGATGAATCTGGCGGCGATGGATGAACTAAGCCAGCGTTTTGATAATCTCGACTTTATCATGGTGGAAAGCGGCGGCGACAATCTCAGCGCAACATTCAGTCCGGAACTGGCTGATCTCACTATTTACGTGATTGACGTATCGGCTGGTGACAAGATACCGCGTAAAGGCGGGCCTGGGATTACCCGCTCGGATTTGCTGGTCATCAACAAGATCGATCTGGCTCCTTATGTGGGCGCATCACTGGAAGTTATGGATCGCGATGCGCGTAAAATGCGCGGGGAGCGGCCGTTTATCTTTACCAATTTGAAGACCAAAGAAGGCCTTGAAGCGGTTGAGCATTTCATTATTCATGCGGGAATGCTGGATTAGGCGGACAAACACTTATAGAACCTTTATAGATTGATGGGTATTACACAGCCCTCAATTTTTATACCTTTTCGCCCCCAAGGACAGTTGCTATATAATCATCAGTTATCTTAAAATTTATTATTTTTTTCTATGAATCATAACTGGAAAAACTTTCTGCTCAGTCAAAATGCAACATTTGCAAGTGATACTCACATTACTTTTCCAGCCACTTCGGATTATAACGATAAAACAATTTACCCGGTTGCGCATTTGGCGGTTTTGACGGTTAGCGGAAAAGATGCCGCCAAATTATTACAGGGACAAATAACCTGCAATATTAACGATATCTCCGAAACAAAAAGCAGCCTGGGGGCTATTTGCAATCCGAAAGGCCGAGCTATTGCCACTTTTTTGCTTGTTAAGTCAAATGATGTTTTCCTGATGGTTTTACCTGAAGAATTACTGGAATCAGTCAAAAAAAGACTGCAAATGTATGTTTTACGGTCTGATGTCACGTTAACGGATAGTTCGAATGAATTGTGCTTAATCGGGCTTTGCCATCCCGCAATAGAAGCCGCGCCATTATTTTCTACAACGCTACAAGACACTATTGCCGTTAATCTTTCCAATCGTGACCTGGTGATAGCAGAAGCAGACAAAGCCATTGCGCTATGGTCGGAACGGGTCAGCCATCAGGGCTTCCAGCCGGAAGATTCAGACCAATGGCGTTATCTCGATATACTCTCAGGTCTACCCTGGCTGACTACAGAGACGTCCGAAGAATTTGTTCCGCAAATGCTTAATCTGGATAAACTGGGGGGCATCAGCTTTAATAAAGGTTGTTATACCGGTCAGGAAATTATTGCTCGCACCCATTATCTGGGCAAGGCAAAAAGAGCTCTGTTTCTCGCCGAATGCAATACGCCAACTGCCCCGGAACCTAATTCAATAATCATTGATGACAGCACAGGCACGGAACAAAGCATAGGTAACATATTACTGGCACAACGTTCCCGCCTGGCGCAGGAAAACAACGAAACTGTTTTTAAAATGCTTGTAGTCCTGCAAATCACTGATGCCGAAAATAATAATCTTAAATTGAAAAACCGAAATCAAGACAAAATTACCCTGTTAAAATGAATACTCAAGCAGTCTTACGTTTTCGCCGCATCGGTATCCTGACTATTTTCGCCGTTTATTGTGTCATTCTTATGGGTGGCATTGTCAGGGCTTCAGGTGCCGGCATGGGCTGTCCAGACTGGCCAACATGTTTTGGACGGTGGATACCGCCCACTGACGAGTCGCAGTTACCCGCAAATTATCATGAGATTTATGCTGAGCGGGGCTATGACAACACCCAGTTTAACCCGGTAAAAACCTGGACTGAATATACCAACCGTCTGGTCGGTGTGACTATTGGTTTTTTAATCTTTCTGACCGCCTGGTCATCACGCATTTATCTTAAAACCGACAAATCCATTTTCTATTTATCGTTGGGCAGTTTTTTTCTGGTGGGTTTCCAGGGCTGGCTGGGCTCAAGTGTCGTTGCAAGCAACCTGAAACCGGTCATGATCACATTACACATGCTGTTGGCTTTGGTTATCGTGGCCTTATTGATCTATATAATCGCCCGTTCGCAACGGGAGTTTCTCAGTCAAATTGATACCCGCTTGTTGCCCGGTAAATTTAAAACCATCCTGATCGCAGCAATGATAATGACCTTGGCGCAAATAGCGATGGGAACCCAGGTCAGAGAGGCGGTTGATTTTATTGCCCGCGAACACATTGAGCGTCAATACTGGCGTGATGATTTTCCGGTTATTTTTTATATTCATCGGTCTTTTTCGTCGATTATTCTTTTAACTAACTTGTGGTTAGTGTGGAAGCTCTATCAATCTGTTGGTAAACAAAGTCTATTGTTTCGCACCGGTTTAGCGCTAGCAGCATTGGTAATACTGGCAATTCTGGCGGGTATCAGCCTGGACAGACTGGGTGTGCCGGCGATTGTTCAACCGATACACCTGTTATTGGCCAACCTGATTTTTGGTGCTCAGTTTTTTCTATATAGCTGCCTGAATTACGCGGCCACAAACCAGACTCAGAATGTAAGCCCCAGTGTCAATTGATGAGGGGTGCAAGTACGATAATTAGGTAACCAATAAAAATATATGCCCGTAGCGCATCGCATTCCCACGCTAGAGCGCTCATCGTTATATACAAATATACAGGAAACTCGTCATACCCGCCGGGAAGCGGGTATCCAGTGCCATGGATGGCGAGCTAAAACACGTCCATGTAGACTGGATTCACAATGTACATCCTTGTACATTGCCCTTCGGGTAAATGCAAATCGGCTATCCTGCCGATTTGTCCGGCAATCCCTGACGGAATGACGGGCTTGTGTATAACGATAAGCGCTGGAGAGTGGGAACGATGAAAAAGTCAATTCAATGAGGTAAGTTCTTTTCAGTTCCTTACCACAGGTGTCATTATGAAAATTCATCAATTCAGCGCCGAAGAGGCACTTGCCAGTCTCAAAAGTCGCCACGATGGATTGTCGCAAGCCGAAGTCCAACACCGTCTGAACGAGTATGGAGCAAATCAGGTCGAAAAAATACAGGGTGAATCACTGATCTTCCGTTTCATCAAGGAGTTTGTTCATTTTTTCGCGCTGATACTATGGCTGGCGGCGGGTTTGGCATTTTTCGCCGAGTACCGGCAACCAGGTGGAGGCATGGCGATGCTGGGTTACGCCGTCCTCGGTGTCATTGTCATTAATGGCCTGTTCTCATTCTGGCAACAGTACCGGGCAGAACGTGCCATCACTGCCTTGCAGAAGCTTTTGCCGCATTACGTCAAGGTCATACGGGACGGCGAGCTTGAACAGATTCTGGTCGCCAATCTGGTACCCGGCGATATTGTCTTATTGGAGGAAGGCGATAATGTGCCGGCAGACTGCCGTTTGCTCGAAGCCTTTTCCCTGCGCGTCAATAACGCCACCGTCACCGGCGAATCGCTGCCACAAATGCGAGATGCGCAACCGTCTTCGGAAGAAGCCCTGGAGCATAGTCGTAATACCTTGTTGGCCGGGACTTCGGTAGTGTCGGGTGAAGGCAGGGCAGTGGTATTTGCGACCGGAATGCACACGGAATTTGGCAAGATTGCCCACTTGACGCAAACTTCAGTTAAAAGTGTTTCACCTTTGCAATTGGAAATCGCCCGACTGAGCCGCATTATTGCTTTGCTGGCGATGACAATGGGCGTGGTGTTTTACTTCATCGGGCGCAGCATGGGCCTGTCATTTTGGGAAAACTTCATTTTCGCTATAGGCATTATTGTTGCCAATGTACCCGAGGGCTTGTTACCAACGGTCACGCTATCTTTAGCCATGGCCACACAGCGCATGGCAAAACGCAATGCCCTGATCAGGCATTTGCCTTCAGTGGAAACCTTAGGTTCGGCAACAGTGATTTGTACCGACAAAACGGGCACCCTGACCGAAAACCGCATGGCAGCGAACGTGCTTTTCCTGGGCGGGCAAATGCTCACGCCAACGGCAATAAAGCGGAAACCGGAACTGGCCAGACTTCATCGCCGATTTTTCGAGGATGCGCTGCTCTGCCACAACCTGAAAGAAACCATGAGGGCCGGCCAATGGCAAGTCCTGGGTGATCCCATGGAAGTCGCCTTGGTGCGCATGGCAAAAAACTGTCTTGGCGAAGTGATTTCCTATCCGAAAATCAACGAAGTGCCTTTTGATACCGATCGCAAGCGTCTTTCCACCGTCCACCAGACACCCAAAGGCGTAGTGCTTTATTGCAAGGGCGCTTTGGAAATGCTGTTGCCGCTGTGCAAACAGATTCAAACAGAAAGCGGAGTAGCGCCGCTCACGGCAGAATCCCGGCAGGATTTTCTTTGCGCACAGGAGACGATGGCAAGCAAGGGTTTACGGGTGCTGGCATTCGCTTGGCGTGAACTGGACAATGGCCACAACGCCGAAACAGGAGAAAAAGACTTGATTCTGTGCGGGCTGGCTGGCCTGGAAGATCCACCCAGACCTGAAGTAGCAGGCGCCATGCGGCAATGCCGGGGGGCGGGCATCAAAGTCATCATGGTGACCGGCGATCATCCACATACCGCTCTGGCGATCGGGCGGCAAATCGGTCAGATTCAGTCGGATAATCCAGCAGTTATCACAGGGGTGCAGTTGCGTAAATTATCGGAAACCCAGCTGCGCCTGGCTCTGGACGCCCCGGAGATCATCTTTGCCAGGGTTGGAGCCGATCAAAAAACGCGTATCGTCGCCGCATTGAAAAAAAAGAAACACATTGTCGCAGTTACCGGCGACGGCGTGAATGATGCTCCTGCGCTTAAAATGGCGGATATCGGTATTGCCATGGGTTTAACTGGAACCGATGTGGCTAAGGAAGCAGCCGACATGATTCTGCTGGACGACAATTTCGCCAGCATCATTGCCGCCATCGAGGAAGGTCGAGCGGTTTACGACAACATCCGCAAGTTTCTTACTTATATTCTCACCTCCAATATTCCTGAAATTGTGCCTTATCTGGCCTTTGCCCTGTTCAAGATACCGCTGCCATTAACTATTATCCAGATTCTGGCGGTTGATTTGGGAACGGACATGCTGCCCGCATTAGGACTCGGTGCAGGTAAGCCTGAACCGGGCAGCATGGACAAACCGCCGCGACCGCGCAAAGAGCGACTGCTCGACTGGCGCTTGTTAGTATATGCGTATCTTTTTTTAGGAGTTCTGGAAGCTATTGTTGCAATGGCCGCTTATTTCTATGTGCTACACGGTGGCGGTTGGCATTGGGGAGTGAGCCTGGAAGCTCATGATTCTTTATATCTGCAAGCGACTACCGCCTGTTTTAGTGCCATCATCGTCTCGCAAATCGTCAACGTATTTCTTTGCAAAACGCCGGGACGCAGTCTATTCAGCGGGAAATTATTCGACAATCGCATCATCCTCTGGGGTATCGCCCTGGAAATCGCACTGGTTCTGGTCATTGATTATACCGATTGGGGTAATTTGATTTTTGGCACAGCGCCCATTGCGCCGGAAGTCTGGCTGTTTATGCTGCCCTTCGCTCTGGGAATGCTGCTGCTGGAAGAGCTGCGCAAGGTTGTGGTTGCTAAGTTTGGAGGTAAAGAACGATAACTAAATGACCTGGATATGATGGATCTATCGTCGTTCATCAGAATATGCCAATCACACCCGCCATCATTTGCAAACCTTGCACTATAATCTTCAAAAACGACCGCTATTCCAAAAACCGGACTAATTCAGCAAAATTACCCAACAAATTATAACCGCCAACAGCACGCACTAAGGAACAGGGAACATGATCAAAACGGTAAAACAGGCCTGTGTTTTTAATCCGATCATTCGTGATTACCGGATGAGTCAGGCCATAGAAAATCTGGCTGATCTCATTAAAGATGAAGGTGATGGACAAGAGTTTTTTTCCAGAAACTATGTCACTCAAGGCATGGAACAGCTGTTTCGTGAAGGCATGCTGCGCTTATCAGGCAAATCCGACCAGGCAGTATTTGAACTCAATCAAGCGATGGGCGGCGGTAAAACCCACATGATGATTGCTTTCGGATTATTGGCAAGACATCCCGAACTACGGCAACAAATTTTGCCCATCGAATTGGCGGAACGTATCGATTTTGGTAAAGCCAGAATTGCAGCGTTCAGTGGACGAAACAACCCCGACAACTTTATCTGGGGCGACATAGCAGCCCAATTAGGTCAGGAAGAAGCCATCAAGCCGCACTGGATTAACGGCCCTAAAAGCGTCGATCAGGCAAAATGGAAAGCTATTATCGGCAATGAGCCGACCTTAATCATGCTCGATGAATTGCCGCCTTATCTCGACAATGCCTGCACTCAGGTAATCGGTCAAGGCACGCTGGCAACGATGGTGACCTACTCGATCAGTTGTTTATTGAGCGCAGCACTGGAACTGGATAACTGCTGCATTGTCATCGCCAACTTATCCGGCAGCTACACCTCGCAAACCAAAGCCTTGACGGAAACCATTGCCAACTTACAGCAAGAAACCCGCCGCCAGGCCAAAACTATCACGCCTGTGCAACTGGCGGGCAACGAGATTTACGAAATTCTCAAAAAACGGCTGATACTCACCCTGCCGGATGACAGTGTGATTAACGATGTCGCCGAAGAATACGCCCAGCGTATCAAAGCGGCGACGGATGGGGGGTATATTACCGTCACCAGCATAGAGCAAATTACCGAACAAGTGCGCGAAACTTATCCGTTTCATCCTGCCTTTAAACATCTGGTGGCGCTGTTTAAAGAAAACGAAGGTTTTCGGCAAACACGCGGCTTAATGCAGTTTGCCGCACGCCTGCTAAAAAGTGTCGAAGACAGAACGATTGACGACGTTTTTTTAGTGGGCTCCCAGCATTTGAATCTCAACGATTTGGATGTTAAAGATGAAATAAGCCGTATTGCGCCCTCTCTTCAACCCGCCATGGCCCACGATATTGCCGATGGTGGTAGTGGCAGCGCCATAGCCGAAGCGATTGACGATGATTTATCCAGTGATGCCGCGACACAAGTCAGCACCTTGTTATTAGCCTCATCGCTCTCCAGGGCAGTTGGCGGCCGTATTGGTTTATCCGAAGGCGAAATTATCGAATTTCTGGCCGCGCCCAATCGTAAACCGGATGAATTTGTCACCGCACTGGAAAAGCTCAAGGAACAAGCCTGGTATTTGCATCGAGAAGAGCAGCGTTACTTTATTAGAGACACCGAAAACCTTTCCCGGAAAATTGAGCGAAATGCGCGTGACATTCCGCGACCGAAGATCGACCAAGCTATGATCAACCGTTTGACCGGCATACTTCAACCTGTTAGCAAAGCCGCATATCAGGAGCTGAAGGCTCTGCCCTTGCTGGATGAAATTCGCTTGACGGGAACAAGGCTCCTGATTGTGGTGCGTCCCGACGGCAAACTCCCGCCCCAGCAACTGAACAATTTTTTCATGTTCCAGCAGGAAAAAAACAACTTGCTGGTGCTGTCCGGCCAGGATAGCCATTTTGCCGATGCTGTTGAAGAACGGCTGCGTGAACTTTATGCAATTGAGCAAATAGTCAAGCATCTTAAAGACGGCGATACGCTCTATCAGGAAGCGCGCGAACGTCTTGAAGATGCCGAACAACGCTTTATGAAAGCCTTGTCCGGCGCTTATAATCGCATCTATTTTCCTGGTAAAGACGAAAGTACCGGCGAAGATGTGCTGCTAATGGTAACCATCGATAACGGTCTCAAGGTTGGAACCGGTGAACAGTCGGCGGAAAAACAGATTGAAGCATTACTCGCCAGTCCGCGTGCCAATTACAAACTGGCCCTGGATGTTAAAAATGACATCAACAACTATCTGGCACAGGCGGAAGTCTATCTCTGGCCGGAACAGGGCCGCCGCACGCCCTGGAAAGATGTGCTGATGCGCGCCAAAACCAATCCGGAATGGCCCTGGATGCCGGGCAGCGCCGGTATGGATATGCTGAAAACCGAAGCCTTGAAACAAGGGCGCTGGCGGCAAGGTGAAGATGGCTATATTGAAAAAGGCCCGTTCCCCAAAGAAAAAACCACTTTGAACATTGCACCGCAAAGCACTAACAAAGACTCCGGCGAATCCATTCTGATGCTGACACCCCGGAATTGCGGCGCCAGCCCCATCGTCCACTATTCCCGGAATGCTGCTGTCTCAACCCTTGATCCTGTTGTCGATGACCTGGATAACTTTACCACTAACGCCGCAAACCTCTATTTTCTGGCTGTCGACAGCGAAGGTAAACATGAAATCGGTGAACCAAAGCGATGGCTCGCCGACTTGGTGATTCGCCATCAACTTCATGCCGCCGCCGATAAACGTCGTATTGAACTTAAATGTGTGCCGACAGCTGAAATTTACTATACACTGAATGGCAGCAATCCCAAAGAAGGCACTCGCTATGAAGCCCCATTTGAAATTGGCGAAGAAGCCTATCGATTACTGGTTTTTGCCAAAGCCGGTGAAGCCACTAAAAACACCGAATTCAGCATCCCGGCCAGCGGTGATAAACGCGTACAAATTGATGACCATAAACCGGCACGCCTGGTAGATACCAAACGCGTCAATCTCGATAACACGGAAAAAGTCTTTGCGGTGATTAACCGCTTTCGGGACCGTAGCAACACCCTGTTAAAAGGCGTGCGCATTCAAATCGGTGAAGGTGAAAATACCGTGCAAATACGCTTCCACGAGCGCCAGGTGACCGCGCAAATGATTGAAGAAACCGTCAATACTATGCGCAAAGTCCTGGGTGACGACCAGGCCCAAATCAGCATCGATATCGTCGGCGGCGTTCAGTTTGGCGATGGGTATGCTGCCAAAGAGTTCGCTGAACTCAGTGGTTTGCAACTAAAACCCGGCGACGTGATACAAGAAGCCTAGGCAATGACCACTCGCAAAAAAGAAGCCTCTGTCACAAACCCCATCGTTCACCCGACCTTGGGGTTTGGCGTACCCGCCACCAGTAATCCACACCATTTTGTCGTGGAAATACCGCGTAACAACACCGGTACGGTGAGCATTGTCGAAAACCTGGGGTTACAAAGCCATGATCAAACTCAAAGCCTGATAGCGCGTGTCATTCTGGAACGCCCCCGCTGGACGGCCATTCGCAGCGAAGTCCAGCGAGCCTTCAATGTCCGGCTCAAGGAACGCAATCTGAAAACATCGGCCTGGAAAGTCGGCGCCAACCAAGTTGACCGCTTATTAGGCAAGGAACTGTGTGTGCTGGCTTGGGCCATTGAAGGCATGGACTTCAATCATATCCCGATTGCCGTGCGTAACTGGCTGGCCTTGCGCCCGGAAGAACGCTGGTGGTTGTTCGGCATGACCGCCATCACCACCGGCGGCGTCAATGACGGCGGTAATGGCTGGCGATTGGCATTGCGCCATGCGCTGGGCGATGTAGCGCAAAGCGAACTTATCAAACCGCGGTCGTCTCAAACTGTAATGCTGGAAACCGCAAAAGACACTGAAAATGGTACACTTAGCCTGTTTGATTTTGAGCTTGAACCTTAACCAATTTCATCAACTGAAGCTATCTACAAGGTGATGTATGACTAAAACGACCGATTTATCAAAGCTGGATTTAAACGGGACATACAGTTATGCCGATTATCTGACTTGGCAATTTGATGATGCCATCGAACTGATTAAAGGCAAAATTATGGCCATGAGTCCTGCGCCCGGTTCTGAGCATCAGCGAATTTCCTGGCAAATAAGCGGCTCTTTATTTAATTTTTTCAAGCACAAAGATTGTCGAGCTTTTGCTGCGCCGTTCGATGTTCGCCTTTATGACCGTAAAAAATCCATAGTTGCCAATCAGGAAATTTTTTCCGTCGTTCAGCCGGATCTCTGTGTAATTTGCGATAAAACCAAAATTGATAGTAAAGGCTGTTTGGGTTCCCCCGACTGGATTATAGAAATTTTATCGGCGGGGAATTCCAAAAAGGACATGCAGATCAAATATCAACTCTATCAAGAGAGCGGTGTAAAGGAATACTGGCTGGTTTATCCGTATGAAAAAGCTGTACATCAGTTTGTGTTGAGTCAAGAGACCGAAAAATACCAGCTGCTCAATATGTATGCCGGCGAAGACACTGCGGTCCCGCAGTTATTTCCAGACTGCCGGATTGATTTGCGTGAAGTGTTTGAAAACGACATTGATTAAGCAAACAACAACTTACAAATTTATATATCGTACTTAGAGGAGTGACACCTACGTCGCGGCTAATCGCGACGTAGGCGTCGCTCCCACCCAAAGTATTGATAAATCTCATGGCAATGGCATTGCTCACCGGCACCAGCTCCCTAAATATATCTATGTTAGTTTTGCAGCAATCACGCCTATAATATACCTTTGTAATCTTCCTATAAGATAAGCCCATGAAAACAGTAAATGTCAGCGGTTTAAAGAATAACCCCAGTGAAGCGTTGCGGATGGCGCATGAGGATTTGGTGTTGGTCATGAACAGAAACGAACCGGACGCCTTAATGATAGGGCTCAAATCGGCCAAAATTATCGGTATGCCGGGGGTGCGCATAGCCCTGGCAACCGCATTATTCAAAGACGGCGATTTATCATTGGCCCGCTCTGCCAAGCTGGCTGATATGCCCTTGACCGACTTTATAGCCCATGTTTCACGTTTAGGTATTCCGGTCATCGATCAAACCGCTGAAGAAGTGCGGGAGGATATGGACACCCTGGAGCAATGGTTGAAAGAGGCCTGACAGCTCATGGCACGTATTGTTGTTATTGATTCCAGCCCTTTGATCGGTCTGGCAATAGTGGATGGTTTGGCGTGGTTGCCCAAACTATTTGATGTGGTTAAGCTGCCGGAATCCGTCAAACAAGAAGTGTTGCCGGGCAAAGCCGCGCGCGGTGAACAGGCAATTGCTCAAGCCATAACGGCAGGCTGGTTAAAGGTATGGCCTGAGACTATAGCACCCCAATTAGAGATTGATCTGGACACAGGCGAAACCGACTGTATCAATTTGGGTTTAAGTCATGTTGATGGGGTTTTAATGATCATGGATGAGCGTGCGGGTCGTGCGGTGGCGAAGGAAAAAGGCCTTCGCGTTATCGGCACCGCTGCCATTATCGGACTGGCCAAAAAACAAGGGTTGATCCCATCGGCACGGGCGGTTTTTGAAATTTTACACAGCTCTGATTTTCGCATTTCAGCCGCTGTAATCAATCAAGTCCTGGCTAGCGTCAATGAGTCGATTTAACGCCAAGGATTTAATTCTACTTAGGAACGTGACTGAAATAACTTTAACATCTTACTCCCTCTACCTCCGGGCTAAGCTATGCACACATAGTTTGGAGCAGAGTGAGCCCTCTCCGAAGGGAGAGGGTTGGGTGAGGGGAAATTTATACAAGAAAGTACGATGAATTTAACTAACAAAGCAAAATCGCTAAGAAAAAATCAAACCGATGTCGAACAGTTATTGTGGAAGCAACTACGCAATAGGAATCTATCTAACTATAAGTTTCGTAGGCAATTTCCCATCGAGCCTTATATTGCCGATTTTGCTTGTCTTGAGTTAAAACTGATTATTGAATTAGATGGGGGACAGCATGCTAATCGAATTAACTATGACGATCAACGCAGTTTATTTCTTGAAAAACGCGGATTTAAAGTAATACGTTTCTGGAATAATGATGTCATTGATAATCCCACGGGTGTTCTAGAGGCCATTCGTTTGGCTGTTTTAGAAATTACGGAAAAAGTTGAATGATTTTTTAATATCCCCTCACCCAACCCTCTCCCTTTGGAGAGGGCTTTTTCTGCATACATCTAAATGTGTGCATAGATTAGACCTCCGGGAGAGAGGGTTGGTGTGAGGGGATATAATGATCAAGTTATTTCGTGCATGTAAACTTAGTTAGAACGTCGGGTTTCAGGTAGCGCCTTTTATGCTGGTGAACCCGATTTAAAGAACTGCTTAGCCACAAAAAAACCTAATTCTACTTTGTCAAATTACATGATCATTATTTTCCAAGATCGTCATTCCGGCATGGATTGCCGGACAAATCGGCACGATAGCCGATTTGCGTTTACCCGAAGGGCAAAGTACCAGGATGTACATTGTGAATCCAGGCTACATGGATGGATTTGAGCTTACCATCCCTTACGACTTCGCTCAGGACAGGCCATGGCACTGGATACCCGCTTCCCGGTGGGTATGACGAACTTAAGCATAATCTGACAAAGTAGAACTAACATAAAACCTATAAACCATGACTACACTCACTCCCTTTGCCCTGCAACACACGCCTGCGCTGATTGAATCGGTGTTTCCGGCGCAGAAAGTGTCTTTTGAATCGCAACGCGAACGCAAGGCCGGTGCAGGGCAAACATTGACGGCGCTGGGTTCCTACTGGAAAGGCCGTAAACCCTTGATTCTGGTACGGGCGATTGTGCTGGGCAGTTTATTGCCGCCGACCGGTGATGCCGAAAAAGACCTGGAAATTTACGAACAACTGCTGGCCTTTGATAAGGGCGGTTTGGCGCGGCGGGCTTTGGCCAATAATGCCTTTAAACCCAAAGAGATTGCGCAAACGCTGATTCTTGAAAATCCCTGGCGGTATTTTACCTATAAGCTCAATGCTAGCACTCATTCGGCTGGTGAAGTTAGTCATTGGCAATTCCCATTAGACGCAGATAAGCAAGGTATCTCACTGAAATGGCGACGTGAAACCGGAGAATCCGAAAAACTCCTTTTGTACACACAAATGCTGCGCAACTTGCCCAATTACGAAGCCCGCGCCGCGTTGTGCAAGCGGCCGGAAGAACTGGATCAGACGGAATTATTCGCGCCTGTTTGGGCGGCGGTCAATGCCCATTACCGGCATTTGGGCATTAACGCTCATTCACATCAGGAACTGGTCGAGCAACTGGGCATTCTGCGTTTCGGACATCGGCCCAAAGTCGGCGACACCTTTTGCGGCGGCGGTTCGATTCCGTTTGAAGCGGCGCGGCTCGGCTGTGATGTTTATGCCTCGGATTTAAATCCCATCGCCTGCATGCTGACTTGGGGGGCGTTGAACATCATTGGTGCGCCGCCGGAAAAACGTGCTGAAATTGAAGAAGCACAACGTGAAGTAGCGGCTGCGGTAGATGCGGAAATTACCACATTGGGCATAGAGCACGACAGCCGCGGTAACCGTGCCAAAGCTTATTTGTATTGTCTGGAAATTCGATGCCCGGAAACCGGCTGGATGGTGCCCCTGTCGCCGAGTTGGGTGATTTCCAAAACCCGCAACGTGGTGGCAAAACTGATTCCCGATCATGAACATAAACGCTTTCAAATTGACATTGTTAGCGGTGTATCAGCGGAGGAAATGAAACAGGCAGAACTTGGCACAGTGCAGAATGGGTGCATGGTCTATAAAGTTTCGGACTTAAGGCGGGACAAGGAGCAAGGCTTAACCGTTCGCCCTGAGCTCGTCGAAGGGTGGACGGTTAAGCCGTTCATGGTTCGACCGTTCGACAAGCTCACGGCTCACCACGAACGGCTTAACCTTGATCTATCCAGCGTTAATTTGAAAGCCGTTGATAAGTTGGAAAGCAAAACCTATACCACGCCGATTAAAACCCTGCGCGGCGATTACAAGGATGCGAGTGGCAACACCGCCAACCGCCTGCGCCGTTGGGAAAAACATGAGTTCAAGCCGCGCCCGGAAGATATTTTTCAGGAGCGGCTGTATTGCATTCAATGGATTACTGCCGACAGCCTGGACAAAAAGCAGAATGTCACGTTTTTTGCCGCCGTCACGGAAGAGGATTTGGTGCGGGAACGCCAGGTGGAACAGATCATTTCTGAAAATATCACGCAATGGCAGCAACAGGGATTGGTGCCGGATATGGCAATAGAACCAGGTGAAGAAACGACTCGCCTACAGCGCGAGCGCGGTTGGACGTATTGGCATCATTTGTTTAATGCAAGAGGATTACTAACACTTTCTATTATTACGAGTTACTTAGGAGTATTCATTTATCCGTCATTCCAAGGTTCAATTAACCACTGTTCAAAATTATGTTATTGGGCAACATCAGGAAAAAGATATTCCAAAGAACATCCTGAACAACAAGCTGGTGGTGCTAGTGATAACTCTTGTCCTGTTTTTGTAAATCAAGCACTTAATACTTTTTACAGCCATTCTCAAAGAGCATTTAGTATGCTTCGGGATGAGTTTGAAAACTCTTACAAAAATACTGCTCCAATTAGTGTTAATGAAAATATAAAAACAGTTGCCGCTTCACAAATAGATAATCTATGTGATTTATTTATAACCGACCCACCTTATGCCGACGCCGTCCACTACCACGAAATCACCGAATTCTTCATCGCCTGGTTGCGCAAGAATCCACCCGCGCCGTTCAACGAATGGGTGTGGGATTCACGCCGCGCGTTAGCCATCAAAGGCAGCGGCGATGATTTCCGGCGTGGCATGGTCGAGGCTTACACCGCGATATCGCAACACATGCCCGACAACGGCATGCAATGCGTAATGTTTACCCATCAGGACACCGGCGTCTGGTCGGATATGGTCGGTATTTTCTGGGCCGCCGGTTTGCAGGTCGTCGGCGCCTGGTATATAGCCACCGAAACCACCTCGGAACTTAAAAAAGGCGGTTATGTGCAAGGCACGGTCATTCTAATGCTGCGCAAACGTCCGGCCGGCGAAAATCCGGGCTTTAAGCAAAAAATCCTGCCCGCCGTGCGCCGCGAGGTGGAAGCGCAAATCACCCAAATGCTGCACTTAAACGCCGACGTAAAAAACAAACTCGGCGAACCGGTGTTTAACGACTCCGATTTACAAATGGCCGGTTACGCCGCCGCGCTAAAAGTCTTAACCGCTTACACCCACATCGGCGATGAAGACGCCACCACCTTTGCCTTGCGCCCCCGCCAAAAAGGCCAGGTCACCGTGGTCGATGAAATCGTGCAACAAGCCTCGGAAGCCGCCAACAGTTTACTGATTCCCGAAGGTTTGCAGCCCGAAACCTGGAACGCGGTGAAAGGCATCCAACGTTTTTATCTGCGGATGCTGGATATAGAAACCACCGGCGCGTCGAAACTGGATAATTACCAAAACTTCGCCAAGGCCTTTCATGTTGAGGATTACACCAAAGTGATGGCCAGCATGGCCCCCAACAAGGCGCGGATGAAAGGCATCGAAGAATTTACCTCGCGTGATTTAACCGACAGCACCGAAATCGGCCCCACCTACTTAGGCAAGCTCATCATCGCCCTGCAACAACTGCTGCAAGATAAAGAACCGCAAACGGTGATTGATTACCTGCATTCCGACGTGACCAATTTTCTGGAAGCCCGCCCGTTGTTAATCGACATGGCCGAGTTTATCTCCGCCAAAACACGCGTGCCTAAAGTGCGCGACGCGGCGGAAATTCTTGTCGCACGCATGCGCAATCAACGTTTGGCGTAAAATTATACGCACCACGAACGTGTTACGGTGAAGGCTATAGGATATGCCACTTCTTTTCATTAGAGCGTGACAATGCAAAAGTAAATATCTGCCGCTTTATTTCGTTTTTAAATGTCAATAAAACCTAAGGAAATATACATGAAAATAATATCTATATTTAACAATAAAGGTGGCGTTGGTAAAACAACGCTTACTTATCATTTAGCCAGTATTTTGGCTGAAATGGGTAAAAAAGTATTAATTTTAGATTTGGATTCTCAATGCAATATCAGTTTATATGGTATGGAGGAAGATGAATTAGAAAGAATTTGGCAAGAGGAAGATGCGATTATCGATAACGGCTTTAATGCCAATAATCCTTATAATGATTCTGTAAAAAAACTTTTTGAATCACCTAGAACGACACATTTTTTATTAAAATCCGTTGAGGACGGTATTAGTGATTATGAGGAGCTGCCCCCTCCTTATTCGGTAACTAATAATT
Source organism: Methylococcales bacterium (assembly GCA_028714175.1). Lineage (GTDB taxonomy): Bacteria > Pseudomonadota > Gammaproteobacteria > Methylococcales > Methylomonadaceae > JAGXGJ01. Next base: position 28,001 of record JAQTMV010000037.1, read on the forward strand.
TAGATTTAATTCCTAGTCGATTAACGCTTTTCATGTACGAAAATAAGATTTCTGAACGGTGGAGTGGAATGTTCTTAGGCGAATCGTTATCAATCAGAACTATGACTCGAATCAGAAAATTAGCTGAAGCTTATTCTGAAAAAAATCATTATGATTTCGTTATAATCGATACGTCACCCAACTTGGGGGCACTGAATAAAATTATTATTTCTACCGTTGATGGTTTTATTATTCCTTGTCTTCCTGATGTGTTCTCGCTATACGGCATAAAAAACATTGGGAAAGCTTTGTCGCAATGGCAACGGGAATTTAACACTTGCTTTAGTATTATTCCAGAAGGAAAAAAGAAAGAATTCCCTGAAAAATCCGTTAGATTTTTAGGGTACACTCTATACAATGCAAAAAAGAGAAATGACCAGCCAAACCAATTATATTTAGCACTAGCACATTATAATCACGCAAGAAAAATACCCGATGCTATTAAGGAACATATTAGTAGCAGTGTGCGAGAACATCTTACAGAAGAAATGGTACAGAATTCAATAGGTAATAATGCTGTGATGCACACGCACAATACACTGCCCAACATGGCTCAAAAGTATAAAGAACCTATGTGGAAATTGCCTGAATGTAATAAATTAGATAACGAAGATAAAAGCACTATTAGTGGCAATAGTGCAATTTATAAAGCCACAAGAGAAAAGTACAAACAATTCGCAGAAGACTTCTTGGTTAGAGTTGCTACCTTAGATGAATAGCGAAAATATCATTAGTGCGTTTGAAAATGCTATTGAAAAAGCATTTGCTGATTTTGATCGCAGATTAAAACAGCAGGAATTATTTCAAGTCCAAACTAAAGTTTTAACGGAAATACAAAGTGAAGTGGTAAAAGCTGATTATTACCAATCAGAGCAGATGAAGAATATTTCCATCAGTTACAAAGAGTTCTATGAACAATTAAAAGGAACGGGGCGAAGTTATGAAAATATCATCGCTGAAAAGAGCTTAGTTGATACTTATAGTGCATTTGAAAAATTTTTATCTGATTGTTTTTATGCGATATATGAATTTTATCCTAAATATTTAGGTGAACTTATACAAGTTAATACAGTTGATTTTCTTGTAGATAGTGACATTGAGCTTTGTAAGAAAAATGTTATAGAATCAAAAGTTAGAAGCATTATTCAACCGAACAACATTAGTGTTATTATTGATGAATTTAAAAAGTCATTCAATGTAAATAAAATAGACATTTCGGACGATGATAAAAGTTTGTTATATGAAGTTTCATTGGTTAGAAATTTAGTTATTCATAATAATAGTATTGTAAATCGTATATATAAGGAAACTGTCAAAAAAATAAAAAATCCAAAATATGATTTTACTGAAGGAGATACTGTTTTATATCAATTAGATGCTGTTTTAGATGACGCTAAAAACACAGTTACAAGAGTTAGTGAAAAAATAAAAAAATCAATCATTGATGATGCTAGTCGTTTAAATCACCATCATAGCAATAAATAATTATCTAAAGAACTATAGATAAGCCAAGGCACGAAACCCATCAATCGCAAACGATGGGCTTTTTCGTTTTACTGGTTCCCACGCGCTGCGTGGGAACCGACTGCGGACGCGCCAGCGTCCCGCTTCGTGACGCTGGCGCGTCGTCAACTGCATTCCCACGCGGCGCGTGGGAACGAGAACCTACTAGAAACATTATGGGTCGAAGTCGCTATAAAATTTACGAGCAGCAAGCGCCTCACTTTCTGACTTGTACGATAAACAACTGGATACCGATTTTTACCCGTCCGGCAACGGTTCAGGTTGTTTTAGACGCCTTAGTTTATCGTCAAGAGCAACGGGATTTAAAAATATACGCCTATGTCATTTTAGAAAATCATCTGCATTTAATCGCTCAATCGACAGCTATAGCTGCGGAAATCAGCAGTTTTAAATCCTGGACCGGTATATGTCAATGATTTTGAGACACCCGTTATAAGAATATTAGTGTAGATCGAGTGTACCGTTTTCCTGGTCGTGAGCCTCCTTTACCGTCCGTGGAAGGGGCGGGTTAATCCAAGCGGCTTC
>JAQTMV010000038.1 GCA_028714175.1 Methylococcales bacterium
TTTAAAGAGCGTCTGTTTTGGACAAAACAAAGGGCCGTAACTGGCCCTTTTTTGTTGAGTAAAATATAGGGTTATTCTGCGCCATATTTTTGCGCTGATTTTCCGCGGTTCTTCAACCCTGCTAACACCTGCGCTTTATTTTTTACCGTCTGGAAAAAAGAGCCAATATCTTCTTGCGCCAATTCCGTATAGCGTCCCGCTTCAAAATCGCTCTCACCATCAGCCAGTTTCGCCCGTAAGCTATTCAGCTTCATGTGATAAATCAGTTCTTCATTTGTTTTCATGAAACGCAGCGCTTCGCGAACGACCTCGCTAGCGTTGTTATAAAGACCGGATGCAACCTTTTCCTTGATGATGTCTTCAAGCTCTGGTGTTAGTGAAATATGCATAAATAAGCCCTCCTAACCTCATGATTGCTAAAAATACATACTTTGTCAATCTTTGAATTATTTATATTGGGAGCAAATAAAATGTCCGTTTTTGAATCAATGGGTAAGCAAGTAGCCTTGATGTAGCGCAGTGGAATCAAGGATAATCGGAGCCTATAAACCCTCGATTCCGTTTCACTGCATCGAGGCTACGACTATTACGACTCACGATGCTTCCCAATTGGTATAACGATGGTCAATTACCGGCCTAATTTTGTTCCCGGTGGAACGTATTTCTTCACGGTTACTTTAGGATGCGGAATTCCCGGCAACTGGTTGAATCGATTGATTTGTTACGGATGGCTTTTCGTAAAACACGGGAGGCTAAACCTTTCCAGATAGACGCTATAGTGGTTTTGCCGGAGCATCTGCATAGAATTTGGACTTTACCGCCAAACGATAGCGATTTAATTCGGTTAAACATGGCTTGGTGGAGCATGTGATAGATTGGCCTTATTCATCGCTTCATCGCTATGTTGGATAAGGTTTAATGCCGCCAAATTGGGCGGGTGAAAATTTTGACGATACGAAATTGGGAGAGCCAGATTTCAAAAGTTGACATCCCCGATTCCGCTTTGCTGCATCGAAGCTAATTGCTACGTTGGATTTGAATTTAAGGGTATCTCTAATAATCCCCCCGCTCAGAAATTTGGAATGTCTCTCAAATATTCGTCTAGAACGAGCGCGTTTGCACACAACTTAACCCAGGTTTATTATGGTCACAGTTTAGGCGTTGATAGAGGACGCTTTCGTACTGACAAAAACTATCGAGGCCAGATGTCAATGAACAACTCAAATACTGAACCGGAAGCCTTTGATGTGTTTCTGTGCCATAACAGTGAAGATAAGCCTGAAATCCGTCGTATAGCTGATGACCTGATAAAGCAGGGAATTAAACCTTGGCTGGATGAAAGGGCGATCCGGCCCGGCACGAGTTGGCAGGAAGCCTTGGAAGAACAAATCGACTCCATAGGCTCAGCGACGATATTTGTAGGCGAAAGTGGTTTTGGTCCCTGGCAGAACCTCGAGATGAGAGCCTTTATCAATGAGTTTGTCGAACGTAAGTGTCCAGTCATCCCCGCTATTCTACCTTCCGCAAAGACAACGCCACCTTTGCCCATCTTGTTAAAAAGTCTGCACTATGTGGATTTTCGTATACCGAATCCCGATCCACTCATTCAACTCAAGTGGGGAATTACAGGAAAAAAGCCCAAGGTTCAAACAATGTTGGATGTTGGAACGAGTGAGGCCGCAGCTATTCTCCCAGAAAAAGAAAAGCAGCGCATTGAAATCAGGCTACCCGGTAATTTTGATATTTTTTCGTCGAACGATAAAGAAAAACTGCTAAGCGCGATAAGTACACTTCTTCAAATCGACGGTGAAATCAAAATCACAGCAAGTAGGGCCGGTAGTGTTAGAGTATTTCTCGAATTAACACCCGAAGACGCTGATAAAATCTATGCGGCAGCCAAGAGCGGTCAGCTTGACAGTTTAGGTATTACTGAGGCCCGGCTTTATCCTTCCCTAGCCGACCCACCCGCTAAAGAACAACGATCCCAACTGCTGATTCTCCTCAATCGTGTGAAAGAATTTTGGATTGATGGCGTATTAAAACAGTCTCTCCACCATGAGGTTCTCATATCGCTCGGTAAACGGGCTATGGATGAGGCGGTTGAACCGCCCTGGAATCGCACCATTGATTTACCGAAACAGCGTCAGCAACTTTCCTTAAGCGACACCCGGATCGAGACGGTATTTGATGCTACGGGTTTATTGCTGATCCTGGGCGAACCGGGTTCCGGCAAAACCACAACCTTGCTCGAATTGGCATCAACCCTCATCGCTCGTGCTGAAACCGATGCCAAGGAACGCATTCCTGTCGTGCTAAATCTTTCGAGCTGGAAAAAACAGCAAACACTGGCAGAGTGGATGGCTGACAAACTGAGCAACATCTATAGTGTCCCCAAAAAGCTCGCACTTGGCTGGTTGGATAAAGGTTATTTCATTCCCCTATTAGATGGTCTGGATGAGGTCAAAACCGAACATCAAGCGGATTGTGTAGAGGCTATCAATGCGTATATCACACAGGCTGAGCCACCAGGCCTGGTTGTTTGCTGCCGGTTGATGGAGTATCAGTGGTTGCCGGAGCATCTTAAATTGAATGGCGCAATCTGCATCGAACCGCTAAATCGAGAACAAATTGACCAGTATTTCGCCGCCATTGGGCCGGAATTTGAGTCGCTACGGCGAGCTATTCAAGAAGACACTGTCTTGCAGGAATTGACGCAATCTCCCCTCATGCTGAATATCATGAGCATGGCCTATCAATCGGCCACTGTTGAGAATTTTACCGAAGGGGTCCATTCCTTAGAAACACACCGAACGCAAATCTTCGATGCCTATGTCGACAAGATGTTCCTGCGCAAAGCATCACTGGGTACGGTTTTCCCAAAAGAAAAAGTCGTTTTTTGGCTCGGTTGGCTGGCTAGAAAGATGACGGAACATTCTCAATCGGTCTTTTTTATTGAGAATTTACAACCAAGTTGGTTGGATCGTTGGAGACAAAAATTCGCTTATCGAGCCATTTCGTCGTTGATTTTCGGGCTGATTGTCGGTCTGATTTTCGTTCTGATTAACGGACTGGGAGAAGGGCTGACTTTTGGGTTGATTTCTGCTTTAGTGATTGGATTGTCTGTTAGATCAAATTCATCTATTAAGAACGGCATTATCTGTGGGCTGATTTTCGGGCTGATTTTTGGGCTGAAAGACCTGTTGATTTTTGGGCTGATTGGTGGGCTGAAAGACTCGCTGATTTTCGGGCTGATTGTCGGGCTAATTACAGCGCTGATTACAGGAATTGGTATTGGCACATTAAACAGCATCAAGACTGTTGAAACGCTCAGCTGGTCGTGGAAATCGTTTTTTGGAAAATCTTTAAGGCCCCTTATAATTAGCGGGCCGATTGGGATGATAATTGGCCTGATGATTGGCGTGGTGAAAGACCTGCTGCATCCAGGGTTGAACTTCGCGATGAGGAGCGGATTGATTTGGCTGATTGTCGGTTTGACTGGTGGAATATTTTACTGGCTAATTGGCGGTTTTATAGCAGTATTCACCGATAAAATCAGGGAAGATAAAGCCTTGCCCAATCAAGGTATTACATTAACGATAAAAAATGGTATTTTAGTCATGATAATACCCGTATTGATTTTTGGACTGATTTTAGGGCTGACCGGCAATCTGAAATCAGGACTGATTTTCGCGCTGATTGTTGGTTTGATTGGTGGATTGAACCGTGGGTTAGGTGCAGTAATTAAACATTATGCTCTACGCTTGGCTCTCTGGCTCAGTGGAAAAACCCCCTTCAGGTTCATTCCCTTCCTCGATTATTGCGCCAAACTTATCCTGCTCAAAAAAGTCGGCGGTGGGTATATCTTCATCCACCGGATGCTGCTGGAGTATTTTGCTAAACTTGGAGATCAAAGGGATCAACGTCATTGATTTCCTCCTTGATTCTTGATTTCTTACCCCTTAATTCCCCTTTTAAACCCCCTATTCGTTAATGCCACCTTGCGTTAAGTGTACGGGTTCTAACAGTTTTTCCAACTCTTCCCGGCTCAAGTCGGTCATTTCGGAGGCAACTTCAATGATAGGCCGGCCTTGTTTGTAGGCGGCTTTGGCTATTTCAGCGGCTTTTGCATAACCGATAATGGGATTTAACGCGGTCACCAGTATCGGGTTTTTTGCCAATGCTTGCTGGAGATTTTCGGTTCTAACGGTAAATCCGGCTATCGCTTTATCGGCAAGCAGCTTGCTGACATTACCCAGAATTTCTATGCTTTGCAGAATATTGTAGGCAATCACAGGCAACATGACATTCAGCTGAAATGTGCCTGATTGACCGGCAATGGTAATCGTAGCATCGTTACCGATAACCTGTGCTGCAACCATCGTTGTGGCTTCCGGAATAACCGGATTGACTTTGCCCGGCATAATGCTGCTGCCCGGCTGCAGCGCGGGAAGTTCAATTTCGCCTAAACCCGCAAGCGGGCCGCTGTTCATCCAGCGCAAGTCGTTGGCAATTTTCATTAAGCTAACGGCGATGACTTTCAACTGGCCGGATAATTCAACGATTGTATCCTGTGCGCTCAGACTTTCAAAAAAGGAGTCATTCGGTTTAAAGGGCAAACCGGTTTCAGCACTTAATAGCTCGGCAAATTCCGCCGCAAACCTGGGATGAGCATTGATGCCAGTGCCAACGGCCGTGCCGCCCTGGGCCAATTTATAGACTCTGGGTAAAGTCGCATTGATCCGGTCTATGCCGTTGCGAACCTGCAAGGCCCAGCCGCCCAGTTCCTGACTCATCCGTACTGGCATGGCATCCATTAAATGAGTACGCCCGGTTTTAGCAACGTTATCCAGTGATGCGGCTTTTTGTTCTATCGTCTCTGCAAGATGAACCAAACCGGGTAAGAGGATGTTCTGGCACTCAAGCGCGGCGCTGACGTGTATAGCCGTCGGAATCGCATCATTACTGCTCTGCCCCATATTGACGTCATCATTGGCGCTGACAGTGTTACCGAGCGCGCATGTCGCCAGATTAGCCAGCACTTCATTGACGTTCATATTGGTGCTGGTGCCGGAACCGGTTTGAAATACATCGATAGGAAAATGCTGATGGTGCTGGCCGTCGATGATTTGTTGCGCGGCCTGAATAATGGCGTTGCCTTTCGACGCCTCCAGTTCACCTAAGTCCATATTGACTTTTGCCGCTGTTTTTTTAATCAATGCAATGGTTTTAATAAAAGCTGGCGGCAAGGTTAATCCGCTGACGGGGAAGTTATTGACAGCCCGCTGAGTTTGCGCGCCATACAGGGCATCGGCCGGGACTTCCAGCGCACCCATACTGTCTTTTTCTAGTCTGTATTTTTCAGTCATGTCTTAGCTCAATAATCGAAGTGTCAGCACATCATTGTCGGCTTTTAAATCTCCTCTCCCTAACCCTCTCCAGCAGGAGAGGGGATTAAGGTGCCGAATTTTGAAGTGCAATAAGTATAAATTTTTTAACTTGTATTTGGTCGAACGGCCATCCCAGTTCTTTTTGCGTTTCAGGATCGTATAAAACCGGGATACGAATGGCGTATCGTGCTTGCCACTGCTCAAATTCTGCAATATCGATGGTTTCAATCCATTTATCGTAGCGGTCTGACAGGCAATCCTGGATAATTTCTCTGGCCTGTTCACAAAGATGACAGCCGGAAGTTCCAAAGAGTAACAGTCGCATTGTTAATGTTTGGACAGTTTATCGAGATAACCCATCAGCAGGGCGGATATAACCAACGTCATATGGATAAGAACGTACCACATTAATTTATCATTTGAGGTTGCGTGGATATTCATAAAAACTTTTAGCAATTGAATGGATGAAATCGCGACAATAGATGCGGCCACTTTTATCTTTAGCGATCCGTAGTCATGTTTTCCCAGCCATTCAAGCTTTTCAGTCGTATGGCAAATATCCATTTGTGAAACAAAGTTTTCATAACCGCTAAACATGACAATGACTATCAGGCTGCCGACCAGTGTAAGGTCAATCAGCGTCAACAATTTCAGAATCAGGTCCTCTTCATTAACTGCAAGAATGTGTGGAAGAAAATGATAGAGTTCCTGAAAAAATTTTACGGAAAGCGCCAATAATGCCAGACTCAAGCCAATATAAATTGGCGCCAGTATCCAGCGGCTGGCATACATCATTCTTTCCAGTGACTGCTCTATTTTTTCTTGTGTTGCCATGTTTTTATAAGTGTTTGGTTAAATCAAAAAATTACGTGACTATTCAGCATAGGGGAAAGGCACAAGGCTAAAGGCGAAAAAAACCAATCTTTAAACAGGCCGCCCTTTAGCCTTTAGCCTTTAGCCTTTAGCCTTTAGCCTTTAGCCTTTAGCCTTTAGCCTTTAGCCTTTAGCCTTTAGCCTTTAGCCTTTAGCCTTTAGCCTTTAGCCTTTAGCCTTTAGCCTTGTCCCTTGTCACCTTAATGATGTAAATGTGCCGCCAACCAGCGCTCGGCTATTTCTTCCGCTATGCCTTTCCGCCGGGCGTAATCCTGCAATTGGTCTCTGTCTATTTTACCGACATTAAAATATTGTGCTTCCGGGTGTGAAAAATACCAGCCGCTGACGGCCGATGCCGGATACATCGCATAACTTTCAGTAAGCTCAATGCTGGTATTTTCGGTCACATTCAGCAATTCAAACAACTTGCCTTTCTCGGTATGATCGGGACAGGCAGGATAACCCGGTGCAGGGCGTATGCCCTGATAGGCCTCCTTGATTAATTGCTCGGTATCATGCGCTTCATCCTTGGCATAGCCCCAGTAATCCTTTCTGACAGCCTCGTGCAGATATTCCGCAAACGCTTCCGCCAGCCGGTCAGCCAGTGCTTTCAGCATGATTGAGCTGTAATCATCATGATCCTGTTCAAATTCTTGCAATTTTTCCTCGATACCTATCCCGGTAGTAACGGCGAAAGCTCCAATGTAATCAGCCTTTCCGCTTGCAACCGGCGCAATAAAATCAGACAGACAGTAATTGGGCCGGCCCGGCGCTTTCACATTTTGCTGCCGTAAATGATGTAAGATCTCGCGCTTCTGTTGACGAGTATCATCCATATAAACCACGACATCATCACCATCACTGTTGGCCGGGAAAAATCCGATAACGGCGCGCGCAGTCAACCATTGCTCATTAATTATTTTTTTCAGCATCACCTGGGCATCTTCAAACAGTCTTCTCGCTTCAACACCGACGACTTTATCATCCAGAATTTTTGGATAACTTCCGGCCATTTCCCAGGTTTGAAAAAACGGTGTCCAATCGATGTACCAAACCAGCGTATCGAGCGGGAAACCATCAATAACCTTGATGCCTAGAAATGACGGCTTGATTGGTTCGTGAAGTGTACCCCAGTTGAATTTATTTCGTCTTGCTTCTTCCAGTGAATGTTGTTTGGTCTTTGCCTCCCGGCCTTTATGTCTTTCCCTGACTTCTTCGTACTCTTTATGCACGCTTTTGACAAAATCTTCTTTCAGCTCTGCGCTCAATAAATTACTGGCTACACCGACACCGCGCGACGCATCGGTCACATAAATGGTTGGGCCCTGGTAATTAGGTTCTATTTTTACCGCCGTATGGGCGCGTGACGTCGTCGCGCCACCTATCATCAACGGAATCGTAAAGCCCTGGCGCTGCATTTCTTTCGCCATGTGCACCATTTCATCGAGCGACGGCGTAATCAGGCCGCTCAAGCCGATAATGTCGACATTTTCCAGTCGCGCGGTTTGCAAAATCTTTTCGGCAGGCACCATCACGCCCAGGTCAATCACTTCGTAGTTATTACATTGCAGCACCACGCCGACGATATTTTTACCGATGTCATGGACATCGCCTTTTACGGTCGCCATCAGGATCTTGCCGTTGGTTTGTCTTTCGCCTGCCGCTTTATCGGCTTCCATAAACGGCATCAAATAGGCCACAGCCTTTTTCATGACCCGCGCAGATTTAACCACTTGCGGCAGGAACATTTTTCCCGACCCGAACAAGTCGCCGACGACATTCATGCCGTCCATTAATGCGCCTTCAATAACGTGCAATGGCCTTTCGGCTTCCAGCCTCGCCTGCTCGGTATCTTCGTCGATGTAATCGGTGATACCTTTCACCAAGGCGTGTTCCAGACGTTTATTGACCAGCCAGCTGCGCCATTCCCGGTCTTCCTGTCTGCCTTCACTGGTACTGCCGTCACCACGATATTTTTCGGCAAGTTCAAGCAACTTTTCTGTGCCGCTGCCATCGTGGCGGTTCAGTACGACATCTTCCACCGCATCCCGCAAATCTTCAGGTATATCGGCATAAATCGCCAATTGGCCGGCATTAACAATGCCCATAGACATGCCCGCCTGAATGGCATGGTATAAAAACACGGCATGAATCGCTTCGCGCACCGGATTATTGCCGCGAAACGAAAATGACACATTGGAAACGCCGCCGGAAATTAGCGCGTAAGGCAAAGTTTGCTTGATCTCGCGCGTCGCTTCAATATAATCCAGACCGTAATTATTATGTTCGTCAATACCCGTGGCGATGGCAAAAATATTGGGGTCAAAAATAATGTCTTCGGGGGGAAAGCCAACCTGTTCAGTCAGGATTTTGTAAGCGCGTTGACAAATTTCGACTTTCCTTGCTTTGGTATCCGCCTGCCCTTCCTCATCAAAGGCCATGACAATAACCGCCGCACCATAGCGGCGAACGAGTTTGGCGTGATTAATAAAGGTTTCTTCGCCTTCCTTAAGCGAGATGGAATTCACTATACCTTTGCCCTGGATACATTTTAAGCCCGCCTCCAGAATATCCCATTTAGAGGAATCCAGCATTATCGGTACTTTGGCAATATCCGGTTCGGAGGCAATCAGCATTAAAAAACGCACCATCGCTTCTTTTGATTCCAGCATGCCCTCGTCCATGTTGATGTCGATAATTTGTGCGCCGTTTTCAACCTGCTGTTTGGCAACTTCCAAAGCGGTTTCAAAATCACCTTGAATAATCAGCCGCTTGAATGCAGCCGAGCCGGTCACATTGGTGCGTTCACCGACATTGACAAAAAGCGTGTCGGGGCCGATAGACATTGGTTCCAGGCCCGCCAGGCGGCATCGCTTTTCAATAACGGGAACAATTCTGGGCGGGTATGGCTTGACAGCCTCGACGATGGCTTTGATATGCGCAGGCGACGTACCGCAGCAGCCGCCAATGATATTCAGGTAGCCGTTACGCGCCCAGTCTGCGAGTTCCTGTGCCATGGCTTCAGGGGATTCATCATATTCGCCGAATTCATTAGGAAGTCCTGCATTGGGATGAGCGGAAACGTGCGTGTCTGCAATAGTGGATAATTCAGCGATGTGTTGCCGCAGCTCTCTGGCACCTAAAGCGCAATTGAAACCGAATGAAATCGGCTCGGCATGTCTTAATGAGTTCCAGAAAGCGGCAACGGTTTGTCCGGATAGCGTTCTACCCGATGCGTCGGTAATGGTGCCGGAAATCATCACCGGCAGTTTATAACCTATGTTTTCAAAAACCTGTTCAACGGCAAAAACGGCGGCCTTGGCATTCAGCGTATCAAAAACGGTTTCAATCAGAATGATATCCGCGCCGCCGTCAATCAGTCCTTTTGTAGCGTCTGTATAAGCGACAACCAGCTGGTCGAAGGAAATATTACGAAACCCCGGATCATTAACATCGGGCGACATTGATGCGGTGCGATTGGTAGGGCCTAAAACGCCTGCGACAAAACGTGGCTTTTCGGGTGTTTTTTGGCTGTATTCATCGGCGGCTTGCCTGGCTAATCGTGCCGACTCGAGGTTAATTTCATAAGCCAGAGCTTCCATCCGGTAATCAGCCATGGCAATGCTGGTGGCATTGAAAGTATTGGTTTCAACTATATCAGAACCCGCTTCATAATAAGCATTATGAATGGCTTTAATGATGTCAGGCTGGGTTAATGAAAGCAAATCATTATTTCCCTTAAGATCAACATCCCACCCCGCAAAACGATCGCCCCGATAATCTTTTTCTTCGAGCTTGTAGCTCTGGATCATCGTGCCCATTGCACCATCGAGAAACAGGATTCTCTGCAACAAACACTGTTTTAATAATTCTGTTTTGCTCATTAAGATTGCCGAGGGTAGTTGTTTTGCTGAATATAATCGTTGCTTAAAAGGCTGGCTAGAACTATTATTTTTGTTTCTATTTGCAGGAGATCAGCATGTCTAAACCAACCCTTACTCAAGTATTCAAGAGCGTTCTAGCTGCTGTTATTGGTGTGCAAAGTGATGCTAATAGAAAAAAGGATTTTGAACAGGGATCTCTTTCAACTTATATTATTGCGGGATTGATATTTATGGTTTTTTTTGTTGCTGCAATTATTTTTATTGTTTCAATTGTTACAGGGGCATAGCGTCCTGATGTAATAAAAGCCCAAGTGTTGCTTGAGCTTTTATTACGAAACAGACTTTTATTCCGGTGTTTTAAAACTTTGTTTTATGCTTACGAACATCTCTTTGATACCGCTAAATAAATTGGCCGCTGAAAAGCTTTCTTTAGTGAGAAATTTTAAACGAACCAACGCAATAGCCAGGAAAGCGACGATTGAAGGAGATAGCTCAAAATAGATCGACTTTAACACACCGCTAAAGCCCAGGAAATCCCCTGGATCTTTTCTGTCAGCGCCCTGAATTGATTCATAGCCGGCACCGCCTTCACTCGCTCTGACCGATTCCAGAATATAAACATTGACGCTTTGCAATAACCACACTAAAGCAAAAAAACCAACCGCGCCAATAGCAACCCACATCATTGCGTTACCTGCCTTTGCTTTCATAGCCGACTGATAAAACCAGAGAGCTACAAAAATCATTACTATACCGCTTATCATAAGTTATACCTCTTTTAATATTATGTTTAATTATATTTTTTTAAGAAAAAAGTAAAGATATGTGCACTTTAAAATCATATTAGAGCCGTCTTTTTCAACAACTTTGCATGATTCATACTTTTCTCGTCCAGGCGTTGTCTGCTTTTTAATTGCTCCATTTTCGACAGCATATTTAATGGCTATTTTCATTTCTTTAGTTCGGCCACCCGAATCTGTTGCCGTCGTTTGTAGAACCCCATCCTTTTGAAAATCCCATTCAACGGTAACAGCCTTCTTTTCTCCATCCAGTTTAGCTGCTTCAGCATATAAATTCCATTTTCCCAGGATTTCAGAATCATCTTTTAATGTAACCTCAGCATTCGCCGAAAACGCAAAAAAAAGCGCTGCTAACGGTAATATTTTAACGTATCTTTTCATTATTGTTATTGCCCCTGATCAATCATCTTCAAAAAAGAGTTTAAACTATACCACATTGGCTATCGAGCTTTAACTACAACAATGAAGGAATATTTATTTTGCAGCAATATTTTAAATTCCATCGACAATAAGCCTTGACTTTAACTTTGGCTAAAGTATTATGAAGCTTCCGCTTGCTATGTAATTAGCAATTCATAAAATACAAAAAAATTTTTTAGGTAGGAGACATACATGGGTTTCATTTTAGATTTAACTGAAACGTTAAAAACACCGGCTGGCATGGTCGGTGCGGTTGTAGTTATAGCTGCTGTTTATTTCTTGGCAAAATGGGTATTCGCTGAGCATCCAGACGATGAAAAGTAAGTAGTCAACCGGTTTCGGTAATATTATAGGCCGCAACCCCATTTATCAGGAATGGGTTGCGGCCTTATTTTTTTTCAGTATATTCCTCTGCTTTACCCACTGTATTACCGTAAAATCTATACGTTTTTTCACTGCCTGACGTTAAAATGTATAACATTATTATTTCAAAAATTACAGAGCTTCAATCCAAACAAGCACCTGCTACGGGTATCGGCTTATTCCGGCTTTTTTATGGCCTGGTCACTTTACAGGAAATTATCTTCCTGCTGTATTTCAATCATTTGATTTTTGACCCTATCCCTTATATAGACGTCGAATTCCCGATGATTCCGTTTTTTTTATGTCTTTGGGGAATTATTGCCGGTTTCATCATTGCCGGCTATCGCTACCAATTTGCTGTTATCAGTAATTACATTTTCTGGATTGTCTTCGTAAATTTCACAACCATGCAGCGTGATTTTGACGGGGGCTTTGATTCATTTATGACAGGGGCAGGTTTTTTTCTGCTTTTTATGCCCGGAGACCGCGCCTTTTCTATAGACAATCTCAGGTATAAACTCAGTACGCCCTTTACGCATTACAACACCTATCCGAAAGCAACTGTTTCGAGCCTCGCTTACTACCTGCCTGTAATGGTGTCTCTGGGTTTTCTTTACTTTGATTCCGCCGTTCATAAGCTATTTGCCGAACACTGGCGCAATGGTCTTGGCTCCTGGTTGCCATCAACCCAGCCCTATTATGTATCAGCCCTTGACATGTCGTTTTTGCTGAATAACGAATTACTGCAAAAAACCATAGGCTATACCATTCTGGTTTTTCAATTTACCTTTTTATTCTTTTTCTCGAATCGCCGATTACGCTGCGTTTATTTATTAGTCGGTCCAGGCATGCATTTGGGAATCACCCTGTCTTTAAATATCTATCCTTTTGGCATAGGGATGCTGGTATTTTATACACTACTCGTACCTTTTAGCTTGTGGCGTGCAATAAGCGGGCTTCTAACCGCCAGGCAACCAACTCTGACAGTATTCTATGACCAGTACTGCCCATTGTGTAATCGAACCGTTCTTATATTTAATCATTTCGATATATTTAGCTGCATAGCGTTTAAAAGCGCTCAGGAACACGCCGCACTTTACCCGGCGCTATCTGCAATAAATTCTGAAACCCTGTTAACCGATTTATATGCTTTAGATAAGAGTAATTGTATTTATTCCGGCGTTAATACCTATATCCAGATATTTCTAAAAATGCGTTATTTGTATCCCATAGGCATTATATTAAGCTTGCCAGGTATTCGCCAAATCGCTGAAAAAAAGTACCGGTCTATCGCAGACACGCGTATTCGTCTCTCTTGTACATCTGAGTGCCTTGCAACGGCAAGATTGCAAAGTAATAGCTGGTACACACAGATTTTTGAACAGTTTGCCACCCAAAAACCCAAAGCCTTTTCCAGAAAGCTTGCAAAAATAGTTATCGCCTTGCTTATCTTGCAATTAAACAGCACTATTCATTACGGGCTTATTTACAGACTGGATATGGCTGCCAGGAACCACCCCCTCAGCGCACCTATTGCTGAAGCCAGCAACGCACTTATCATGGTATCATTGACCTTTTTTGGGATTGCCCCGCATGCACTTTACCTGCATGACCATTTTGCCGGCTACGACCGTATTTTGGCGATAACCTATACAGATCAAAATGGCACTGAACGTTGGCTACCGTTTGTCAACCGGGAAGGGCGATTACTTGCTCCAAACTGGGGCCGGGTTCACTCTATGTGGGCTAATATCGCTGTTACTCCCACCATTAACAACACTCGTCTACAAAAATTCATCATGAAAGTCACGGCTTTCTGGGGTCGAAAAACAGGTTTAAATATCGATAACATCTTGTTTCATATAAAATTAAAAAAAATAAACGCACCAACATACTGGGTTTATGATCAATTGCACCAAAATTTTTCAGCACCATGGATTACTATCGGCACAGTAAAATGGACTAATAACCAAATTTCTTTTAATTTACCCGATAATATCAATTCTCTTTAACTTTTTAAGACAGCAAAACCACTTTTGTTATTGCATCACTATTCGAGTCATGATATAAATTACTTGTGCTTTTATAAATTGGCGCACAATAAGTAAAATAATTTAAACCCCGTTGGAGGATATTTTTATGAAAAAAGTTTTAGCACTTTTAGCTATGGCATTAATGATTGTTGGCTTATCAGGCTGTATGGATGATCCAGATACTTCCAAACAAAAAATCACAAGTTCTGTCGTTCTTTAATTAGAATACGTTGCAAGGCCAAAAAACCCAGCTTAACTGCTGGGTTTTTTGTTTAGAAATAGCATAATGGTTCTGGAACAATCGACTTTTTCAACAAACTGTTAAGGAGATGACCATGATATCAAGTCAAAATAAATCAAAAAAAACCAAATCCCATTTGAAAGAAGGCCCGCATATTTGCCCTATTTGCTGCATTCTGCCTCCCCACATGATCGATCACATTATCAAACACGGCGATGAAAAAATGCGTACATGGGTTATGGAAACCATGAGGAGATCAGAGCAATTTCGAGGCAGACGGGAAGTTATAGGAAACCTCGCACTTGCGCCTTCCACAGGTCAAAAGCGTCGCACCGTCTATGATGCCCGTAAAGGCGAGAGACTCCCAGGCAGACTGGTTAGAAGCGAAGGTGGACGGAAAAGCAGGGATGTCGCTGTTAACGAAGCCTATGATGGTTCAGGAGCCACCTACGATCTGTTTCACGAAGTTTTTGAACGCAACTCCATTGATGATCGAGGGCTGCGTTTGGACTCAACCGTTCACTACGGTGTCCAATATGACAATGCCTTTTGGAATGGCAATCAAATGGTTTACGGTGATGGCGATGGCCGCTTGTTTAACCGCTTTACGATAGCGATTGATGTAATCGGACATGAATTAACTCATGGCGTAGTTCAATACGAAGCCGGGTTAGTTTATGAGGGAGAATCCGGGGCATTGAATGAATCATTCGCTGATGTGTTTGGAAGCCTGGTGAAACAGCGATCACTTAACCAGACCGCAGATCAAGCCGATTGGCTAATTGGAGGCGGATTACTTGCATCTGGCGTAAATGGAGTAGCACTTCGCTCATTAAAAGCGCCAGGGACCGCATACGATGATCCAATGTTAGGCAGAGACCCTCAACCTGCACTCTACAGCAATAGATACACGGGACCGCAGGATGGCGGCGGCGTGCATATTAACTCCGGAATTCCAAATCATGCTTTTTACCTGGCTGCGATGGAAGTCGGTGGATTTGCCTGGGAAAAAATAGGAAAAATCTGGTACATTACATTGAGGGATGTGTTGCGCTCCACAGCAACTTTCAAAGGAGCAGCTGATGCAACAATTAGTGTTGCCGGAGATATTTATGGTCAGTCCGGTAATGAGCAAACTGCTGTTCGCAAAGCCTGGGAGGCAGTAGGCGTAATTTGAGCGATGCCCATGCCAACTTCATAAGCACAGGTAGCTATTATACTCCGGACTCGTTGAGTGCGAGTCCGGACTCACCACTATGAAAATTGAAGGTAAAGCCATGCAAGTTACTGTTAAGAGAACTGGCGGTTTCACGGGTATTCCCTTAACCAAAACGGTTGATAGCGCAACTCTGCCTCAACAAGAAGCAATTCTGCTTCATCAAATGATGGCTGCCGCAGACTTCTTCAAATTGCCATCAACAATTCCTTTTACGCCGCAGCCTGATCGCTTTCAGTACCAGATCACTGTCGAGCAAGAGGGAAAACAGCATGGCGTCATGTTTGGCGAAACAGCAGTACCCGCTAGTCTGAAACCGCTGCTGAACTGGTTAATGGCGCAACCCGCACAGCCCATAAATGATTAGGACTGCCGGCAAAGAATATTTGCCAATGGTGTGGCAGTTTATGCCAGGCGCCCCCATAAATCATACTCATCGGCCTCTTCCAGTTCAACATTGACAAAATCGCCGACCTTGAGATATGTCGCGCCGTCAATAAACACCTGTCCGTCGATTTCCGGCGCGTCGGCTTTACTTCTGGCAACCGCACCTTCTTCGACGACTTCATCAATCAAGACAGTTTCGATTCTCCCTATTCTTTGCTGTAAACGCGCGGCGCTGATTTCTGCCTGATGTGCCATAAAACGCGCCAAACGTTCTTGCTTGACTTCTTCAGCAACTAAATCCGGCAAATCATTGGCCGCTGCGCCTTTTACCGGAGAATAGGCGAAACAGCCGACTCTATCCAGCTGCGCTTCAGTCATAAATTGCAATAATTGTTCAAATTCCTGTTCTGTTTCTCCCGGAAACCCGACAATAAAAGTGCTGCGCAAGGTAATATCGGGACAAATTTTTCGCCATGCTTTAATTCTTTCCAGATTATTTTGACTGGCTGCGGGCCGTTTCATTAATTTAAGGATACGGCTGTTGGCATGCTGAAAAGGAATGTCCAGATAAGGCAGGATCTTCCCTTCGGCCATTAATGGAATTATGTCGTCAACATGAGGATACGGATAAACATAGTGCATACGCACCCATATCCCCAAATCGCCCAATGCCTCGGCCAAATCATAAAATCGCGTTTTAACAGAACGCCCTTTCCAGTCTCGGCTTTGATATTTTAAATCCAGACCATAAGCACTGGTATCTTGCGAAACCACTAATAATTCTTTTACTCCCGCATTCGCCAGGCGTTCAGCTTCCCGCATGACGTCATCAACAGGTCTGCTGACGAGATCACCACGCATTGATGGGATAATACAGAAGGTACAGCGATGATTGCAGCCCTCGGAAATTTTTAAATAGGCGTAGTGTGCAGGCGTTAACTTAATCCCTTGCGGCGGCAAGAGACTGGTAAAAGGATCGTGCCGGGGCGGCAAATGTTCATGTACAGAAGCCACAACTTCTGCTAAAGCGTGTGCACCCGTCACTTTTAAAACCTGGGGATGTCTTGCCCTGATCTCGTCTTCTCGAGCGCCTAAACAGCCGGTAACGATCACTTTACCGTTTTCGGCCAGCGCTTCGCCGATACTGTCGAGAGATTCTTCCACAGCAGCATCAATGAAGCCGCAGGTATTGACGACCACCAGGTCAGCATCTTTATACGTCGGCGAAATAGTATAGCCATCTGTACGAAGCTGGGTTAAAATTCTTTCACTATCAACCAGGGCTTTCGGGCAGCCCAAACTGATAAAACCAACAGTGGGGATTTTTGTCATGTTCAAGTAAGGTGAGGTGGTAATATTTTTTCTTTAGTTATCAGAGCGCTTAATCTATACAATTCTGATAACATTCCCTGGCGTTAGCCATTTTTCGGCTAACGATATAATTGAAGCCTATTATTTTATCACTTTAGTCGTTTGTCGAATAAGCAAAAGGAGGTTGACTGCACTATTATTAAGGAATAATCGAACAGATAATTTGCTTGCTGCTCTTTTTTAGAACACAAATATGTGCATCCAATAATTCCAGGTAATTTCTCAAATAACCGAGATCTATAGTAAGGTATAAAATGCGATTTTTAATATTAGTCTTGAATATTATGCTTGGTTCAACCTTGCTAAGCCAGCCTGCTGAGGTTTTAGCTGCCTCTGAGGAAACCAGTGCAAATAAAAATACTCACCTTCGAGGGCATGCAACGCGTTTGCGAGGGAAAGGTAAAGAACTGCGATTACATCGTGTCAAGCAGAAAAAGTCACCTAACCCCGGCGACGTTTGGGAGCGTATTCGTTCAGGTATGCAAATCCCCCGACCTAAACCGATACAGACCCTGCCAGGACAAACCTTTGCACAAAAAAGCAATGGTCTGCCCAAGATCGGCCCCGGACAGACACGCCTCCACATGCGTTCAGGTAATCATCTTCAAGTGAACAGGCTTAACGCCCTGATTTTCTCGGAAATTAGTAGCGGCGATAAATCTGTAAATTCGGTGCGAACCCTGCCAAAACTAACTCTTGCCCAAAAAAACCATAGCTTATCCGGACACACGCGTGTGCCATTACGTATTCATACGCATATTGACCGCTATCCCCATTTGCACAAGCCTGGCTCTATATTCTCCGCAGAAACTGTTATTGGTCATTCCTTGCCTCAAGGCAAACCAATCAGGACAGATAGCTTGGCTAATCCGCTGGTTACACCAGTCTCTGCTAAATTCACAGGGAAAAACATGGCTAGCAACCTGAAGATAGTCGAAAAACAAAGCGGCGTCGGCGAGCATCGCGGTTCCAGCCAAACGGTTATGTATGAACGTGTCAATAAACATATCGTTTGGTACTCCCAACACCGTGATTATCTGCATCAAGTTGCAGAACGCGCACGCCCCTATCTTTATCACATTGTGGAGGCGCTCAGCAAGCATAAATTGCCTTCCGAACTTGCTTTATTACCTATTGTGGAAAGCGCCTATCAGCCGACTGCACAATCGCCCAAAAGCGCCGCCGGACTCTGGCAGTTCATACCCGGAACCGGGCATGATTTCGATTTGGAACAAAACACTCAGTATGATGCCAGACTTGATATTGCCGCCTCCACCCAGGCTGCAATGCGTTATCTATCTTTCCTGAAACAGCATTTCAATGGCGATTGGCTGCTCGCCCTGGCTGCCTATAATTGTGGCCCAGGCGCAGTGGATGCGGCCATTAACCTCAATAATATTGAGGGCCTCAATACGGATTACTGGTCTTTGCGCCTACCTGAAGAAACACAGGAATATGTGCCACGATTTCTGGCTTTATCCAGTATCTTTGCCAATCCTGACGCTCATGGATTAAAGCTTGCGCCGGTTAGAAATGAACCCTATTTCATCAAAGTTAAAATCGATCGCAAGAATGATATTAAGTATCTGGCTGAAAAAGATCTTTCAGCGATTGCTCAGCTTGCCAATCTGAGTTATGAGCAATTTAGTCGCCTTAATCCGGGTTATCTCAACTCAAAACTGGCAACAAACGGACCATTTACCTTGCTCATGCCCATTGCTAATGCCAACCAATTACATCAGCGATTAGCCAGCATTGCACAATTTGTTGATGAGCCGGCCGTAACAATAGCTCATACCCCATTAAAAAGTGGAGTTCTAACTACAGCTGAAGCAGAAAAAACGGCGTTATCACTGCTTACTGATATAACATTACCCACGGTGGCCGATTTCGTTACAGTCTCTGATCCGTTCTTATCCCTTAATCTGAATGCCGGTCAAACTACGCCACGCATATTAAAAGACGTGTTACAGCCTCCTTTGGCATTTGCTCCTGATTCAAGGAAACTAAAGAAGAGCATTTGACTTTGCCTTATCTTGAGAACTGAACAAACCTGAAAACTATTAGGCTAACAGCCCACTTTTAACAATGTATTCCAATTTCTTATCGAAAATATACACTGGAATTTATTTATCGCGCCTATCACGTCAGCCCCCAGTTAGGTTCTCAAGGCCTCTTCGAGCACGTCCCAAAAAGAAAGTTATACGGCCATATCAAGAAATTGCATCGCGCCAACAGAACTTTCGGGTAAAACACCAACTGGCTGCAACACTCACATAAAACTAAATGAATTCTAAATCATTGAACATTACGTTTAATAAACCGACTCTATGGAACTCTCGCTGCTGACACTGAATCTCCATACCTATCAACAACATTTCCGCCATTGTTCTTTTGACACAATGCATCAACATGAGCGCGAGGTGAATATTATTGCCGAAGCGATCGCTCATTTAAGGATCGATGTCATTTGTTTTCAGGAAGTTGGGGAGTATATGCACGACCCGATCACAGCGCCCTACGGCGAAGCACCTTCCAACATGGCTTTTCGAATTTGTAATAAATTACGTCAGTGGGGGCTTTGGTATCATATCCATCAGGACTGGAGTCATATCGGATTTTATCGATGGCGGGAAGGCACAGCCATCATGAGCCGTTATCCGATGCTGCACAATTTTTCGGCTTATGTTTCTGCAGATCAACGCAAAGACAACTTCATGTCTCGAAATATCACCGTGTCGTGCATCGATGTTCCGTGGTTCGGATTATTGCATGTCACCAATGTTCATTTGAGCTGGGCGCATCATGGCTTTTATGAAGAATACCATAATCTCCATAAACTGATCTCCTCACGCCTGCATTTCGGCGTCAGAGGCGATTTAATCGCCGGAGATTTCAACGCGCCTGCCGGAGAACATGCCTATAATCATATCGTTGGAAATATGGAATACGTGGATCAATTCTACGAACTACACCCCCACCGCTTTTACCAACCCAGCTATCAGGGTCAAATTGACGGCTGGAAAAACTACCCGCCCAAGCGCATCGATTATATCTTCAAACGCAATGGCCGCCCGATGCAAATCAAATCCATGGATGTCATTTTCAACGAAGATTTCTATCCAATCGTTTCTGATCATTTCGGTTATCTGGCAAGATTTGAGATGTTTTGATCATATGTGTTTCGGCAACAATTACCCTCTCCTGCTGGCATAGGTATCTACACAAGCGTCTGCTCCTTCTCCCTAAAGGGCTAATCTATCCACACATAGTTCTGAGCAAAGTAAGCACTATCTCTTTGGAGAAGGCTTTTTCTACATACGTCTAAAATGTGTGCATAGATTAGCCCTTTAGGGAGAAGGCTGGGATGAGAGGAATATAAGTAGTTGAGTAGCTTTCTACACCCTACGCACTTGTTACCTCACGCCTCGCCAAAACCGCTGCCCTAAGCGTAAAACAAGCACAGCAAGCAAAACCCCACCCACATCACACAACCAATCCAGTAAATCTGTTGTTCGTCCCGGCAGCCATAACTGATGCAATTCATCGGCTACGCCCACCACAAGCGAAATCCCGACGATCTGCCAGATTGGCAACACAAAACCCAGCGCGAGCAATAAGGCCAACGCAAAAAAGGTCGTCACATGCGCCAGTTTGTCCCAGGGCGGTTGAATCAATCCGGCTGCCTCAGGCTGCGCGCCACCAATAAAGAGGAAAGCGATGCTCAACAAGAACGCCAGCGCAACCAGACGGTTACGTACACCAAAGACCCTCGCTATAGCCGGAGCTTCGCTCATAGAGCAGACTCCTTTTCCCTATTCGGAAGCCATTGAACAAGCAACGCCTCATACTCCGCCAGCACTTTTTCCCAAGCGAACGCAGCCTTATAACGCTGTAAAATGCCCGCCTTCATTTCGCCAAGCACACTAGGGTTTTGCAAGACATCATCCAGTCTATCAGAGCACTCTTCCGCGCCACAAAAATATCGCGCTGACTCGCCCGCCACCCAGCGATTGAATTGGTTATCGTGGGCAATCACGGTTACATATTGACCCGCCTCCAAACCCGGTGCACGCAGGACTTCGACTCGGACGTCTATAACTGCATCTGCGCCATAGGGAATCATTGTAATCTTGTTTTCTCGCACACAGTTGCTCAAATGCTCTTTGATTTTGGGATGATCGGCCACCAGTTGATTACCCCACCAACATCCTGCCCAGTCATTCAGCCAAAACCACGTCTTGGCAACCGCCCTCCACTTGGCGATTGACCACTCAATGCCATCCAAATTGATCAAATTAGCCCCCCCTTGATGCGCAACAATATACAAAACACAGCTGTGTTATAACCCAACGTCAAACACAAATCGCCAAACCTGAAGCATACATGGTAGCCTTCCAATCAAATACAATAGTACCCTTTGGCCCTTTTTGCTTCACCGGAATGTGGACTCGCTCAACCCCTTGCCAAGTATCTTCAAATACTGGACCGATACCATCTTCCTGACAATACACCACCACCCTCCAGCCATACGCCACCAAATAAAGTGCCAGATGCTCTGCGAAGGTTTCAAAGCCGCCGTGAGCGGCAGGGACACCATGTGTATCGAGAATTCTAGGTATTTTAGTGCTATTCATTTCGTAAGTTGTTTACAATCTGGTAAAAAGGGAAGATTCACTGGCAAGTTTATTCCATCTGTCTTAACAACTGAATACTCTCTTGCAATGAGAATATTTTGTGCATTAGTCCATAGCGCGGATGCAACGCAACGGCAAGCCGTTCACTTAATCTGTTGATGAAATTGCCGAAGCCCTTATGCGCTAATGCTTTGCTGGTGTTTTTTCGTCAGTAAATTTTTCTGGCGAAGGAAAACCTACGTAACCCCGGATACATGCGAGTTTAAGACGAACATTAATCGTGTATCAACAGATTACAGCCTAATCTACCTGTCTCATTGTTGAAACTTCACTCTGGCATGGGGAATGTTAGGGCTACTGGGGTCTACCGTGATCTCGCGCCGACTTGGTGATAATACCAGATCCATATCTTCCATAGGTACAGCACCCAACAGCACTTCATCGCCCAATACCAATGCACCCACATAACAAAAGCGATCCAGAAATCCAACCTTAATCGGCCCCACGTAAGGCACGTTCATTGAACGACCATCTGCCACAGTAACTTCCCGCTTTGACTCCATTTCAAGATCAAGCTGAATAGCAATATGTTCAGGTATACAAAGCATTAATGCACCGGTATCGACCAAAGCTCGTGCGATGATAGGTGTCAAATTCAAATTACGCGGATTACTGAGTTTAATTTCCGCAAAGATATGTCCCATTTTATGTCCTTTTTTTAACTGTGATTTTAAAAACAAAAAAATTAACCATTGCTTCATAGCTTGCCACGCACACAGCCAGTGTGGTGGGTGCGAAAGTATGTGCCCACCCTATACCGGATTTGCACTCCCCGAGGAAAGTTACGTAAATGTCTAGTCACTGTACACAACAATTTATTGGTTTGCGCATATCCCGATTATACAAGTTTCAATATATCAGTAAATTTTTTTTATAAGAAGCGCCACTGAAATTCAGATTGGCTGGCGCAAGTCAATATGGCAATTTTATTACCGAATCCTTGCTTCCCTGAGACTGAACAGAAAGTCCGCCTTGACGACCTCCCTTCGACAATCGTAGGTGGGGTGTTATAAATCCTCTTGAGGTCGAAGCCCTTGCAAATCAGCCAATCGATCACGTCCTGCCGGTTTCTGCCCTAAGTAAAGCTCGATGAACGAACACTTGCAGTACACCCAACGAAATGCGGCAGCATCGATTCGTATCCAATCACCGCCTTGTTCGAAACCCTGCACGTCCAGCTTTAACATGGCAGGCGCCCTCATGCCACCCGATCCACCACTCTGGTTTTGCTTTTGAACAGGTTATCAACGATCACCACCATAACCCGAGTCCAACAAATATGTTTATTTTATAAGGGTGCTGACCCCTGGACCCCTTAGAATTCATATTGAATTTAACTCTCACCAACTTTGTCAAGCCTAACTCCTGTTTGGCAACCATTGAACGAGCAACGCTTCATACTCTGCCAGCACTTTTTCCCAAGTGAACGCTTCCTGATAACGCTGCAAAATGCCCGACTTCATTTCGCCAAGCACACTACGGTTTTGCAAGACATCATCCAGCCTAACCGAGCACTCTTCCGCGCCACAAAAATACCGTGCTGAATCACCCGCTACCCAGCGATTAAATGGGTTATCGTGCGCGATCACCGGATTGCCTGCCCCCATTGCCTCGATCAAAGAAGGATTGGTACCGCCCACTTGATGACCGTGGATATAGGCGACCGAATGGAAGCGCAATGCCCGCAACACGACCTTGTCGTAAATCGCCCCCGGAAACAACACTTCTGGCCCGGCCGCCTCCATCACTGCCCGATGATAAGCATTTTTTTCCGGCTCATATTTACCGAGCACAGCAAGCTTGTAGCCACGCTGCTTGCGCGAAAAACCACTCACTATTTCCAGCAAGGAATTTTCCGGCTCGGCTCGTGCAATCACGGTTAAATATTGACCCGCCTCCAAACCCATTGCAGGCAGGGCCTCGACTGGGGCGTCTGTAACCGCATCAGCCCCATAAGGAATCATCGTAATCTTGTCTTCTCGCACTCGGCTACTCAAATGCTCTTTTATTTTGGGATGATCAGCCACGAGATGATTACCCAACCAGCAACCCGCCCAGTCATTCAGCCAAAACCAGGTCTTGGCAACCGCCCCCCACTTGGCGCGCGACCACTCAATGCCATCCATATTGATCAAATTAGGCACACCCTTAATACGCAGCAATGTACAAAACACCGCCGTGTTATATCCTAACGTCAAACACAAATCGCCAAATTGGGCGGCATGTGCTGTAGCCTTCCAATCAAATACAATGGTGCCCTTTGGACCTTCTTGCCTCACCGGAATGTGGACTCGCTCAACCTCTTGCCAAGTATCTTCAAATACTGAGCCGATGCCATCTTCCTGGCAATATATCACAGCCGAGTCCAATAAATATGTTTATTTTATAAGGGTGCTGGCCCCTTTCTTCCTTTTATTTTTCCTCCTTAGCACCTGGTCTGATTTTTGGGGTCCACTTTAAGGTTCGAAATATATCAGACTCTGGCCCCTATTATTTAATGAGTCAGATTGGTGTACTTTCCAAGTACAAGTTTTCCGGCGCCATATCAACTTCCTCATTCCACACCACTGTTTTGTGCGCCACTCGCGCCTGCATGAAAAGGCTGATAGCCTTTAAGGCTTCAAACGCTGGATAAGCAAGATATAGGGCAACGTTAAATAAGCGTGTTTCGCCGTTATTGAAAGTTATTCTTAATGTGTAGTCTACACCCGCCGTTACAGCCGTGGGTCTGGGTAGTGTTGTACATGTATTCATTTTCTGCTCACTTCAAGGGATCAATTTTGTAGGGTGTAGCACCAGCTAAGGCCAGCTTCCAGTCTGCCATGAGTTCGTCCGCGTGTAGCACCATCCAAGCCTGCACTAGCTTATATTGTTTGCCAGGAAGTGCGCCTTCTAAAAGTTCCCCATCAGGAATCTGGAAGACTGCCTCAGCCTCTGCATATTCCACGTGAATGTGCGGTAGGTGGTGTTGTTTAGTGTCGAGTGCATACATTCTTAATGTGACAACTTCTTCATATAGCGCAATACGCTACACTATTGTACATTACCGCATTACAATTTACCTGTGGTACGTCCGTGCCTCAGGTGCTGAGGAGAACATTCAGCAAAACGAAACGAAGACAACAACCTCGTGCCATAAAACGTCAACCAAAACCCTATCCATTATTGACAACGCCTCGAAAACAAGCTTGTCATGGAATTATAACTTATTAATTAATAATGATTATTTGTTAAGTGTGCAGTATTATTGTCTGACTCCTGTTTGTTTTTCTTCCGCTGGGGGGTTCCCGCCGAATATTGCCGAGAGCTGACTGATCAAATGAAATAGCAACCCTGGACGAAGGACTGAATTAAGACTAATGTTAGACCAATTTACTCAGCCAGGAGCAACACCATGAAGATTTCATCTCAAATTAAGCCCATTAGCTATCTCAAGAGCCACATGGCTGAAATCGTCAAAGACATTTCGGAAAGTCGAGAACCCTTGTTCATCACCCAAAACGGCGAGGCCAAGCTTGTCGTCATGGATGTAAAAAGTTACGAAGAGCAAAAAGAGACTCTTGCTCTGTTGAAAATTCTGGCGCTCGGGAACCGCGAGATTGAGCAAAACAAATTCCGTGATGCGGAAGATGTGTTTGCTTAACTGGACGTGGCCGATCATTAATGTGTCTCAAGGTCGTTATCCTGGAATCGGCTGAGTATGACCTGAAAGAACTCAGGGACTACATCGTCAAGAACTTTTCTCTTGAGACATGGCTGAAAACCTATGGCAAGATCAAAATTGATTTTGCGGCATAAATTAAACCATTATCCAAAGTGAGTAACGCTGATTTTGATTGCTGGGCGCACTGGATGAGATACGCATCATAAGCTTAAATTTTAAGCTGATCGACCATTTTTAAGGTTTGCTCCAAATGAACATCAACAAACTTGATGGGAATTTTACGATAAGCGCGAATACAGGATTGAGCTTGAATAATGTTGATTCGATTGCGTTTCAGCATCGCTGAAAATGCGTTACCTATTTCCCAGTGAACCGAAGCAGGCGCATATAGTTTGACACCTTCTGTTAATCTAACAATCTCATTTTTCTGCGGCTCATTACCAATAACGGTAATTAATGCAGATGTATCTATTGTAATGTCCATGTAGCTGAGCTCTTAAAAGTTCGGGAAATCAAATTGTCGATCATATTTTCAATTGTAAAGTATCCGGACGACTGTTCACAATCGAAATGCGGCTGAGCCGATTCGTATCCGGTCAGCTCCACATATTCGAAACCCTGGACGGTCCAGCTTCAACACGGACGGCGATCGCTTTGTCCACCCGATCCGCCTTACTGGCTTTGCTGTTGAATAGGTTATCAACGATCACCACCTTCTTTAATGTCGGATGACCATATAAAGGTGCTGGGCAGGTCATAGTTTATCCAGCGGAAGATCTTTCCTCCGTCGGTTTACAAAAGAGGATCTTGGGCGAAAAACCTGTCGAAATGCAGCCAATTGATATTGGCGTAAGCAAGAATGTCTTCGCCGTCTACCCATATGGGCCAGAAGCTGAGCTGATTAGCTAATATCTCCTCAGGGGGGTGTCGCCGAGAGTCATCTTCACCATGATTTCAGAATATTTTTGACCATATGGCATGACAATAAGCCTGGCAGGCTGGTCGGCAGATTTCATCGAACCAACAACCAGGATGCCGCTGTCGGTGACCCCCAGGTTTTTTATAGAATTCTGCCCTCATTGACGTTTGCTCATATATAAACTCCCTTGATGTTGAGTGTTACGTTTTCCAGGCAAGAGTGGACTCCAAATAAAATTGAAACCCACCCTTTCCCCACATATCAGTCAACCGGTCAAGATAGTTGTCGCCGACCGGACAGGGTAATTGTCGCTGAACAGAGATCCTTTCGACGTATATTCTCTTACATCACAAGCCTCTGTCGCTACCAGTTACCCATCATTCTCGCCCGGCGCTTTAATATCTTCTGCCGGGCGTGGAAACGGCAGTAATTCGACGATGCGGCTGTTGGGTAGGGAGTTTTTCGAGGGTGTCTTTCAGCCATGCTGACGGATCAATTCCGTTGAGTTTGGCTGTGCCAAGCAGGCTTTGGATAATCGAAAAAAGTGGACGCTCCCCCCCTTTTTTTTATTCAGCTAAACTCAACATATGTCCAGATTAAGCAGAACTGTATTTGTCGGTATTGATCATCACATCACCCAGCGTGGAAACTGGCGAGAAAATGTCTTTTTCACCGATGACGATCGAAACGTTTATCTAAGTTGGTTAAAAGGGTATTGCTGTAAACACGGCGTTGATATTTTGGCTTACTGCCTAATGACAAACCACATATACCTTGTTGCAGTCCCGGGGACGGAAGAAGGATTGCAGCGAGTTTTAAAGCCGTCGAACATGCGCTATGCGCAGAGGGTTAACCGGGATCGAGGCTGGAAGGTCCACTTGTTGCCAGAGCGATTCTTTTCATCTCCTTTGGGAGATGTGTATTTATAAGCAGCCATCCGTTATGTTGAACGGAATAGGATAAGAGCAAAAATAGTTGCCAAGGCGGAAGAATATCCCCGGTCGAGTGCCGCGGCATATTGCAAATTAAGTGATGATGAGATCTTGTGCCAAAAGCCTGAATGGAAGAAGCAATATTAACAACCACGGATTGGTCGGAGTGGTTGGCTGAAGGAGATGATTCCCAGAAACTTGAGATGCTATGGCGAAACGTTGAAAAAGGTTTGCCTTGTGGAGCGGAGAAATTTAGTCGAGGATTGGAAAAGATTGCAAGTAGACCGTTACATTACCGTCCATTAGGCAGTATTAAGATTGAATAAACCAGAAAATTGATCAGATACTCGGAGTTTTAATCTATATCGCCGGTTATCAATCTATAACACTTACAAAAAAAGAGGTACCATCATGAAAACAGGATTCGGGAAAAATTATTTGTCACTAGTGCTGCTAACCGTGATGCTGCCGATGGCAAAAGGCAATGCTGCCCCGCCCATTACCAAGTTGGTAAGCGTCAACAGCGTGGGGACGGCTAGCGGCAATGGCGTATCAATCAGCCCCAAGGTGAGCGCAAACGGCCGGTTCGTGGCGTTCAGCAGCGACGCGAGCGACATGGCGGTGACCAATGACACCAATGGGACACATGACCTCGTCGTGCGCGACCTTAAGACAGGGACGATGACGCTGGCAAACGTCAATAACGCAGGGACGACTAGCGGTGGCGATATTATCGGCTTCCTATTCCGTCCTGTGTTGAGCGCTGATGGTCGGTTCGTGGCGTTCGTCACCGACGCGAGCGACCTGGTGGCGAACGACACCAATGGTTCATGGGATATCTTCGTGCGCGACCTCAAGAAAGGGACGACTACGCTGGCAAGCGTCAACAGAGCGGGGACGGCTAGCGGCAATGATTCTACCTTGACCTTCCCCGAGCTGAGCCCTAACGGCCGGTTCGTGGCGTTCAGCAGCTACGCGAGCGACCTGGTGGTGGCGAACGACACCAATGGTAGACAAGACGTCTTCGTGCGCGACCTCATGACCGGGACGACGACGCTGGTAAGCGTCAACAGCGCGGGGACGTCCAGCGGCAATAGTGTATCAGACCACCCCAAGTTGAGCGCAAACGGCCGGTTCGTGGCGTTCAGCAGCTACGCGAGCGACCTGGTGGCGAACGACACCAATGATAGATGGGATAGCTTCGTGCGCGACCTCAAGACCGGGACGACGACACTGGCAAGCGTCAACAGTGCGGGGACGGCTAGCGACAATGGCCAACCATACCAACTCGAGATGAGCGCTAACGGCCGGTTCGTGGCGTTCGACAGCGACGCGAGCGACCTGGTGGCGAACGACACCAATGATAGAAGGGATAGCTTTGTGCGCGACCTCAAGAAAGGGACGACGACGTTGGCAAGCGTCAACAGCGCGGGGACGGCTAGCGGCACTCGCGAAGCAGACCAACCCCAGCTGAGCCCTAACGGCCGGTTCGTGGTGTTCAAAAGCTACGCGAGCGACTTGGTGGCGAACGACACCAATGGTAGAGTGGACATCTTCGTGCGCGACCTCAAGAC
>JAQTMV010000039.1 GCA_028714175.1 Methylococcales bacterium
AGCATTATCAATAAGTTATTAAATCAAGCATTTTTTACACCATAAGCAACTAAGTGAATTTTCAGTGCTTTATTATATCACAACTTATTGTTTTATATTAGATTATAGATTTTCGTTCAGGCACTAGTTAAGGCTGCTTTTCAGGATGCCTGGGCGATTTCTGATTCAAAAACTGCCTTTATCAACGCGCTCGAAGAGCGAGGGTTTAAAACCGCTCGTGGCGATCGGCGCGGCTTTGTCGCGGTCGATTGCCAGGGAGAAATCTACGCAATCGCCAAATGGGCAGGAGTCAAGACAAAGCAAGTCCGAGGCCGCCTGGGCGATGAGAACAATTTACCAAACGTCGAAGACGTGAAAAAAACAGATTGCCCAGGAAATGCTCACTACTATGCACCGGCTCAGCAACAAGCTGGATGCCCAAGGACAGGAACGTCAAACGCAGTTTGAAAAACGGCGGCAGGAACTCGTTTCCCGGCAACGCGCCGAACGCCAGAGTCTGAACGACCGGCTAGAACAGCGCCAAGCGGCGGAAAACAAAATAAGGCAAAAACGTTTCCGTACAGGTGCCAAAGGACTATGGGATCGGTTTTCTGGCGAACATAGCCGTATAAAAAAGCAAAACGAGCGGGAAACATTTGAGGCTTTTGTCCGAGACCGGGCAGAGAAAGAAGAGCTTATCTTCCGGCATCTGGATCAACGCAGAAATCTGAATGCCTTCCGCATTCAGGAGCGCCAAGAGCATCAGAACCAAAAACAAGAGCTCCGGCAGGATGCTCAAAAATATAAAGGAATGTTGTCCCAGCTACGCGAACAACGGCTTGAAGACTATAGCCGGGAGCGCGAGTCCCGCCATGATTCAAAGGAGCCTCAAAACCGCAACCGAGGCCGGTCTTATGATCGGTAAAAGATAGATTCATGTATGAAAGTATGAGGCAGATAGACGATAGAATCCTAACCCATAAATGTTCTTTATATAGATCGTATAGTTAATTCCCGATCCATATATAAACCATTTTATGGTTGATGGATTAGATAAAACATGCTACTTTGGTCTATAGAATGATCGCAAAGGTCTTTTATGGTTTATATATAGGTCAATTATAAAGTTATGCCAAAGTCAATTACCCGCACATATTCCCGTTATAGCCGCGAAGCGGTTGCTCTCTTCGCTGGCCTTATCCGGACAGCACGTAAGGAGCGGAAGCTAACCACTCAGGAAGTAGCCGATCGTGCAGGTATATCCAGGGGACTGTTACAACGTATAGAAAAAGGCGATATGAAGTGTGAAATCGGCGTCGTGTTTGAAGTTGCCACAATCGTAGGGTTAAAGCTGTTTGATGCAGATGACTCCACTCTGACAAGGCACATTCGCCAGACGGAAGACAAGCTGTCGCTATTGCCCAAATCTGTACGGAAAACCACAAAGGCAGTCGATGATGAGTTCTGAAAAAGAAAGCGAAGCCTTTGTCTGGATATGGCTGCCGGGTGAA
Source organism: Methylococcales bacterium (assembly GCA_028714175.1). GTDB lineage: Bacteria > Pseudomonadota > Gammaproteobacteria > Methylococcales > Methylomonadaceae > JAGXGJ01. The sequence goes on from JAQTMV010000039.1 coordinate 1,491, forward strand.
ATCTACCCCGTTGTGGCGGGCAAACTGGAAGCGGATAATGGCAATATTCGGTTCAATTACGGTAAAAGTTATCTTGAGCGTATCCATGATACCAAACCGGCCATTCCCATTTATGAACCTGAATTGCCGTTGAAGTCCGGCGTTTTGCCCTTGCTTGAGGGGCTGAGCATGCCCGGATGTATCCGTGATGCTGCCCCGGATGCCTGGGGGCGGCGGGTGATTATCAATAAAAAACTGGGATTAAAGGGTGCCGGTACGGATACGACCGCACTGAATGAGCTGACCTACCTTCTGGAGTCTGGCTCCGACCGTATTGGCGCACTGGATTTTCAACGCTCGCCATCCGAATACATCCCGCGCTCATATAACCATGCGAGCGTAGAAGAATTACTGGAATCGGCGGAGCGTGTTGAAAAGGGACTCACCCTTTCACCAGAGTTGGATCAGGCCTTATTTAATGGAAGCTCGATTGGTGGTGCACGCCCAAAGGCTTTAATCGAAAATCGGGGCAAAAAATATGTTGCGAAGTTTTCTTCAAGCTCCGACCTGTATAGCGTCGTCAAGGCCGAATTAATAGCGATGCGCTTGGCTCTACTTGCAGGACTCAATGTGGCCAATGCTCAACTGGTAAAAGCGGCCAATAAGGATGTGTTACTCATCGAGCGGTTTGACCGCGAAAAAACAGCAAAGGGCTGGTCGCGTAAAGCCATGGTATCCGCTCTGACCCTTTTCGAGCTTGACGATATGATGGCGCGTTATGCCAGCTACGAAGACCTCGCGGAAATCATCCGGCATCGTTTCACCAACCCCAGGGAGACGCTGAAAGAACTATATTCTCGACTGGTCTTCAACATCCTGTGCGGCAATACCGACGATCACGCCCGCAATCATGCCGCCTTTTGGAATGGGAAAGAACTCACACTGACGCCCGCTTACGATATATGCCCGCAAGGACGAACGGGTAATGAAGCCTCCCAAGCCATGCTGATAGCCGGTCATAATAACCTCAGCCAGCTTAAAACCTGCCTTGAGACAGCACATAACTTCCTATTGTCTAAAGAAGAGGCACAGAGGATTTGTGAGCATCTAAAATCAATCATCGAGCAGCACTGGAATGCCGTTTGTGATGAAGCCCACCTCAGCGAGGTGGATAAAAAACTGTTCTGGGGAAGACAGTTTCTCAATCCTTTTTCGATCACAGATCGTTAATAACAAAGAATTTCATCTATTAAGAATAATTGTGACACTTAGTAAACTTGAAGGCTGAACCGCAGCGAAGCGGCAGGGCAGTTACGCCGGAATATACCTGATCCGATACCGGTTATGATTTTGGGAAGGCCGGCCGTTGATTTGGCTTGGCAGCGCCATGGCATCTGTGCAACGCTGTTACAAAATGCGCTCTTACGAACGCTACAGGTTTCCGAGATTACCGGAGTGAAGGCACTGTTGGTTCACGCCATATCCGACCAAGCATCGGAATTCTACAAAAAATGGGGATTTCATCCTTCCCTCGTCAATCCAAAGATACTGTTTATATCGATACGACAGGCCAAAGCATTAATTGTTTAGTCTCGCCATTAAATAGCTTTATTTACATTGCCCTAGATATACGTTTTCGCAAGTCTGGTGGTGGATTTGAATTCAAATATCTGGCGCCCTCTCGAGTCAAACGCCGTCCGCCAGATGAGATTTCGATCAAACCAAGACGCGTAAGGTATTCGGAAACTTCGACGAAATCGCGCCTGTGAGGCAATCCCAACGCCTGTGACAAAGTAGCTTCGGATGCGGCGCCATGTTGCTTGAGATAATGCAGGTAACGGCGGGCGGCATCGTCTAGCCCATTAAAGTCGATACCTTGTTCTTCGTAAAACGCCGCGATATTCTCGCGTGTTATTAAATCGGCCAATTGATGTAGAGATGGTGTGTTGTCTCCTTGTTTTTCCATCGCTTGATGAAAAAAAATGCGGGCTCAGCACTTCGCCCAGTTCACGCACCGCGCGCCTCGGGTTGCAGCGCATTCGTGCGGCGATTTCATAACAGGCTTCCTGCGTCAGTACTGCACCATCCAGATAATCCTTACCGTGCAGCCAGACAATGCCAGCCAATTCGTGCAAATTATATGGACGCAAACAAGTTTTATTCGGACGGCTTTGGAACGCTTCCGAGAGTTTGCCTTGATCCGTGGTTGCCAGCAGGAAGATCACTTGGTTGAAGTCATATAACTGTCCATCAATTGAAGTAACGCGCCGGTCGTCCATCGCACTCAGCAAAGCTGTCGCTACGGAGTTTGCTATTCCGTGGACTTCGTCGATAAAGATCAGGCAAGGGAGCACTTGCAATATGCCGGTATGTTCATCATCCGGCAGCAGTCCTTCTTGTTCCAATCGATCTAACAAATCTGTGGGCTTACGCAAGTCCGAGCCGTTAAAGAATAAAGGCTCCCGGTTCAGTAATAACTCGCCAATTTTTCGGGCCAGGGTACTTTTTCCCACCCCGGCAGGTCCAACCAGAAGCTTGTCGGAGAAACGAAGTCCCATGGTTTTTGAGAATAACGCCTGTTTCACCAAAAGGTCTACTTCCTGGTATTGCCCTATCATGCCCAACTTATTAACAGCGGGCGGCCATGTATCGCCAACAGCAGTTGGCTCTGTTGTCTTCGCAGCAGTAACAATATTTTCGTCATCCGATGGCGAACACAGATCGACGACGCTTGGCCTTGGAGAGAGTCCTGGTTGGGTAGACCGATCCTCCGCCTCTGATGAAGGTGGTGTAGGAATACGTGAGAAAAAGGAAATACTGGAGTTTGCATCAACGAGTGGCGGCGTTATAGTCACTAAAGCAGAGTTTTTGGCAGTTGTGGTAACATTTACAGGTTCCCATGCCAGCAGTTCATCCACCTCACGTTCCCCAAGCATTCTGTGCAACATTGGCCATGCGGAAGAGGAAGATAGTTTTTCTTCCAATCCGGCAGTAGCTCTACGTAGCACGACGCTCACAATACAACCGCTTAATTTTATGCCGATCCCGGTTGCGCTCTGCTCTGAAAATATTGTCGTTAACCATGTTCCCCAGCGGCGGCGGCTCAAAAGATCCGCCGCCGCATCGCCTGAGCGCGCCAATGCCGCGCGGACCAAGGTTTGCTTGAGCATTTCGCAGCGAGGAATGGACAGCGGCGACGTTTGTTCGGATGTTGCCGCCCCAAGGCCATCCTGAAGAGCTTCCAGGGTTTGCTGGATTTGTTCTACTGCCTTGGCATGACGCGTTTGGCCACTGTTGAGATGGTCGTTATCCGATGTTTTGACCTCCGCGGCAATCAACTGAAACTCGTTACGCGTTTCATCTTTCCACAATACCAACAGATCGCAACGCTCGGCTAATAGTTTCGATCCCGTGCGCAGCCAAAGACGGGCGAGCGGATGATCGACAGACAGCACTAATGCGCCGGGATAGCGGCGCTGAAAATCCCGAGCAGCCAACAACAAGCCGGCAAAACCGATCACTTTTTTGTTATCCGGCAGGCCGTCCTGTCTTTTGATGATTTCCAGCAAACCGCTGCCTAGCAGACGCGCGCCTTGATGCAGCAACCGTTCCATGTGTTCCGGCGTCACGGTGAGATTACAGCGGGAGAATGCCGGACGGATCAGTCGAGCCAACGTATTGAAATCGCGTGTCGCCAAGAAAGTATCGCGCATCCCGGATCGCCTTTCCCAAATCCGCACCGATTGCATTCCGGCTTCCGAAGGCAGCGCCCGGTCGGCGAGAAATAACCAGCGCGATGCGGACTTGTTTCCTTGAAGAATTTCATCGGCGGTTTCCGCCAGCGCTTCGGCATCGGCATAAGCGTGCGGCGTCGCGTCGCGCTGGTTACCTTCCAATTCGTTCATCAGCAGAAGAAACTCGCTGAACGGCGACTCGCCAGGTTCAGGCCGCAGTTCGATAGTTCCTGCGCGCTGGTCTACCTGAATCTCATAGCGAATGCAGAAGGGGCTCATCGGCAAGCTTTTCCTCGCACCACGCTGCCGCAAACGGATGGTAGACTCATCGAAAATAGCCGTCAGGTGGCAGGGGTGAGCCCGAATACGGTTGACGATATCGTGCAGTTCCGGTTCATTACATGAAGAAACGATAGTCATAGACTTGATTCACAATATCCGGTGTCTGTTTTACCACATTGGCAAAAACTTGCGAATACACAAGTGTGACAGGAAGCGTTTTGTAAAGAGTATTATTGTTCCAGTCAACTTTCGTAAGCGCTAAGATGCTTGAACAAGTATCATGCCATCCCCCTGAACCGGAGAAACGTCTTAACATAATGGGATCTGGTAATGGTTTTACCGCGGCTTCTTTAAACACAGGTTGATATGCTTTTTGTGGGTTGACTCCTTTAACACTGCCTTGCGTCCAGAGTAGGCACTCCGAACCGGTCAACGGTTGGTATAAACCGCGATCAACCGGATACCCGGCAGGTTGTTTAATAGATTTGTCTTTTTTCTGATCATAGGAATCTTCAACCTTCAATCCATACCAGTTTGTACGCTGAATTACTTGGATAAGCTCGATTTCGGTCTTATTACCGAATGCATCAAAGGCTCCAAGTATTTCTTCGTCGGTAAAATGTGTTGTTTTATGGACGAAAATCTTTCGCGGCATACGTCCGTTATGACTGTTCTGATAAAGGTTCAGGCTTTTCGATAAAACAGACTGCATTTCCTGATAACGCAAAAAAGGATTTCCTTTTCTATCAATAAATTCAATCTCACGAGTATCGTAGGCAACGAACTCAAAGCCGGTACCGTCAGGATCAAAGACTTGACTACAGCAGGTAGTGTAATCCTGTCCATCAGCGCTTTTTTCATGGCATAACTTAGGCCGATATAGGCTTCATCCTTGTCCCAATCGGCAAGTTTCCATGGAATGCCGCCTGCTTTGGCATAAAGAGAGACACTGACGCCCCACATTATGTTGGCTCGGCAAGGTCGAGTAAATACGGTATCGTTAATAATTTGGATTGGTAATCTCAGTGGTGCGACCTGTGCCTTAATCCGGTCATGCAAATTAAAACCCTCGTATTCAAAGGCCGGTTTCCAATATGAAGGCAAGTAGATAAGGAGTACATCAAATTCTTGTCTTTGTTTATATAAGCTCGCCGCAGACTGGTAAATTTTTTCAGCAAGGGCGGTGCCATTGCCAGTGACAGCCAACGCGTCGCATTCTTTAGGCAAGGTGCACTTTAATACTTCGCTAGGGCCAACTAGAGGAACGCGAAAAACACTTTCAAATCCTGAATACCCAATGTAGTAATTCAGAGCATCTTTCGGAACGGCTTGTTTGCTAAGCTCAAGAGCAAGGCCGTCCAATTTACGCATGTACTCTGCTGGTGCAAGGTAGGCAAGTCTGACTTTAGCCGGAAATCCTAAATTTATGCTATAAGGGCCGTGCTGGGAGAGACCTCTAAGCGGATGGGTATCAATCCGATCTCCCCGAAACAGGAGACGAGGTTCAGGCAAAACTGAATATGCTGGAAGACTTGAAAAATTACCGGCCATGGCCATTCCTACCACTGTACGCTGTGCGGGTTCCAATCTCGAATGTTGCGCAATAATTTGTGTCTGGATAACATTTTACCTTTACTGTATTACCTGAGCCGACAGATCCGAGTAAAACTTCAATCCAGGCATCCAAAAGTTGATAGGCTTGGGCGTTATAGCGTTTTTCACGACGCTTATGCAAAAAATCAGTTGCTTCGTGCCTTCTAGCTAAAGGTTTAATCCAAATGTTAGGTTTAAGCATGACCCAAAGCTTGCCATCGCGCTCTTCAAGCCGGATGGACACGCATTCTGCCCATGTTACATCACGGAGCCCTGGAACATTGCCAGAGATTGGGTCTTGAATACTATTGCCCAGTACATTTCGTAAACGCGAGAACAATTGCTCTTTTGTGGCACCGCTCCTCACAACTGCATAGTAAGTCTTATCTTTTCGACGAAGAAATAGCGGCTTTTCTTGACAAAGCGCTTCTGCAAGCGATTGCTCGAAGAAAGACTTTAAGAATGTTGACTTAGATATGCGTTGTACCGTATCGTCAAAATCGTAAGGTTTAATTGCAACAATTTTGTTATTGGGAAGAACTTTGGTGATCTCTTTTTCATCCCCCCAGAACAAAATTTTGTCGGTGTAAGTCAGGACTGCATTTGGCGATTCTTCAAAGATTTTTTGTTTCAAGCTGCTAAACGTTATGGTGTCATTCAATTCCACCATACCGCATCGATTAGGCGGTGTGATAATGGGCAAAGCGTTGGTACGTAGAACCGGATACTGCTTACCGGGTGATGGAAGTGGAATGTTAACCCTCGAAATATGTCCCACTCTTACTTTTTCATCAAGTTTTGCAGGTTTCTCTCTAATTTGCCTCCATATTTTGGAGAGCATCTCATCAAAAGTACCTGTTTCAACCAGATGGGCACGAACATTTTTGCTCTGCGCATATTCGATCAACTTTCTTACATTTTGTGTAGCGTCAAACAATTTGGGGGCAGTCCAAAATAAACCGTGGGGAAAAGCGTTGTTTTGATCGATGGCATTTCGAAACATTTCCATGACGTTAGCATCGCGTCCGCTATACCCTGAAACGATAAGCCCATATCGAGTGGCCGCAGCAAGAAAGCTTTTTTGAATTTCTTGATCATTACTTTGTAAATCTCTCTTGAGATTCATGATTTTTTGATACCTGAAGTCGCCATGAATTTTGGCATAGATTAGGAAAGTGTTCCGCATTCAATTCAGCCAGAGCAGCATGCGAACCTTCTAAGTGGAACGTTGGTAGATTATTACCGCTGACAGTTGAAAAAGCAGTTTCGATTACTTCATCAAAGTTGGTAGTAAAAACGATCTTTGCTTGCTTCATTTCAAGCAAAGCGGCTAAAACGCGGTGACCTATGTTTAATGAGACCTTCTCACTTGAAAGTGCCTCACGGATATATCTTTGTTGTGATTCATAATCATTGCCAAAAATCAAATCGAAATAAAAGGAATATTCTTCAGAACTCCATATTTCTGGGAATCCTTTACTGTCCATGTAGACTTGAATTTTTTGTCTAATAGCATTGCTGCTGATGTCGTGGTGCTTTATATCCTGATTCTCATGCAGACAATAATAGCGGTGTTTCAAATCCAAAATAATATCTCCAGCTGTTGGTAAGCCTGCTGAACGAGAAGTACCTGCCCCCAAAAACCACATCAAATGAGGCGAATTTTGAGAAAAATATTGGAGATATTTGTCCTCTTGCAATTCCATAGTCATTATCAATTGATGTTTCATCGTTCAGATAATAAGCGATAAATCGAATAAAAGGTGTCAAACCCTTTATTCATCATAATTCCCGGCAAGTGCAATCGTGCGTGGGTGCCGGGAGCGATTGTTGCGCCATTCCGCCGCGACATGAAGCTCGTCCGCACATTGGCGTATAGCTGTTAAACCCACTCGCTGGGCAATGGTTTGCAGGTCAGTTGGGTGATATATAGTCCGAAATGCCGAGTATTATCGAACCCAAAGCGTTATAGAGTGCGCCTTTGCAAGTGACGATTCAATACCAACGGTTCAACCCGCCCATTTGAGAATACAAATGACAACATATTGTAGTCGAAATGAGCTTCCGCCGAGTGAATGGCACGATGTAAGTTGGGGGAAAGCAGCACCATGTTTTCTAGGACATCTTCTCCTCCCCGTGAACGATAAACAATATGGTGGGCTTCTGCGGTTGGCACCCCGTATAATAAAGGACTGTCGTGCCCTGTCACTTGGCATCTGCCGAAATATTTCTCCTGAAGTTCTAAAACCAATTGGCGGTTGCGTTCTTGCGATTGTCGAAGTTGTTGTTTGTGCGCTTCGGCATAGGCAACGCTAGGTAATTCAAGTACTTGGTTTAACGATGCTAGCTCAGGTGCGTAAAGCGCCTGTTCGAGCTTCTCCTCATCAGGTACCGCTTTTGCTCGAGGCTCATCCTGTAGTATTTCCGCAAACGATTCAAGCAACTTGCTTGCAGATGGTCGGATAACGCGGATGGTTTGGCAAGCTTGCGCAAGGCTTGTGCGATCCTTGGATTGCAAACTTGCACCGTCAAATTCCAGCAGTCGAAGCAATTCAAATACGTCTTCCTTGGAATCGTTATTCGCTCTGAAATAACGAGACAGGCGTATGTCACCCCAAATTCTGTACGGTCCATATTTATATGTCGGCGCGTTTATTGTTTTTGCCGATACGTTAAGCCGCGCAAGAAGCCGATATTCATTACGCCCTGCATTGACCACTCGCGTAAACAGCCAAAGCTTTTCGCCTATGTGAATTTCAGTATGCAGGCGAGACTGGTTTGAATTGAAATGAAAACCTGCTCCTGCATCGAGGTCTCGAAGGTAATTGTCATATCTCCAATAGGCGAGAAGGTCCATTCTCGTACTTACGCGGCTTTGGCCATGGAGTCATTTGCAGCCAATAAGTTTGCGCGCTGAATGTAAGCCCCGTCATAACCAGTGATCAACCCCACCCGTCGGTATCGCAACTCCGCCTGTTCCGTGCTGATAGTGCCGGCAGGAAGTTTTACCCGTTCATATTGACTGCTCCCATGTGCATACAAGCTTGTCGTGCCAAGATATACCAGGGTGCTGTCACGGCATATATGCGCATTTTTCATCTGCGATGAAATAATGGAAGGTCTGGAATAGATGCGCCGGTAATCGTCGGCAATCTCCGGGGAGAACAGCAACAGCGCCGCCAGTTTACCGCCTAATAAATGGTTGTAAGGAGGAATGGCGCCGCAAGTGCTGATTTCCAGCATGTTAATTCCGGCATAACGGCTTTTCAGCGCCGCCAGCACTGTTTGCAGAGCAATACCGATCTCATCGCGCTGAAGCAAATCAAAAAGCTTTTCCGGGGACAGAAATGCGTCGCGATTTTCCGTCAACATCAAACGGGCGTGTAACAACTCTGCCAATAGCGCGGATCGCTTGCGAGCGATAAGGTGGCGACGAGCTTTTTGCATCGTAGGATCAGTGGAAGATTTTCCTTCCAGTCGCAGCATTTCCTCGTCTACCGGGGGATGTACATATTCGTTTTCGGTTTCCGCTACTAAAATCGGACCCTCATTGTCGGAACGGATTTTTTCCAATTCCCGCAGGGTTTCGTCCCGAAGGCGGTCGAACTCCTTAGCGCGCCGTCTGAGCTTGGCAATGGTTTCACGATTGGGACGCTCCAGTTCGGTTTGCTCCACCAGTTGGCTGGTTTCCACGTCGTCGAGAGAAGCGCCAATTTGCCTTTCCAGCCAGACATATTCTTCTGTCAAGCGTTCGGAAGATTCAGCGGCAGCATTTTTTAGCCTCTCTTTGAGCGCCCGCAAGTTCCAGCCCAGGTAGTATTCCCGTTCCTCACCCATCTGTAACGCACAGTTGTTCAGCCCGATAATGCCCATGACGGCATGGCAGGGATGGGCGGCATCGCGTATCAAATAAAGCAATTGGCGTCCGGGCGTAGAAAATTGCGGGATGGACCAGGTGTAACGGAAATAACGCCAAATGTCCCGCAAGGAGTGCCCGGTATAATCATCGATACTGTCCGGGGTAGCCAGTTGAAGATAGGGCATGACTGCATTCGCCAGCCGATCGTCACTCATATGACCGGTTTGAACAGCGCACATCAGACGGGCATGTAGTTCCGCACCTTCTGCAATCAGCAGGGCGATTGATTTTTTACAGCTTTTTGCCGAAGGTTCCTCCATACGCCGTATAAAATCCCTTACTGCCGGGCTAGCTAATTGATTTTGCACAGTGGGTTCGAAGAAACAGCGAGTTTGCTGTTTTTCGGCGAGCACTTCTTCCGGCATCAGACCCTGGAGTTTAGGCGGCTCTGATATTAATTCGATTCCGTACCCTTGTTCCCGTATTTCCCATCCCAGCCGTACCAAATCCAGCAACACTCGGGCTGAGGCTTCATAAGCCAAAAATTGGCGGCCATCAATAATTTGAGCTTGTAACCAGTGCAATTCTTCAATTAATATTGAATGCAGATCATCAGAATTGCGCCGGCGGACGCGTATTAGTGTCTGTGCAAGAGCAAGGAAGCGTTCGGCGGTTACGCCTTCTAATGGAGGATTTAGGGGGACAATCATGAAATTGGCAGACTCACAGATGCACGCAATTTACCAACTTACCAAAGTCAGTATCGAATATTCCATTTTATTAGAAAGTATAGAACTAATTTAGGCTTGATAAGTGCTCGCAAAAAGTCAGTTGGAATTGAGAGCCAAAATCCGCTCCTTTTTTTATCGATAGCCATCTCAAGCTTGCTTGGCGGAAACGATTGGAATTACGCTATAAAAACCTCGTCGCGTGAGTCTGCGAATCAGCGTAGTGCCAAAATTAGTGCCCTCGCTTTTTTTGCTCGCACATAAACCGATGACGATTTATAATAATACTTTATTTTCAGTTGCTTACATGGCGCGCCCGAGAGGATTCGAACCTCTGACCTCAGCCTCCGGAGGGCTGCGCTCTATCCAGCTGAGCTACGGGCGCGTTAACGGTGTATTATAATCGATCAGCAGGGCGTTTACGATAACATTGTTTTCAGGTTTGCCAGATTGGCTTTGCCGCGTTCCTTGATGACTTCCGGGGTCAGCTGTTTTTTGTTGACCCATTCCAGATCATCGGCTGGTAATTCATTTAAAAACCGGCTGGGTTCACATTCACTGATTTCACCATAACGTTTGCGGTGTGTGCAGTAACTAAAGGTGCAGGTACGCTGGGCACGGGTGATGCCCACATAGGCCAGGCGGCGTTCTTCTTCTATGTTGTCGGTTTCTATGCTGCTTTGATGGGGCAGAATGTTTTCTTCTATGCCGATCAGGAAAACGTGGGGGAATTCCAGTCCCTTGGCAGCATGCATGGTCATTAAACTGACCTGATCGCTGGTTTCCGTTTCCTGGTTTCTTTCCATAATATCCATCAGCATGATTTTGGCGACTATTTCAGCCAGTGGTTTCTGACTCTCGTTCCCATGCGCTGCGTGGGAATGCTTGTCGGCTATGCGTTTCAGCCATTCAATCAGCTCATAGACATTTTTTATTTTCCGGTCGGCGGACTCTTTGGTTTTGCTGTCTTCTTTTAAAAACTGTTCATAATCGATTTGATTAATAACCTGTTCGATGACGGCAAAGGTGTCGCCGCGCTCAATACGATCGGCGGAATCGATTACCCAATCGTGGAATTTCCGTAGTCGATGGATGGACTTCTCGGATAGCTTTTGGGTTAGTCCCAGTTCGGTACTGGCAGCAAATAAACTGCTATGCCGGTCATTGGCATAACTGCCCAGTTTTTCCAGCGTTGTCGGGCCAATTTCCCGCCTTGGGGTATTGATGATGCGTAAATAGGCGGCATCGTCATCCTGATTGACGAATAAACGCAAATAGCCGAGTATGTCCTTGATTTCCGAATAGGCAAAAAACGATGTGCTGCCGCTGATGAAATAAGGGATGTTATTTTCCCTGAGGCTTTGCTCAAATAATCTGGATTGATGATTGCCACGGTATAAAATCGCATAATCCTGATAACGGCTGCCGGATTTGAATTTATGATGAACGATTTCCGAGACAATCTGCTGGGCCTCAACCTGATCGTTTTTATGACTTAACACCCGCAGCGCATCCCCGTAACCCAGTTCACTCCAGAGCCGTTTCTCAAAAGCATGGGGATTATTGGCGATAAGATGATTTGCAACTTTCAGGATGCGGCCAGTGGAGCGGTAATTCTGCTCCAGTTTGATGACTTGCAGACGGGCATAATCTTTTTGCAATTGCGCCAGATTTTCAGGTGAAGCACCGCGCCACGCATAAATGGACTGGTCATCATCACCGACGACAGTAAATCGCCCCAAAGCGCCAGCGATCAATCTGACCAGCTGGTATTGAGTGATATTGGTATCCTGATACTCATCCACCAGCAAGTAACGGATTGTATTTTGCCATTTTTCCAAAACGGCGGGATTTTTCTGAAACAGCAGCACCGGCAGCAAAATCAGGTCATCAAAATCGACGGCATTATAGGCTTTTAAACTGCGGGTATATTCATTGTAAAGGCCTGCCGCCGGATGCTGTTCGGAGGTCTCGAATGTTAGCGCTTGTTCCGGGGTAACAAAAGCATTTTTCCACTGGCCGATTTGCTGGGCGTAACGATCAATATTATCGATGTCACAGTCTTTTGCCCCGTGACTGATCAAATTCTTCAGCAGCATCCGTTTATCTTGCTCATCAAAAAGCGTAATTGCGGCTTTATAAGCCAACGCTTTGTGCTCTTTACGCAATATATCCAGCCCCAAAGCATGAAAGGTAGAGACCCGTAAGCCGCGAATCTGCGTATCATCGAGCAGTCTGGAAACCCGGCTTTTCATTTCCCTGGCGGCTTTGTTCGTAAAAGTCACCGCCGCAATATGCCGCGCAGGCAAACCCTGCTTTACCAGATAAGCAATTTTTTCGGTAATCACCCGCGTCTTGCCGCTGCCTGCTCCGGCAAGCACTAATAAGGGATGGTCTATTGCTTTAACTGCGGCTTGTTGTTGGGGGTTTAATTTGGTCATTAAGAAAAGTAGGTCGAGTTAGCTTTGCTTAAGTCGGCAAAGAATATTGCTGTTATCGTGGATATGGTGAGTTTCGTATCATTTCAGATGCATTATGTTACCTGATTAGCAAGGAACCTCAGCCAGCACCGTCATACTGGCATGGATGCCAGTATCCAGTCACATGGATGTGTAAGTCGAGCGGCCGGGTACTTGGCAAGTTACCATCCATGGCACTGGATTCCGGCTTCCCTGCCGGAATGACGAACTTTTTGACTTTGGCTGAAGCATCTTGCTAATCAGGTTATGTTATACGCGACATTATATCTATTTTTTGGCATCAGTTTTTTCAGTCCATTCTGCTCCCGAGTCTATCCATGCTTTGAGTATCACTACGCCTTGTTCGGAAAGTTTGTGTACATTTGCCATAGGCATATCTTTTTTTGTACCGGAAACAATCTTGATTAGCGGGCTTATAGCGCTCTGTTTCGATAGTATCAAGGGATCACGTCCATTACTTCCGAAGAAGTCTTCACTGCGATCAACACGAAAATTGGCTAACTGTTTTTGTGGACCATGGCACGGCAGGCAATTATTCTCAAATATCGGATAAACATCATGCCAGAACGTTACACTGTCTTGTCCGATAGTGTTTTGTACCTGAGCAACGGCTGAAGAATCTTTAACCTGACTTCTATATAGCCAGTGTTTTCCCCGCATTGGCCTGCCTATTTCTTTAACGCTAATTTGAGCTAACCACGCAAAGAGCATAATCGTCAGAATAACTTTTATCAGCCCGCAAACCATAAAGCAGCTTGTCTATTTAATCCGTATACAGACGCTTTTTATATATTCTCGCTAACCTTATAGCGCACTTAAACAAAAAACACTGTTCTATATATTGTCGTGTAAAATACCTGTTCTGTTTATTCCGTAACGGTTTTATATTAGGTGATGGTGTGTTAAGCGTTAAAACTACATTTATTATTGGTATATTATTGTTGGGTGCTTTTTCTGGATGTTTTGCAAACCCCGAAGCATATAAGTGGGCTATGGTAACTCAGCCTGCAAAACCGGTTAATGGCGCTCGGAGCATCGGAACTTATAATGCTGGCTGTCTGCGGGGTGCAGTTTCTGTACCGGTTAATGGTACAGGTTATCAAATGATGCGTCTATCGAGAAAACGATCTTATGGCCATCCGGACTTAAAACAGTTTATTGAAAAACTGGGACATACTGCCGCCTCCCAACATTTGGGAGTATTGCTTATCGGCGACTTGGGACAGCCACGCGGTGGCCCAACTTTAAGTGGACATCGTAGTCATCAAACCGGACTTGATGTCGATATCTGGTTTTTACTTTCACCACAAGCTGCAAGCCGCACCCTGGCATTTAATGAGCGTGAAACATGGAGCGCACCTTCAGTTCTTGCCGGAAAATCCGATGCGATTGATTATACCCAATGGTCGTCGGCTAATGAAAAAATTCTTGAAGCAGCGGCGCGGCAACCTGAAGTTGACAGGATTTTCGTTAATCCCAGTGTCAAACGAGAATTATGTACCCGCAAAACTGCCCATGACTGGCTGAGAAAAATTCGTCCGTGGTGGAAGCATGACGATCATTTTCATGTACGACTCAAGTGCCCAAACAACAATAAAGACTGCCGCGGACAAGAACCACTTCCTGAAGGTGATGGCTGCGATGCCGGGTTAGCCTGGTGGTTTTCTGAAGAAGCCAAACACCCAAAAATTCCTCAAATACCACCAAAACAACTATCACTACCCGTTCTATGTGATAGCGTTTTGAAAGACTAACAAATATTATTATTTACTCGCTATAGATGAGATTTTCCACTTCATTTTCTATCATCAAATCATAATGGCGGCGCAAAGTGGAATCAGTCGGGCGTGGCGGCATCCTGGATTCAACTATGGCACGCAAATGAGTAAGATAATGCCGTCTTAGCATGGAATCTTCAGGCAGTTTTAGCTTTTCCTGATTAATCCCGGCTTTAATCGGTTCTACCAAGGATTCTGGCACTGCTTCGGGTATCTGGATTTGCTGGACCAAGGTTTTTTTGTGCTCTTCATAATTACAAACAAGCCGTTCCATTGCGGCCTCATCGCTTAAGCACTGCTCCATTTCAGCAATTATCGTCGCATCGTAATGACGGGATAAAGCAGAATCGGTAGGACGCGGGAACTTGAGCGATTCAACCATAGCATACAAATGAGTAAGATAATGCCTTCTAAGCATTGAATCTTGAGGAAGATTCTTATATTTGTCTTCCGGCTGCGGGAATACCATCTCATTTGTTTGTGCTGCTATTGAAGTAACAGTATCAAGTACTGGCTCTTCGCATTGTAACTCTACAGAAGGCTCACTTTGAGGCTCAACGTTAAATACTGGCTCATCGACTTTTGGCTCGCCGGAAAGTTTGCTTTTAGGCTCGACATATAACACTGGTTCAACGCCCGGGTTGATTTCCTGTGATTGCTTTGCCGATCCAGTAGTTTTAATGTTTATTCCGGATTTTGTTTTATTTGAAATTCTTTTCCGTACTTTAAAAATAATAAATATTATTATCAAAAGTAGGGCTATCAGGACTGCAACTGCTACTTCAAGTTCTATCATGACGACTCTCCCGCTTTTAAAAAGAAAAAGATAGTGTATCTTTGAGATAATTCTTGATTTTTTTACCTAAAGCAACCTTATATCTTATACGAACTAATTTGGCAATATAAGTAACAGATTAATATATAAAATATGAATGACTACCTTTGTTTTATATTGGTATTTTTGGGAATAACTTTAACTTTGACCCTTCAGATTCGATTTTGATTCGTGGAAATTCCGTTTTTTATGTCGCTACGCAAGCGACTCGCATGAAATCCTTTATCTATGATATTGCGATGACAATATTCATCCATCGCCATTCACTCAATTAAGCAATTATCATGCTAGACCTACATGGCTTACTGACACACTGCCGTGGTCAACCAATCTGATAAAGCACCAACATCCTTCAAATTGCCATCAGGCCCGAGGTAGTACACATGGTTGTCGATGGATGAAACGCCCACATAAGAATTTGTATTCCCATAGTAGCGATAAGTGTAAGGCGATTGAAATTGTGTTATCGCCCCAGCTGGGGAGAATAAGTCCGGGTAATTGTTTTCCGCCCAATTTAGAAGACATGCTATGTTATTGGGTATAACAGCATTCTCCAGCCATGGCTTGACGTTAGTATAATAATTGTAAAAATTGCTATAATACGCCGATTGGTAATCATTTTCTGGGCCGCCGAATAATGTACCCTTCCAATAGGCGGATCCGTTTGATACAGAAAAAAGTCCTGAACCACTGCTGCCTGCCTCTGTACCACCAGAAACATAATTAACCGCGTTGAGCAAATAAGTTCTCCCTGTATCTATATCTTGTACTGTTTCAAGCAAGGCTGCCACATTGCCTTCGCTGACCATGGTATGATCTCCTTCGGGATGATGTACCCCCCAAACAAGATCGCCGACTTGAATGTCGGTATCCCAACCGCTGAAAATAACGCCATTAGGTGGTGGTTTATTTAACCTAAGAAAAGATGCTTCCAGATTTAAATCAGTCCACAGTAACTGGGCTCCACCAAAAGTCTGTGCGTATCGGCTATCTCTGGTACTTCCCCCGCACGATGTTGCTTGGAAAAACCACTCAAACGATGCTGTGTTGGCGGTAGTTTGATCGGAAATGCAATGGTTGGCTGTAGTCAACCAAGGCGTATGCGTACTACCCTTATCATTCAGCAGGGTACCGGTGCATATGAAAGACCCTCCATCTCTTATATAATTGATTTTTGACGTTGCGCTAGCTGCTTGTTCCAAAGCGGGATAATTTTCATTTTTTGCCCAACAAGCGAGATCGAATTCTCGTTCCTGAACTAATCCCAAGCTCTTTGCATTTATTCCTGGTATGTCGCCACTGTTTATATCGTCAACAATAACGTTAATAGCGTCGATACTAAAATCCAGCGCCTCAGGCGACTTTGTGTCATTGACAAAAATCTCTAGATTAGCTTCGTTACCATTCGTGACGGGTAGCCAAATGGTTCTGTCATGAATAAAGGTATGGTTAATTGGCCCTGATGGAGAGGCGTCCAAGCTGCCCTGTATACGGAATTCTATGGAAGGTATTTCTTGGCTAAGAACAAGATGGTATCGAAGCCGTTTAGCCTGATCAGAAAAAAGCCGAATGCGAGCAACGTAACCACCGTTTACTGATTCCCAAGGCAATTCCAATGCTGTTACCTGTAAAGGCAGTTGGTAAACGACACCGGTTTTATGAACGCCGGGAATAGTTGAGGATAGATCCGCCTGGATTTGAGGCAAATTTATTGTGAATGATTGGGTTCCCACGCCCAAAAAAGCAGATGCAGAAGTGGTGTTTACGCTCTTGCCAGTAATAAGATTCTGTCGCACAGAATCGACTCTTTCTGCACGTGCTTGCAAAGTCGCAAGAATTGAAATCACGACAATAAGGAAGTATTTATTCATGGTTATTGCCTCAGTTTTTTGATTGTGAGCCTCTAATAATTTAAATCGCTATGCTGTGAAGGTGCTTAATTGTTTTAAATTCTTCCCAGTCTTTTTCCTTCAAACTTTCGTCGATTGCCTTTACCCGCACTGAATCAGTTGTATCGGACGCATTATGCTTTAACTCACTACATCTGGCCAATTTTCAATTATGCTTGCTGCATGCAGGCCTTTGGTACGGGCCAGATGCCCGTCTACCGCAGCTTGAGGAACAAAAACAGGCCCAACTACGGCATGCTCATTTTGGATTTATTCCGATCCGGTTGTTTTTTGCGATTCGTTCAAGGACTTGCCTTGCGTTACATTTTTACAGATTCGGCTGTTTTTGGATAATGGTCAGCCGCTGTTCACTGGCTTGAGAGAGAGCAGTAGAAACCCGGCAATTTGGAAAGCGTGTCCTCTAAGCCGCAGAATCCGGAATTGTCGACAGTGGCAAAATCCAATTGTTACGCGAACGTACTACACTCTGATAAAAAAGGGGTAACTTACTGTTTTACGTGGTGGCGATAGGTGGACTTGAACCACCGACCCCGGGGTTATGAATCCCGTGCTCTAACCAGCTGAGCTATATCGCCTTTGAGAGGCATTAAAAAAAACGGAAATTATAAATATTCGCTCTTGTTTTGTCAAACGTTGAATCTAAAATGAACGACATCACCATCTTTAACTATATAATCTTTGCCTTCCAGCCGCCATTTTCCGGCATCTTTAGCGCCCTGCTCACCTTTATAGTCGATAAAATCCTGATATGAAATAACTTCTGCGCGAATAAAGCCTTTTTCAAAATCACTATGAATAACGCCGGCTGCTTGTGGCGCTGTGGTGCCGACAGGAATAGTCCAGGCTCTGACTTCCTTGACTCCCGCTGTAAAATAAGTGGCAAGATTCAGTAAAGCATAACCCGCTCTAACTACTCGATTCAGTCCAGGCTCCTCCAGTCCCAAATCATCCAGAAACTCCTTTTTTTCATCTTCATCCAACTGGGCTATTTCTGCTTCTATGGCTGCGCAGATCGGTACGACTATCGCCCCTTCTTTATCAGCAAGCGCTTGCACCTTATCCAGCAGAGGATTATTTTCAAAACCTTCATCCTGGACATTGGCAATGTACATCGCGGGCTTGAGTGTCATTAAACAAAGGTCTTTGATCAAGGCTTTTTCATCAGCGCTTAAAGGCAATGTTCGCGTCGGTGCGCCTGCATCCAGTTGTTTGAAGACTTGCTCTAGAACGAGCTTTTTCGCCAACTCGTCCTTATTACCTGTTCTAGCCACCTTGGTCGCGCGTAACAAGGCCTTTTCAACCGAAGCCATATCGGCGAGAGCCAATTCTGTATTAATCACTTCAATATCTGAAATTGGATCAATTTTTCCCGCGACATGAACAACGTTATCATCCTGAAAGCAGCGCACAACATGCGCTATGGCATCGGTTTCACGAATATTCGCCAAAAATTTATTGCCTAAACCCTCCCCTTTTGATGCGCCGGCAACCAGTCCGGCTATATCAACAAATTCAATGGTTGTCGGCAGTACACGTTCAGGTTTGACAATTTCTGCAAGTTTTTCCATGCGACTATCGGGTACTGGCACGACGCCAACATTGGGATCAATCGTGCAGAAGGGGTAATTTTCAGCGGCTATTTTTGCTTTGGTTAACGCATTAAACAGGGTTGATTTACCGACATTGGGTAAACCAACGATTCCACAATACAAAGCCATAGAGTTCTCTTGAGAGTTTAGATTAAAAAGTGAATAGCAACCGAATTATCAGCCGAAACAAAGGGGTAATTATACTAGTGCGGCACCTGTTTTCGTTAGTCATAATAATGTATTTTCTATCACACTCGCAAGAATAGCGAAAACACGAGAACCTTGTTCGGTTCGTGTTCCATAGCTAAACCTGCGCAAAATAACCCAATGGCGTAATGCCCGTTCTGCCACATTATTAGTCAGGGGCAAATGCGGATGATGATCCAACACGGTGAAAATCACGTCCCAGTCATTAAGCATTTCAACGGCTAATGCACGCATTTTTTTGTGCGTCGACACCAGTTTGACTCTGCCAAACTTTTTAGCGTAAAGTTTATGCTGACTTCTTTATAACAAACGCTAATTAGAATTTCACTGTGCTTGCCAAGAAATTGAAATATGCTTGTATCTTACTGCTTACTCTCTCGCTCATCGCTGCGACGGGTCTGTTTTATCTGCTCTATCCGTCATTAGCCATAGAAGACGGCAAGGTTTTGCTGTCAGATTTAAAGAATCCTGTATCGGTTCGTTCTGACAGCCTCGGCATACCGTCCATTAACGCAGACAATCGCAATGATGCTTATCAAGTGCTGGGTTTTTTACATGCCCGTGATCGTTTGTTCCAAATGGAATTAATGCGCCGCAAGAGTGCCGGCCGGCTTGCAGAAATTTTTGGCTCAAAGGCAATCGATTTGGATAGAAATCAACGTGATTACCAGTTTGAACAAGCAGCCCAAAATATAGTTTCTGCCTTGCCCGTTAACCAGAAACAAGTGTTGGCTGCTTATGTGGCAGGCGTAAACGGCTTTATTGGCCAGACCAAAATGTTGCCGCCTGAGTTTACAGCACTTGCTTATCGTCCCGAACCCTGGCGTGCAGAAGACAGCCTATTGGTCGCTCTCGGCATGTTTCAAACACTGAATGGTCAGGAACAGGACGAGCGCATGGTGACAGTCATGGAAAAAGCGTTGCCGAAACAGTTGGTAGAGTTTTTGACTCCGGATACCGATGTCTATGCCACCGTATTATTAGGCGGCTCGGATTCGCACCGGCCAGCACAGCCTATTCCCATTAGGGCCTTTGCCGCTCTCGATGCACAACCGGTCAAATTGGCCAAGGGTTCTGTTGACATTGATAGCAGTATCGCCGGATCAAATAACTGGGTGGTGGCCGGCAAGAAGACTCTGGATGGACGTGCTATTGTCGCCAACGATATGCATTTGAATTTGAATGCGCCGAATATCTGGTATCGCGCCGAATTACGTTACGCCGGGCACTATCTGAACGGTGTCACCTTACCAGGGCTGCCTTTTCTGATTGTGGGCGGCAACAATAATGTCGCCTGGGGATTTACCAATGTTACCGCCGATCTGCTGGATTTGATTACTCTCGACATTAATCCGGACAACTCTCAAGAATACCTGACCCCGCAGGGATGGCGCAATTTTACCAGAAACTCAGCTATTATAAAGGTAAAAGACGGGGCTGATATTCCTATAGAATTGCGCTCTACCGTTTGGGGGCCGGTCTCATCAAAACCGTTATTAGGCCATTCCGTGGCGATAAAATGGACAGCGCTGGAAACGGCGGCTGTCGATCTCGGTTTGCTCGATATGGATAACGTGGCTTCAGTCAAAGCAGCCATGTCGGTTATTAATCGGGCTGGCGGCCCCCCGCAAAATGTCGTGTTCGCAGATCGCGCCGGTCATATTGGCTGGACCTATATGGGACGTTTGCCCAAACGCAAAGGCTTTGATGGCATGGCTAGCAGGTCTTGGACAGATGCTTCGACGGCTTGGGACGGTTTTATTCCAGCAGAGCAATTACCGCGCTTATACGATCCACCCGAAGGTTTTATCGTCACCGCCAATAACCGCACGCTGGGCCGTGATTATCCTTATGTCATTGCCCATAACTGGGCCTTAGGCTACCGCGCCCATCGCATCACCGAATTGCTGCAAGGGTTGAACGGGATCACTGAACAGGCTATGTTGCAGATGCAACTCGATACCCGTAGTGAATTTTATGAGTTTTACCGGCAATTGGCCTTGCCGGAATTAAACGCGGTTAAGCGCAACGATGGCAGAGTAAATCAGAGTGAACAAACGCTGCTCGCGTGGGATGGGTTTATGCATGCCGACAGCAAGGGAGCGGCGCTGTTAATGACGTTTCGAACAAAATTAGCTGAAGCCCTGTTTGCCAAGGTTGTCGCTCGTTGTAAACAATTCGACCCGAATTTCAGTTATGCCTGGCGCGAGATGGAAACTCCGTTGCGACAACTGTTGACGCAACGTCCGAAAGGCGTTATTCCAGCGCAGTATAATGACAACTGGCAGGTATTCATTTTGGAGACGTTGAATTCAGCGGCAAAAGACTTGCAAAACAATTATCCCGATATTGAGCCTGCACAACTGAATTGGGGAACCATTAACCGGATTGCGCAACATCATCCTTTCAGCAAGAGTCTGCCGGTTCTTGGCGCATTTCTGGACATAGGAGACTACGAAAGTTCGGGTTGCGCCAGTGTCTGTGTCAGAGTCATGTCAAAAGAACACGGTGCCAGCGAAAGATTAGTACTGGCTCCCGCTCATCCCGAAAATGGCATTCTGGAAATGCCTGGCGGCCAATCCGGTCATCCTTTCTCAAGACATTACCGGGATCAGCAAAAATTTTGGCAAGAAGGAAAAACAACCCCTTATATGCCCGGTAAATTTTTACATACCTTACATTTCCAGCCAACATGAAAAAGTTACTTATCTATCAGATATGGTATATATTCCAGTGAAAATAGCCAACCCCATGAGGTGTAACGATATGGGAACCGATGTTTTGCTTTATCTTTCGTAGTGCCACAAGCAAGCTAAATCCCCATATCTATTAACCGGATAATTACTTTATGACAACCATTCCTGTTACCAAGAAACTGTATCAACATCTTTATATTCAAGTATTATTTGCTATTGCAATGGCTATTATATTGGGTCATTTTTATCCCCAAGCCGCCATAGAAATGAAGCCATTAGGTGATGGTTTCGTCAAGCTGATCAAAATGATTATCGCTCCTATTATTTTCTGCACAGTAGTAACGGGTATTTCCGGAATGCAGGATATGAAAAAACTGGGACGAGTGGGCGTTAAAGCACTGCTATATTTTGAAGTGGTTAGCACGATAGCACTACTAATTGGCTTAGTTGTAATCCATGTATTCCAACCTGGCAGCGGTATGAATATTGATATTTCTACCCTTGATCCTGAAAAACTTAGTGCTTATGTTAAGGCTGATAAACCGCATAGTCTGACGGAGTTTATTCTTAATATTATTCCCTCAAGCGTAATCGATGCATTTGCCAAGGGAGAAACCTTGCAAGTCTTGTTTTTTGCAGTGCTTTTTGGTATTTCTCTTGCCCAGATGAAAAAATCAGGAGCGAAAGTTAAACAATTTATAGAAACGGTATCGCAGGCATTATTTGGCATCGTGGCCATGATTATGAAACTCGCCCCTGTTGGTGCATTCGGGGCAATGGCCTTTACTGTAGGAAATTATGGTGTAGAAACTTTATTCCCATTAATAAAATTTATAGGCTGTTTTTATCTGGCGTGCTTTTTGTTTATTTTTATTGTGTTGGGATTCATTGCAAAATATGCCGGTTTCAGTATTTTAAAATTTATTGTTTATATTAAAAGAGAGCTGTTTATTGTTCTTGGCACCTGCTCTACCGAGTCGGTATTACCGGATATGTTAAAAAAAATGGAGAAAATAGGATGTACCAGGTCGGTGGTTGATTTAGTCATTCCTACCGGCTATTCATTCAATCTGGATGGTACGTCTATTTACTTATCCATGGCGGCAATTTTTGTAGCACAAGCAACCAATACGGCAATTTCTTTCACCGATGAAGTTACTTTATTTGGAGTCTTGTTGTTGACCTCCAAAGGTGCGGCTGGTGTCGTTGGCAGTGCTTTTATTGTACTGATGGCAACACTTTCTACATTGCCGACCATTCCGGTTGAAAGTCTGGTTCTGATACTAGGCATTGACCGTTTTATGTCTGAAGCCAGAGCAGTGACCAATCTTATCGGCAATGGCGTGGCAACAATTGTTGCCAGTAACTGGGAAGGTGAATTAAATAAAGAGCAGTTTGAAGCCGAACTGAATCATCGGGAAACAGCGGTTTTGGTATGACCCCCTTCTTCGCGCTTTTGCGTCCAGTATCGGTTTTGCTGTCTATCCCGATGTGCTAAAAACATCCGGCAGTTTGCTCAACTCAGCACAGCACAGCTGGTAATAATATGTTGAATAGACGGCGGCAATTAGATGAAGGTGCATTCAAAAAAATGCCGCAACAAATTTCATCGGGTGTTCGTTCGCAATTGTTGACAAACCGCCCCGATATTCGCCTAGCATAATTTCAGATTGATGCAAGCAAGTTTGCTTTGAAAGCACAGTTCAACACCGCAAAAGCAAACCAGTTGACCGCCATGTATAACTAACAAAAACAGTTCAGAACGCCTATATGGTTACAGGCAGAACAAAACAATCCTGAGCTTGAAAGTGCGCGTTGAGAAACCATTCCCGCCGACTCAGGACTCGAACGCGCGAGTCGTGAACGTTGGCCTGTCCCCTCGCTGCTTCTTGGCACAGCTTTTACCGATCAACCTTACGGAAATGCTGCGTATGCTGGCCTATCCGTAGATTTGCCTATATTTTGTCGAGGTCAGGGTGGCATGGCTCGAGCGTCCGCCGAAAAGCATGCCCGCTCTGCTTAAGCGAGAATTACTCTTGGCCGCAACACGGCAGGAACTTCACAAAAAAGTCGTTTTGTTATCGGTTGGTAAAGCTGTGACTGGTAAAGGCTTATATTTAATCCAGGGAATCGAGCTTAAACCAAAAAAATTGACCATTCATTTGAGCGAAGACGGTAACGATGCTGCTATTAGTAGCTACACTATATATAGCGCGGGGGGAAAGTCTGGAACTCGAAGTTGTCGCTGAGGGTGTGGAAACTGAAGTGCAACTCAACTATCTGATCAACAATGGCTGTGGTGGATTGTTCCAGGGCTACCTGTTTGGCAACCCCGAACCGTTGTTGGAATTAGAACGCAAACTATTTCGGCTGAAAAATTTGGAAAATATCTTATGAAATACCGCATCCTATACATGTCGTTATGGTTATGCTTTTCCCACATTACTATTCGGTTTTATCATTCTCTGCGAAGTAACAGGTCAAGACCCGTCATTACAAGGTTTGCCAAGTATTGGTCTATGATGGGTATGCTCGCTTATTCAACTCTTGCCTGCCCAGATAATACTGAGTCCCCCTATTTCAACAGCGGTAAACCGGACGCATTTTACGACCGTAAGAATAATGATGATTTTCGGGTTAGCAATATCATCTGGTCTCCCCTCATTAATGATGGGCATGGCTTCAGAATCTCGGAAAACGGTGCTCAGGATTTAAATTACAATGGCACTTTCGTGCGTCCCATCTTGGTTAAGTCCACACGTGGTGATTTGAATATGGGCGCACAGGCCATTACACAGAATGGCATTAAACAGACTGAAATGCAGGGGAATATTGCTCGCCTTCCGGCTTGGGATTTGGATCCGGTTTTATGGATCGGGAAGCTTGCAACAAAGAAGATGCCCGGGTTGCCAAAATTTCGTATCGCAAATGAATGGCAGGGTATTCAGTACATTCTGGCTGCTCATTGGCAATGTTATCAAAAAGAGGATTACCCGGGCGGCTATCTTGCCATCTATGACAAGAAATTAATGGTTTCCTGGGGCAGTGATAGCAAACAATGGCGCAGTGCCTTTGGTTATGTGGCGTCCGATCAAGGCGATGAACATTTGCGTCCTGCAGTGGAAGTGTTTTATGTGGATAACAGTCTTGGTAAAATTAATGGCAGCAAAGATTTAATGGTCAGTGGCAGCCTTGGCTTTCGTAAAGGCTTTTTAGGACACGAGTCGAGCCTGGGACGGGCCATGGGGCCAACAGGGGTGGAATTTACCAATCCTTTGAGTTATTGGAATCCCAATTTTAACCGTCGACTGAAAGCCTGGGAAATCGGCGAGTTTGTTGACTTCCGCTTTCTTCGTAAAACCTTGGGTAACGGAAGGCGTGAAGAATCGCTGGAAACAGCGGTGTATCCAGGACAATTACTTGGTAAAAAAAGTCTGTTCGATGCGCTATTTGTTGGCTTTGGCGTTACTAGTCCGAATCCAGGGAACGACGAAATGAGTGCTTTATTCGGCTATAATCAGCGTCTTGGTAATTTTGGTTCCAGCGCACGTGTCCAACATGACTTTGATCGTAACGACACCAGTTTGATTGTGAGCCTGATTCATTGGCTATAACCCTCCCTGCTCTTGTCATTTTCAAAGGCTACGTCACCATTTCATTGAAATAGAACTACCTTGTGCATAAGACTACTGATTCGGTGCTAGTCAGAAGACATCTGCACAGTACGTGGTTATGTGTAGTTTCCTGATTTCATAATCGCCCTTTCCTGCACTTATCCGCTTTTTTATCTCAGATTAACTGATTTTGAAAATTAAGACTCGGTCCAAAACAGATTCGACTGTTTAACGAAGCGTTGCGGATGTGAAATATTTCACGTTCTTCAAGTGAATTTTTTAAATGACATCAAGTCTAGAAAATACGTATCTTGATAATGTCTTTAATATTTTAAGTTTAATAAGTTCAATCATGTGCATACTTTAGTCCACTAGATTCGTCTCCACGCTTCTGACTTAATCGCAACTGTAGTTTTCTTTTCACTTGAACAAAGGAGAAACACAATGAACATTCTGATGGTAATGACGTCTCATGACACGCTTGGGAATACGGGGAGGAAGACGGGGTTCTGGCTGGAAGAATTCTGCGCCCCTTATTACACGTTCCTCGATGCGGGTGCTAGCGTTACCGTCGCTTCCCCCAAAGGCGGTGAACCGCCGCTCGACCCCAACAGCGACACACCCGAAGGGCAGACCGACCTTACACGCCGATTTAAGAAAGATCACAATGCGCAGGCCATACTGGCCAACACGACGAAATTGTCCGATGTGAAGGCGCAGGATTACGACGCGATCGTTTATCCGGGCGGACACGGCCCGATGTGGGACCTGTCTGAAGACCCGATCTCGAATACCTTGATTGAAACGTTTTACAACGCAGGCAAACCCGTCGTGGCGATCTGTCATGGTCCCGCTGTATTGCATCACGCAATGTTTAATGGCGAACCGATTGTGAAGGGGAAACGCGTCACAGGCTTTACTAACACTGAAGAAGAGGCCGTTCACCTCACTGAGGTAGTCCCATTTCTGGTCGAGGACGAGCTCAAGCGCCTGGGCGGCCACTTCGAAAAGGTCGCCGACTGGCAGCCTTTCGCGATCATCGATGGCCACCTGATCACCGGGCAGAACCCGGCGTCTTCAACAGCGGCGGCCCAGGAACTAATCAAATTGCTGGCGTCGCCTAAAGTAAGCGCAAGTTGACCCGGCCTCTTTCCGCAAATACTATTCAAAAGAGTCATATATGACAAGCAAACAGAAAACGGTCATCGTTACGGGAGCCTCTCAGGGTATTGGTGCGGGCGTCGTCCAAGCGTTTCTGGCGCGCGGATACAACGTTGTAGGAACCTCGCGGAGCGCGACGAAATCGAAAGAGCTTTCAGCTTCCGACCACCTCGCATAGATTGACGGCGACATAGGTCAGTTTGAGACAGCACGGAAGGTCGCAGAACTAGCGATTAAAAAGTTCGGCTCGATTGATGCTGTGGTTGCGAATGCCGGAATTTACTTAGCAAAGCCCTTCACCGACTACACAGCAGAAGATCTTCAAGTGCTTGTCTCGACAAACCTCGAAGGCTTTATTTACATCACTCAGCTTGCGGTCAAACAGATGCAGGCACAAAAGTCGGGCGGCAGCATCGTGAGCATCACCTCATCGATGGTGGAAAATCCGATTGCCGGTGTTCCCGTTTCCCTTTCTATGTTTACGAAAGGCGGGCTGGAAGCAGCATTGAGATGCTTGGCTTCTGAATACGCAAAAGAGCACATTCGGTTCAACGCCGTATCCCCAGGGATTGTCGACACTCCGCTTGTTGCCGAAAATCCAAAAGAATTCCTGAAAACGCTTTCGCCCATGGGCACAATTTCCACAGTAGAAGACATTGCCTGCGCTGTCATTTATCCTAAAAACCGCAGTTGAACAAAAGCATAAAATCTGTAAGGCTTGTATTTTTTGAGTCGAGCCATGATTTTACCTCCCAAAGTTATTCACCCAACGGGTGAGCCAGAATTTACGCTTAAAAAGTC
>JAQTMV010000040.1 GCA_028714175.1 Methylococcales bacterium
CAAACACGCAATACATCACATCAGGCGTTACATACAAAACACTATTGCATTCTGCTTCATCAGCGCTGGTGTGAAAATTTTTCAGTTTGTTTGCGTGTAGGTTGTATTCGGAGCCGCTGTATTTAACAATGGTGGTGCTCCGCCGCGCAGCCATTTTTGATCAAATTCGTCAACGTAGCGGTTCGCCAGTGCACCATAGTCAAGCAAGCCCTGCCGTTTGACTTGCGCCAGGCGGGGAGCGAACACACACAAGGGGCCGAGTACAAGCAGCAACAAAAAAACCACGGCGGCTACGATCTCCGGTTTAAAATCCAATAGTGTTTTGCCTTCATAGAAAATATGGTTGGCGATCAGGCCTGCCAGCAAAGCGCCTTGAGACAGCAATAACGGCATAAATGCAGCCACGCTTCCTCCGAGAAAACCGAGTCCCGCAGCACGATCGGGATGCGTCGGCACAAGATGCAGATCCAGTCGGGAAACCTGACGCAGAAACCGCGCCCAGATGAAAATGCGAAAAAACCAGCGCGCTAACAGGAATTGAAAAACCGGAATGCTGACAAAGGCATACCAATACCCTGCCGGGGAATATTGCCGATGCCCATTCACGATGGCTGCATACCAGGTAGCCGATGCCAGCGCCATTTGACTTTCCCATAGATAATGCGTAGCCGTCAATACCAGGACAATCAGCAATACCTCGATCACTACCGAATTACGCAGCCGCATCGCGGAATCGATAAGGGCTTTGAACTCCGGGAGTGATCGCTGTGGAACGATCCCGCGCTCGACAAATTGCGGGACGATCTGCCTCATCCGCCGGTGGACCACAAGCTCCGCCACCAATAGCAATGGCAAGGCCGCCAGAAAACGGACGTGTACGTCCAGGTCATAAATAAAAGGGACTTTACTATTGCCGCCTACCGCCTCGCCGGCCAATACCGAAAGCAACAACAACGGCAACCAGGTAATGAGGGAAAAAACGATCACTCTACGCTTGACCAGATTAAGCGTATCGGTAGTTAGCCGCGCGCGGATAAAAAGCTGAAAGAGCGGACCGCCCAATACCAGGGAAAAGTCATCGGCTTGTTTACTGTCAGGTGAATGATTCATTGCGTTTCCAGTACCTATGGATTAAGTTGTCTTGATCACAGCTCTTCCTCGATGATCGCCTTCACCCGTCCGGAGCTGACGGCCTGAACCAATGCTGCATGATCGCGCTCGGTCTGGTCCGCGTAGGCCAAGGCAAACTCGCCGAGCGCCTGGTCGAAGCTGTCTGATTTACCCAGGTAGCCGCTGATCGTCGCCGCATCGCCCGAGCGCGCATGGGCGCGGGCCAAGGTCCAGCCGCAGAGTTCGGCATAAAGGTGAAAATTCTGGATTGTACCGCCTTCGATCGGTGCGGACATTTTCATGTCGCGCAACTGGCGCACGAAGAAATCGCGGCCATTGCTAGACCGCGCCCAACCCAAAAAGATGTCGCTGGACGCTTGCATCAGCCGTTGTCCCATCACCACGCGCTGTGCGTGATTGTCATAGCGGCTTTCACCGGCATAGGGTTCCAAAACCGAGGGACTGGCTTCCTTGACCTGCAGCAACAATGGATGGTTTTCCGCGGAGAAAAATAGCATGACGGAACAGCGCGTGCCGACGCTGCCGATGCCGACGACTTTAAACGCATAATCTTCCAGGCGGTAGCGGTCGAACAGCACCCGGCGCTCATCGGAAAGCGATTGGCGATAGGCTTCAAGCCCGTCGCGAACTCTCTTTTCTGTCTCTTCGTCATCGGCATGAAAGAGTACCGGCGGCTGGTCGACCAAGCGATGGCGACCGCCGACCGTCGCTACAAGTTTGGGTACGAGATAATCGGCAATACGTTCATGCGCCTTCGCAAGTATCTTCTCGCGTTGTTTTCTAATTTTTGCATCGGGTGACATCGCAATGATCGTATCGGCGTCCAGGCGGTCGTACCAGATTTCCAACGGATTCATCTTGGAATACTCGCGCAATTTTTCCCGGTACGCACGGACGCATTCGACGGCAACGGCTTGGGCGTCTTTGTCTCTGTACCGTTCGTCGCGGACGGCGACTGCAAAACTGGCCGCCAGGCGTTTGATATCCCAC
The DNA here is from genome assembly GCA_028714175.1 of Methylococcales bacterium. Lineage (GTDB taxonomy): Bacteria > Pseudomonadota > Gammaproteobacteria > Methylococcales > Methylomonadaceae > JAGXGJ01. The sequence continues at coordinate 2,122 of JAQTMV010000040.1, forward strand.
TCCCAGGGGGCGGGCAAAGTTTCGTCGAAATCGTTGACATCGAATATCAGATTGCGCTCGGGGGTGGCGAAAAGGCCGAAATTGAGCAGATGGCAGTCGCCGCAGGCTTGCACTCGCAGGCCCGTGGTTGGCGTGGACGATAGATCGTAAGCCATAAGCCCCGCAGAACCGCGCAGGAAGGTGAAGGGACTGCGCAGCATGCGCCCATAGCGGATCGGCACCAGTTCCGGCATACGATCCTGATTGGAGGCTTCCAGGATGTCGATGGGGTCCTGGCGATTTGCCGGCGCTGTCCATCCGGCGTGGCTAGCGCGCAGCACTTTATCGCGCAGCTGCTTGCCGTCAGCGATACGCTCCGCGCGCGAACGAAATTCCACTTTTGGAGCATCCTCCAAAGCTGATGCGGCATCCGATTTCTTAGTTTTTTTCTTGATGGTGGCCATGCGATTACTCCCCTTAAATTAAAACAATTCTTGTTTTTGAAATATGACAAATCGACTTACCTCACTATTCTATTCGCTTTGCAGGACGTTGAAAATCTGGCTGCCCAAATATACATTCGATAACGAAGAAGCTGAAGATAAAATTCATGGTTTCATATCCATAAACCCTCCGGCAAATTCACACTTGAACAATTAAAACAAAATTCCAAACAAGCGTTTAAGGATGTCTTCCAGGGAAAACATCGTTAATGTCAGCGGCAACAACGGGGCCAGTACTGCGATAGCAGTTTTCAGTACCACGGATTTACTGAACGGAAACAGCCGCATCGTGTGGATCACTTCAAAGCTGCCCGCCAGGTCGTTCAAGGCTTGAATATCCCCACTGCCAACAAGCTGTTCATCTAACGGTGCTTGGCCGCGCAGCCATTTATCGTCAAATTTGCGAACGTAGCGGTACGCAAGATCACCATACTCACTCAAACCCTGCCGTTTGACTTGCGCCAGACGAGGGGCGAACACGCATAAGGGACCGAGCACGACCAACAACAAAAACACCACAGCGGCTACGATCTCCAGTTTAAAGTCCAGCAATGACTTGCCCTCATAGAAAATGTAGTTGGCAAGCTGACCGGCAAGTATTGCGCCTTGAGAGACTAGCAACGGCCAAAATGCCACCGCGCTTCCCCCCAGAAAAGCGAGTCCCGCAACATGGTCGGGATGTGTCGGCACGAGATCCAGATCCAGCCGGGAAACCTGCCACAACAACCGCGCCCAGATGAAAATGCGAAAATACCAGCGTAATAATAGGAAGTGAAAAACGGGAATGCTAACAAAGGCATACCAATACCCTGCCGGGTAATAATGGTGATGCCCATCCACGTTGGCTGCATACCAAGTGGCCGATTCCAGCGCCACCTGACTTACCCAGAGATAATGCCCAGCCGTCAAAACCAGGATAATCAGCAATACCTCGATCATCACCGAATCGCGCAGACGCATTGCGGAGCCGATAATCGCTTCGAACTCCAGTCTGGCTTGCGGTGGAATAATTTCTCGCACGATAAATCTCCGGAGGATCGGCCTGCATCGCTGGTCGAACACAAGCTCCGCGACCAGCAGCAATGGCAAGGCCACCAGAAAGCGGACGTGTGCATCCACGTCATAAAAGAATGGGACTTTAATAGCGCCGCCTAACGTGTCGCCGGTCAACACCGAAAGCACCAGCAATGGCAACCAGGTAAACAGGGAAAAGAAAATCAATCGGCGCTTCACCAAACCAAGCGTATCTGTGCTTAACCGCGCACGGATAAGGAGCTGAAAGAGCGGTCCGCCCAATAACAGGGAAAAGTCATCGGCTTGTTTACTATCTTGTGAATGGTTCATAGAATTTCCAATCTTAATACATCTAGGTTATTTTGGAAAAAAGTAAACTGCGAGGCGCAGTATTAGGTCAGTAGAAATTGTCTTTGTGATTATACCGGTGCTATGATGTTAATAACATTAGGCTGAGACCTTACCTGGAAACCTTATTCCCGCCATGAAAAAATGAGTTAATCAATGTCTATTCTTCAAAATTTGATACGTCACACACGCCTGTTGGAAATCGTCGGTGATTTGATACGCGTAAAGGCACAAGGTGTTGCCTTTGGCGATCTCGCCATGATAGAAAACATCGATGGCGAGCAGTCTCTGGCCAAGGTCGTGAATCTCGACCGGGATATAGTCAGTCTGCAAGTGTTCGCCGGCGGCAAAGGTCTGTCTACTGACGCCAAAGTCATTTTCCTCGGTCGTGCTCTTGATATTATCTACTCCGATAACATTCTCGGCAGAATCTTCCGAGGTTCCGGCGAAGCCATCGATGGCGGACCGGAACTTCCAACCGATCCGCGCATTCCAGTCGGTGGCCCCACGGTTAATCCGGTCATGCGGGTGATGCCGTCACGGATGATCGAAACCAAAGTACCGATGATCGATCTGTTCAACTGTCTGGTGGAAAGCCAGAAGATTCCTATCTTTTCCGTTGCCGGCGAGCCTTTCAATCAGTTGCTGGCGCGTATCGGTTTCCAGGCTAACGCTGATGTGGTGGTATTTGGCGGCATGGGCCTGATTTTCGATGACTATCATTTCTTTCGTACTGCCTTCGAGGAGCATGGTGTTTTTCATCGCACCGTGATGTTCGTCAATCAGGCCTCTGATCCGCTGGTTGAACGCATGCTGGTTCCCGACATGGCGCTGGCCGTTGCGGAAAAAATGGCGGTTGAAGGCAAAAAGCGGGTGCTGGTGCTGCTTACCGACATGACAGCCTATGCCGATGCGATGAAAGAACTGGGCGTCGCGCAGGAACTTATTCCTGCTGTGCGCGGTTACATGGGCGACCTTTACACGCAACTCGCCTCGCGCTATGAGAAAGCCTGTGATTTCAAGGGCGCTGGCTCAGTGACGATCCTGAGCGTTACGACCATGCCCGGCGATGATGTGACCCATCCGGTGCCGGACAATACCGGTTACATCACCGAAGGCCAGTTCTATCTGCATGATGGTTTCATAGACCCGTTCGGCTCGCTGTCAAGACTAAAACAGCATGTCGTTGGCAAGGCGACTCGTGAGGATCACAGTCAGATCATGAACACCATGATCCGTTTTTACTCAGGCGCGGTGGAAGCGCAAAAAAAGCAGGCTATGGCCTTTGAACTTTCGCCTTTCGACGATAAATTGCTCAAGTTCGGCCGTTTGTTCAAGGAACGATTTATGGATATTGGCGTTTCACTGCCGGTTATCGAGGCACTGGATCTTTGCTGGTTAACACTGTCTGAATGCTTTGAGCCACAGGAACTGCTGATGAAGCAAAATCTGATTGATAAATATTTCCCCAAACCTGCCCTGAGCGAAGCCGAAGGGCCTGACCTGAGCCAAGCCGAAGGGCCTGACCTGAGCCAAGACGAAGAGCAAGATACCGTTGATAAGGTAGCGTAAACCGTTATGGCAAAGCTCAAACTTAGCAAACACGCTTTACACGAGCAGCAGGAACAACTGAAACTGTATCAGCGGTTATTGCCCTCGCTTGACCTGAAACGCCGGCAGTTGACGATGGAAGTAAAAAAAGCCCAGGAAGACTATGCTGCTGCCCAATCTGCCGTGGACGCTCTGGAAACACGGATCGGTGAAGAACTGCCCATGCTTGCCGACGAGGAATTTCGTCTCGGCGGACTCGTACAATTGAAAAGTTTTAAGGTTATCGAACAGAATGTAGTCGGAGTTAAATTGCCCTTTCTGGACAGCATCGAGTGTACTGTCTCTGACTATTCGCGGCTTGCTACGCCGCCCTGGGTTGACACGCTGGTGCAACGTTTGAAAGATGCGACGGAACAGCGGATGCGTGCGGAAATCGCCGGCGAGCGGCGGAGTACTCTCCAGATTGCAGTGCGGCGGATCACGCAACGGGTGAATCTGTTCGAAAAAATCCTGATCCCGACCGCCAAACAGAATATCCAAAAAATACGCATTTTCCTTGGTGATGCCGACCGAGCCAGCGTGGTGACTTCCAAGCTCGCCAAAAAGAAACAGCTACAACAACGCGAAGCCGAGTCAGAATCAGAGGTGTTGTTATGAGTATCATCAAGATGCACAAGGTTACCTTCATCGGTATGACAGTCGACCGGGACCGTTTATTGACGGACCTCCAGAAAATGGGCTGTGTGCAGATTATTCCGCTAGCATCCGGTAGTGCCGCCGCTTCCGATACTGCACACACCGCCGGAGCACGCGAGGCAATGAAGTTTCTGCACGCGTATCCTCAGCGAAGACGGCAGGTTCTGCATAAAGAGCAATTCGATGCCTTTGAAGTTGAGCAGAAGACACTGGAAGTAAGAAAGCGCTTGCTTGGCCTGGAGGATGAGCGTGACTTTTTGATCAAGCGCATCCAGGACATGCGTCCCTGGGGCGACTTCGTGTTGCCGCCCTTGCAGGAGATGGGCAACAGGCGGCTTTGGTTTTACGTGGTACCCCATAAAGACATGCCGAAAATCGAGGCGCCGGCTCCCGTTTGGGAAATTATCCGGCGCGACAACCGGTTTTGTTATGTCGCAGTGGTAGATGAAGAAGAACCCTCGGAAATGCCGGTGCCCCGTGTTCATCTCGGCGGCAAACCACGGCATGAACTGGAAGCTCGGCTCGATGACGTTGAGTTGGCCATAGAAGACGCGCAGGCAGAACGGGCTTATTTAACCCGCTGGCATGATTTGTTCAAGGCTAATCTTGACCGGCTTGAAGATCGAGCGGTTCGTCAAAGTGCAGTAGCGCAAATCTATAGTAACGATCAAGCCTTTGCCTTGCAAGGTTGGGCGCCCGCTGAAAGCCTGCCAGCACTCGAAGATTATTCAAAAAAACAGAGATACTACTTTGAATCGCAAGCACCCAGTCAAGAAGATAACCCGCCTACGCTGATGCACAATCCTTCCTGGTTGAGTGCCGGCGAGGATTTGGTTACTTTTTATATGACACCGGGTTATCAAACCTGGGATCCCTCAGCGATCACCTTCGTTTCCTTTGCGATCTTTTTTGCAATGATTCTGTCCGATGCCGGCTACGCCGCTGTGCTGGCGCTCTTTCTAATGTTCATGTGGAACAAGATGGGGCGCTCGTCCTCAGGTCATCGTATTCGTCCCTTGCTTTTGTCGGTGGTGACGGCTTCCTTAGGCTTCGGCGTACTGGTCGGCAGTTATTTTGGCATAACGCCTGGCGACGAGTCCTTAGCCGGTAAGCTCCATATTCTTGATATGAGTAACACCGACCGGATGATGATGATTTCTGTTGTCATTGGCGTTTTCCACATCGTCCTCGCCAATATCATGAATGCCAGCCGTTACGAGCATTGGCCGGACAGATTGCCCTCTGTCGGATGGATTGGCGTAATTTGCGGCGGATTTGCACTGGCAATCAGCGGTTCAATAACGCTTGCCGGTTTGCAGGAGCTGGGCATAGCCATGATGGCACTCGGTGCGCTATTAATTGTTTTGTTTACTGCGCCCCGGGATAAGCCTATTGCCCGTTTTGGTCAGGGCTTGTTGGGATTGACCAAGCTATCCGGTGCGTTAGGCGATATTCTGAGCTATCTTCGTTTATTCGCGCTAGGTCTTGCTTCAGGATCGCTCGCTGTTGAATTCAACAACATGGCGACTGGTATCTATGAGGGATTTCCAGGAATCGGCTTGTTCTTCGCTTTGCTGATACTGGTGCTCGGTCATACGGTTAATTTATTTCTCGGCATTGCCAGCGGAGTCATTCACGGACTTCGGCTGAATGTGATCGAGTTTTTCAACTGGGGACTCAAAGAAGAGGGAACCCTGTACAAACCATTTAAACAATCGGAGGATAATTCATGGAACCGTTAATTTTGGCACTGGGCTGGGTGGGATTATATGCACCCTTGGCGCTGGGTGCAGTTGGAAGTATGGTGGGCTGCGCCCGGGCCGGCAGTGCTGCGTGTGGAGCCCTGTTGGAAGTCGAAGGCGGCTATGGGCGATATATTGGCGTGGCGGCAATGCCGTCCTCTCAGACTATTTACGGTATCGTTGTAACGATGGCGTTGCGCCGTGAACTGAACTTGGATAATTCCCCCGGAATTTTTGGTTTGGGTGTGTTGGCAGGATTGGCTCTGATGCTCAGTGCTTTCGCGCAAGGCAGCGCTTGCGCAGCATCCATCAATGTATCCAAGAGCAAACTGGAAGTTTTCGGTATATCACTGGCGCCGGCTGCACTGGTTGAGGGCTTCGCTGTTTTCGCTTTCGTATTTGCTCTCGTACTGGCTGCGGGAATTCCGAAATAACCTTGACGAGACAAATAACATGACAGAACAAGAATTAAGTAAAACCGGCGCAGGCGTTCAGAACCTGGTTGACCGTATTCGCGATCAGGGTGTATTGGCGGCCGCAGAGAAAGCGAACAAGATTTTAAGGGACGCTGAAGCAAAGTCTGCAAAAATGCTGGCAGATGCCAAGCTGGAAGTGGAACGGCTGCGCGAAAATGCCCGTATTGAGATTGAGTCCAACCAGGCGGCCGCCTTGGAAGCGCTAAAACTTTCTGCCCGTGACACGGTGTTGCAACTTAAATCGGGGATCTCATCGGCGTTTGAAGTTTTTGTGCAGAAGCTGGTGACATCGGCTACACGTGACGAGAAATTTATTAAATCCATTGTGTTGGTGTTAGCAGATCATATCCAGAAAGAGCTGATCGGGGACAAGGAAATCGAAATAGATATTTCCGAATCGATACTCACCGGTCGCCCGACTGAGAAAATGAGCGAGCGCACCAAGCAGACCATTCTTGGGTTATCCAGCGAAATGCTGCGTGAGGGGGTCGAGTTAATTCCGTCCAGCGATATCGAAGGCGGCGCAAGAGTGCGCCTGGTTAAGGAAAAGCTGGAGATCGATCTCTCCGACAAAGCTATTTCCAAACTTCTCTACCAACGCATTTTGCCCCGTTTCCAATCGATACTCGAAGGTAGCGAATAAGCGCTATGGCAAAACAGTACATTACACTGGTTGCCAGCCTTCCCTATCTGCCTCCGTTCGAAAAAGCCGAGCGTTCGCCGATCACACGCCTGCGGCTGGAGCAGCGTCTTCATATCCTGGAACCTGAAGACGCCCGGCAATTGGCCTTAGCCGAAGCGCTGGTAAGCTGGCGGCTGTCCCTGGCCAAACCAAAGACCGACAAAGAAATGGTCTTGCGCTGCCGTGCTGCGCTGCAAGAGATCAACCAGCCCGCTTTACACGAATTCGTCGAGTTCAGGATAGATCAGCAAACGATCCTGGCGGCTTTACGGCAACGAAACGATCAATTTGAATCGTCGTTTTTGGAGCAGGTAACCGGCGCGAGTCGGTGGGCGGGTTTTATCGCGTCTCACTGGGACAGTCCGGATTTCCAGCTGGCGACTGTGTATCCCTGGATTCCCGAAGCCCGAAGTTATATTGAAGCCAACGATGCAAGCGGACTTGACCGTCTAATGATGCGCATAATCTGGCAACGGCTCAGCCGAATCGCCGAAGGCAACCGGTTCGGATTCGAGGCGGTGTTCGCTTTCGTTTTTAAATGGGACATCCTTCAAGCCTGGCTCGCACGCGATGCCGAAAAGGCGAAGAGCCGATTTCAAGAATTGATCAAAGAGGTAAAACATGACAGCTGAACAACCGGTATCGAGAACCGCGAAGATAATAGGGGTCAAGGAAAGCCTGGTGCTTATCGAGGTCGACGAAAATACGCCGATCATGAAGAATGAACTGGGCTATATCTGTGTCGGGAATGAACGCCTTAAAGCCGAGGTTCTCCGCGTGCGCCGGCATACTGCCGACATGCAGGTTTTCGAGGATACGCGCGGCGTGCGTGTAGGCGACACGGTGGAGCTGACAGGAGAAATGCTATCGGCCGTATTGGGTCCCGGTTTGCTGGGACAGGTTTTCGATGGCTTGCTCAATCCCTTGCATGCGCTGGCCGGAAAATATGGTTTTTTTCTTCCCCGCGGCGTTACCGTACCTGCACTCGATCAGGAAAAGAAATGGCATTTTGAACCCGGCGTTGCTATAGGTGACAGGGTATCTCCCGGAGGAGTCATCGGTACGGTTCCTGAAGGCGTATTCAAACACAAAATCATGGTGCCATTTAATGAACCGGGACCAGTCGAGATCACCTGGATTCGAGGCGGTAATCTGGGGGTGGAGGAAGTCATCGCTCGTTATAAGTCCAGCAAAGGGATTGAGCGGGAATTGACAATGTCCCAGCGCTGGCCCGTGCGCAAACCCATACCGGAAGCGCTGATTCGCCGCCGTTATGCTGAACGCCTCTACCCCGCTGAACCGATTACCACGGCGACCCGCATTATTGACACGTTCTTTCCCATTGCCCAAGGCGGCACGGGTTGTATTCCCGGCCCTTTCGGCGCCGGAAAAACCGTATTGCAAAGCCTTATCGCCCGTTATTCGACCGTTGACATCGTTATTATCGTTGCCTGCGGTGAACGGGCAGGCGAAGTGGTCGAAACGATTGCTGAATATCCGGAAACCAAAGACCCTCGGACGGGCGGCACCTTGATGGATAGAACCGTCATTATTTGCAATACTTCATCAATGCCCGTCGCCGCACGCGAAGCTTCGATTTATACCGGCATCACATTGGGCGAATATTTCCGGCAGATGGGCTTTCACGTTCTGCTGATTGCCGATTCCACGTCGCGCTGGGCGCAAGCCATGCGCGAAACCTCGGGCCGTATGGAAGAAATCCCCGGCGAAGAAGCGTTTCCCGCCTATCTCGATTCCTCGGTTAAAAATGTTTACGAACGCGCCGGCGTGCTGCGTTGCCCGGACGGTTCAACGGGCAGTTTAACCATGATCGGCACGGTTTCTCCCGCAGGCGGTAACTTTGAGGAACCGGTCACCCAATCCACGCTGGGCACAGTTAAAACCTTTCTCGGATTGTCGGCCGATCGCGCATACCGGCGTTTTTACCCGGCCATCGATCCGCTTATTTCCTGGTCACGCTATCTTGATCAACTGGGCGCCTGGTTTACCAGAAATCTTGATGCGAATTGGGTGCGCGATGTCAAGTCCATGCAGGAATTGCTTGAGCAAGGCGACGGTATCTATCAGATGATGCAGGTTACGGGTGAAGAAGGTATCACAGAGGAGGACTTTATCACCTAGCAGAAATCCTTGTTGCTGGATATGGTTTATCTCCAGCAGGATGCTTTCGATGAGATTGATGCCTGTATGCCTCGGGAGCGGCAGCTTGAAAGTTTCCGCCTGCTAAAGGGACTTATCGATGCCGGCTATCAGTTCAAGGATAAAGACGAAGCCAGAAGTTTCTTTACCGAACTGACCAGTCTGTACAAGAATTGGAACTACAGCGCCTACGGTTCGACTGACTTTGCTCGATACCGCAAGGAAATCGTGGATCTGGCAGTTAAGCATGGATACATCGAAACACCAGAAGCGTAGAGCCGTTCAAAACAATATCAATAGCAGATGACGGCACATATACCCGGCATCATTTAATGGAGCCCATTATGATAAAGCAAAAATACATTGACCTTCTTCGAGTCGAACCCGGAAAAAAAATTCATCTTAAGGACTATGAAACCGGCTGGGCACAGACCAAGGATTTTGAAGAAATTGGCAAGGACAAATTAAAGGAACGTGCCAATGAAATTCTGCAACAGAACCTGGCGGATTTAACTCAGGTACAGCAATTGCTTTATGCGGATGATCGTTACTCTCTGTTAATTGTTTTTCAGGCGATGGATGCTGCCGGTAAAGACGGCACTATCAAGCACGTCATGTCCGGCGTCAATCCTCAGGGCTGTCAGGTTTTCAGCTTCAAGAAACCTACTGCTGAGGATCTGGATCACAACTTTCTCTGGCGCTACATGAAAAGCCTGCCGGAAAGAGGCAGAATCGGCATCTTCAACCGTTCATACTACGAGGACGTACTCGTGGTTAAAGTCCATCCCGAACTGCTCCAGAACTTGCCCGATGGAAAAAGAGGCAAGTCATTCTGGGAGGATCGCTACGAAGACATCAACTCCTTCGAGCGTCACCTGGAACGCAACGGTACGGTAATACTGAAATTTTTCCTGAATGTCTCGAAAAAAACGCAAAAGGAACGCTTCTTGGAGCGGCTGGAGCGCCCCGAGAAGAACTGGAAATTTTCGGGTTCCGATCTTGCTGAACGCGACCATTGGGGCGACTACATGGACGCTTATGAAGATGCTATTAACGCCACCAGCACCAAATGGGCGCCCTGGTATATCATTCCCGCCGACAACAAGTGGGCGACGCGCGCCCTGGTTGCCGACATTATTACTTCAACCCTGCGTGATCTCGATCTCAAATTTCCCGAAGTAACGGAAGCGCAGCTCAAGACGCTGACAGAAGCGCGTAAAATACTTGAAGCTGAATGATGACAAATTCTTCCAAGCTACGAAAAATGGAAAGCTGGGACTAAACACTTTTCTGTCCATCTCAGGAAAGGCCTATTGATGTCCACATTCAATTAGTTAGAGTACAAGCCCTATGCGAGGAAGGGGATTTTGGTTCTTCGCTTATTTTGGAGTAAACAAGTGCATAACAATTCTATCAAGAAAAAAATGACATCTGGCTTATGGCTGATTCCTGTAATGGGGGCCCTCCTGACTGGCTGTGCGACAAAACCCCCAAGTGCCCCGCCTCTGACTGATGAAGCCGCCGCCTTTGTTTCCTATGGCAGAACGGAAATGAGGAAGGACAAGGTGGTCTTCATCAATGAGGCCATGAATTTGAATTCTGCTGATCCTAATTACAATGCTTTTTGGCATGAATATTATCCGTATGAAGCAGAACTAAAGAAGTTAAATGACGATAGGCTGCAGCTGATTCGCGATTACGAGTTTAACTACAAGACGATGGATGACAATATCGCTAATAATCTTGCCGAACGCGCTTTGACCATCCATGAAAAGAGGCTTGACTTGCTCGCGAAATATTATGAAAAGATGAAAAAAGCTACTTCACCTTTGATCGCGGCAAGGTTCCTGCAAGTCGAGTATCAGATCAGTCTGCTATTAGATATTGAAATAGCATCCAAAATACCGTTGTTGCCTGAGAAACAATAATCGAACACTTTGCCCAAGGACGAAGACAGGTAAACCAAAAGCTGTACAGGGTGGGCAAATTCTTTTCTGCCTACCTTTTCTCTCCAGTGTTTAGGATTAATACAATCGTAACAATTTCTACCGAAAATACCGCTTCCATGCACCCGTTTACCCCCTGTTCTTAACAATCAAGTTTTTTGAATCGATTAAACCCACAAGAGATATATCTAATGACTACATTAAATAACTCAATAACTTCAGTTTCCCCGCTAAACCCGGATGAGCTGCACAGCATTAACGCCTATTGGCGCGCCTGCAATTACCTCGCCGCCGGCATGATTTACCTGAGGGATAATCCATTACTGAAAGAACAGCTCAAGCCCGAACATATCAAGAACCGGCTTTTAGGGCACTGGGGATCAAGTCCTGGCCTGAGCTTTTCCTACATTCACATGAACCGGCTCATTAACAAGTACGGTCTTGACGCCATTTTCATGGCGGGACCCGGCCACGGCGCACCCGGCGTGTTAGCCCCGGTTTATCTGGAAGGCACGTATGCGGAAATTTATCCCAACAAGGGTGGAGACGAAGAAGGGATGTTGCAATTCTTCAAAGAGTTCTCTTTCCCCGGCGGTATCGGCAGCCACTGTACACCCGAAACTCCTGGTTCCATTCATGAAGGTGGCGAGCTGGGTTACAGTATTTCTCATGCCTATGGCGCTGCATTTGATAATCCCGATTTGCTGGTGACAGTAGTAGTGGGCGATGGCGAGTCGGAAACAGGACCCTTGGCAACCTCCTGGCATTCCAACAAATTCCTTAATCCGATACGCGATGGTGCGGTGTTGCCGATCTTGCATCTGAACGGTTACAAGATCAACAATCCAACATTGTTGTCTCGCATTTCCCATGAAGAACTGGAACAGCTGTTTCGGGGTTATGGATATTCTCCTTATTTTGTTGAAGGCAGCGATCCCGAGACTATGCACCAACTTATGGCAGATGTTCTCGAAGCCTGTGTGCTGGAGATTCGTCGTATTCAGGAAGAAGCGCGCCGCACCGGTGTCCCAACGCGGCCGCGCTGGCCGATGATAGTATTACGTAGTCCGAAAGGATGGACGGGGCCCAAAGAAGTGGATGGGCACAAGGTGGAAGGCTTTTGGCGTTCACACCAGGTGCCTCTTGCCGGCTTGAAAGAAAATCCGGCACACTTGAAACAGTTGGAAGATTGGCTGCACAGCTATAAACCTGAAGAATTATTTGATACTACCGGCCAATTGATGCCCGAGCTTAAGACACTGGCGCCCAAAGGCACGCGGCGCATGAGCGCGAATCCTCACGCCAACGGCGGTCTATTGCGCAAAGCCTTGAGGATGCCGGATTTCCGAGATTATGCGCTGGCCCTGGAAAGCCCGGGTAAAGTCGCTGCCGAAAACACGCGTCCGCTGGGCAAATTCCTGCGCGACATCATGGCCGATAATATGAGTAATTTCCGCGTGTTCGGCCCGGATGAAAACAGCTCCAACAAACTGGATGACGTTTATAAGGCCAGCAAGAAAACTTGGCTGGCTGATTATCTGCCCGAAGATGCTGACGGCGGCGAATTGTCGCCGGACGGCCGTGTCATGGAAATGCTGTCCGAACACACGCTGGAAGGCTGGCTGGAAGGCTACTTGTTGACTGGCCGCCACGGCTTCTTTTCAACCTACGAAGCGTTTGTGCATGTGATCGATTCCATGTTCAACCAGCATGCCAAATGGCTCGCCATGTCCAAGGAAGTGCCCTGGCGTGCGAAGGTTTCATCGCTCAACCTGCTGATTACTTCTACCGTCTGGCGGCAGGATCACAATGGCTTTACCCATCAGGATCCTGGTTTTCTTGATGTAGTTGTAAATAAAAGCCCGTCCGTGACCCGTATCTACCTGCCGCCGGACGTGAACTGCCTGCTTTCTGTTGCCGACCATTGTCTGAAAAGCACCGACTACATTAACGTCATTGTGTCCGACAAACAGAAGCATCTGCAATATCTGGATATGGACGCAGCTATTAAACACTGCACCAAGGGCATAGGCATTTGGGAATGGGCCAGCAACGACGACGGCTCTGAACCTGATCTGGTGATGGCGAGTGCGGGCGACATTCCCACCAAGGAAGCCTTGGCCGCCGTTGTATTGCTGCGCGAAAACTTTCCGCAAATCAAAATTCGTTTTATCAATGTCGTGGATCTATACAAGTTGGTGCCGAGCAATGAGCACCCGCATGGGCTCTCGGATCGCGATTTCGACAGCCTGTTCACGCTGGATAAACCAATTATATTTAACTTCCATGGTTACCCGTGGTTAATCCATCGGCTCGCTTATCGCCGCAACAACCACAAGAACCTGCATGTACGCGGTTACAAGGAAAAAGGCAGCATCAACACGCCGCTGGAGCTGGCGATTCAGAACGAAACCGACCGCTTCAGTCTGGCCATTGATGCCATCGATCGCATTCCATCCTTACAGGTTTCCGGCGCGCATGTTAAGCAAAACCTGCGCGACATGCAGATCGAATGCCGCAACTACGCTTACGAGCATGGTATCGACAGACCGGAAGACGATCAGTGGCACTGGCCTTACTGAGGATATCAATATGACGATGAACAAAAAGAATACAAGCAACGCTTTGATAGATGATGCTATGTCTGTATTCGAGGACACTCGGACCAGCTTGAGCACCACCGCTTTAAAACAGGCGGTTCTCGATCATTTGATCTATAGTCTGGGCCGGCTGCCGGAAGTAGCCCCTGAACAAGACTATTACAAGGCATTGGCACTGACCGTACGGGACCGGCTACAGCATCTATGGAGCCACACAGTACAAGCGTATTTGGCAAACGCTCGTTCCGGCAAAGTAGCTTGCTATTTTTCTGCCGAATTTCTTATGGGGCCACAACTTGGCAGCAGTATGGCCAATCTTGGCATCAAGCAGGAAGTTCGCGAAGCAGTTGCTGAACTTGGCAAGAATCTCGATGCTCTCATTGCTTTAGAGGAGGAACCAGGCTTGGGTAATGGCGGTCTCGGGAGACTTGCCGCCTGCTATCTTGACTCACTTGCGACACTCGAAATTCCTGCGATAGGTTACGGAATCCGCTACGAATTCGGCATCTTTGACCAGGAAATTCATGATGGCTGGCAGGTGGAAATCACGGACAAATGGTTGCGAAACGGTAATCCCTGGGAAATTGCAAAACCCGATGTAACGTATTACGTCAACTTCGGCGGCCATTCCGAAAGCTACCATGACAATCAAGGCTCTATCCGGAGGCGCTGGGTACCGCACCGGGTAGTAAAAGGCATGGCCTATGACACACCGGTACCTGGTTACCGCGTCAATACCTGCAATACCCTGCGTCTATGGAGTGCCGAAGCCTGTGAATCATTTGACTTTCAAGCCTTTAATACCGGCGATTACTACCAGGCCGTGGGTGATAAAGTAGCTTCAGAGACTATAACCAAGGTACTGTATCCAAATGATGAACCTGAAGCCGGCAAAAAGCTCCGCCTGACGCAACAATACTTTTTTGTTTCCTGCTCACTACAGGATATGCTGCGTCTCCTTGATCTGGCGAAACTCTCGAACATTTTCCTGACCGATACGCCGCGCAACTCAATGATACTCATCTCTCGATTGCAGTAGTAGAACTGATGCGAATCCTGGTTGATGAACGTCTGCTTGATTGGAATTTGGCCTGGAGCATTACTTTTCGCACTTTTGGTTACACCAATCACACACTGCTGCCGGAAGCACTGGAAACCTGGTCACTGCCCTTGTTCTGTGAATTGCTGCCGCGACATCTGGAAATAATCTATGAAATCAATAGCCGTTTTCTTGATGAAGTGCGGAGGCGTTTTCCGGGCGATGATCAGCGTGTAGCGCGCCTGTCACTGATCGACGAGGCCGGTGAAAAGCGCATACGCATGGCCCATCTCGCCTGCGTGGGTAGTCACGCTATCAACGGCGTGGCTGCCTTGCACAGTGAACTGCTAAAGACCAGTGTGCTAAAAGATTTCTACGAACTATGGCCGGAGCGTTTCAGCAACAAAACCAACGGCGTGACGCCTAGACGCTTCATGACACTGGCTAACCCCAAACTGAGCGATTTAATCACGCGCAAGATTGGCAGCAGTTGGGTTATTCAGACTGATGAACTCAAAAAACTCGAACCCCTCGCCGAAGATGCAGTATTTCGTCAAGAATGGCGCGGCGTCAAGCAAGCCAACAAGGAAAAACTTGCCGCCTATATACGTAAGCAAACCGGCATCGAACTGGACCCAACCTGGTTGTTCGATATTCAGGTCAAGCGCATTCATGAATACAAGCGTCAGCATCTCAATGTGCTGCACATCATCACGTTGTACTGCCGTCTCAAGCATAATCCCGGACTGGTTATCCCGCCGCAAGCATTTATATTTGGCGGCAAGGCTGCACCCGGTTATTTTATGGCCAAACGCATCATCAAACTGATCAATGCCGTGGGCGAGGTCGTGAATAACGACCCGGATGTGAATAGATACCTGCGGGTCGCCTTTGTGCCCAACTTCAATGTGCAGAATGCCCAACTGATTTATCCGGCAGCCGATATGTCCGAGCAGATTTCTACGGCGGGCAAGGAAGCTTCGGGCACCGGCAATATGAAATTCACGTTGAATGGTGCCTTGACTATCGGCACCCTCGATGGCGCCAATGTCGAGATTCGTGAAGAGGTCGGTGCAGAGAATTTCTTTCTTTTCGGGCTAACCGAAGACGAGGTCGCACGAGTCAAACGTGAAGGCTATCATCCGGGTGCCTATATAGAAAAGGATCCGCAGTTGGCCGAGATAATTCATCTGATCGCTTCGGGACATTTTTCTCATGGCGACACCGAAGTGTTCCGCTCTTTGGTGGATAACCTGTGCCAGCATGACCCCTTTCTGGTATTGGCTGATTACGCCGATTATGTCGCCTGTCAGGATAAGGTAACAGAGGCTTGGAAAGATCCGGAACAGTGGACGCGCATGTCTATCCTGAATACGGCCAGAGCCGGTAAATTTTCCTCTGACCGGGCAATTCGCGAATATTGCGATGAAATTTGGAAGGTACGACCGGTAACCGTCGAGCTGTCCATCAATAAATGAGATCACTAACATGAGCCTGAAAATTTATTTGCTACGCCATGGTGAGACAGAGTACAGTCAACGGGGCGCCTATTGCGGGATCCTGGATGCCGAACTGACAGCGGAAGGCCACCAGATGGCCCAGGCTTTCGCCGATGCGTATCGCACGATACCCTGGACTGATATCTACGCCAGTCCGATGAAAAGAGCGATCGCAACGGCGCAGCCTTTGTGCGATGCGGTGGGTCTGTCCATGCAGATCAGGGATGGACTTCGGGAAATCGGTTACGGTGCCTGGGAAGATCGTGAGCAGGACTATGTACGAGAACACTACGAACAAGACTTCATTCGTTGGCAGACTGATCCGGCCTGGAATCCGCCGACCGATGGCGAAACTGCAATTCAGATAGCTGCGCGCGCGCTCCCTGTCATCACAGAAATCGAGTCCAGGCATAAGGACGGCAACGTGCTGGTGGTTTCCCATAAAGCCACGATACGCATCATTCTCTGTAGTCTGCTGGGAATCGATGTCGGCCGCTACCGGGATCGCATAAATGCAATGGCGGCCTCCATCAGCATCGTCAAGTTCGGTACCTATGGACCGATGCTGGAAGTTTTGGGTGACCGCAGTTATATGCCCGAGTATTTACGCAAACGCTCGGGGACCTGATAACCAGGATTTTAACGCCCATAAAACATAGATGCAGTCCTCATGGCCAACACATCAGCTCAGCACATCGCCGAAAAGTGGATTGTGTCAAACTTTCTCCCTGTGCACTTTAAGGGCACTTCATTTTCCGATCGAAAACTCACTTTGAAATGGAGCGGTCAATTCTCATTCGATGCAGTCAGTGAAGATGGAAAGATCGTAGGGCTAATTTCTACGAGTGCTGCGCGTACTGCTGGTGGCAAAGCGGCCATAGCCAAATTCCAGAAATTGAAGGCCGATGCGCTGTATCTCTTGAACGTGAATGACGCAGGGCAACTCCTCATGATCTTTACGGAAGACTCTATGTTCAATCATTTCAAGAAACAAAAAAATCTGGACGCTTCCCGCCAGAAATTACGTTCTTGCTTGCGTCGCTATCTGAAAACATTTACGCTTTGGTTCATGCCGCTAGGCTTATCGCCTCCGCCGAAACCTCTCCGCAGAGTGGAAGCAATGAGCCCTAACATTGTGGTCGAGAGGATCATAAAAACTGATAATGCCTTAATCCCGTACCATGAATAAATACTTACTTGTCATCAACGCCGGCTCATCGAGCATCAAGTTTGCTATTTACCAAAAAGAAGCCTCATCAGCACACTTAATTGCAGATGCAGCTGGGCAAATTGAAGGCATTAACAGCCAACCGCGCTTCACGGTAAAGAGCTCCTCTGATGACGTTTTGGTCGATCGCAAGCTTACTATTGAAGAAGCCCGGAATCACATGCGTGCCATCACCATTATCCGCACCTGGCTACAGGAGTATTTCGCGGATGGAACATTGCAGGCAGTGGGGCATCGCGTCGTCCACGGGGGGCAACACTATTCAGCACCCGTCCTGATCGATGCGAAGGTTCTGATGGAACTGGAAAACCTCGTTCCATTGGCTCCTCTCCATCAGCCGCACAACCTCGCGACTATCCGCGCACTGCTGGAAACCATGCCGACGTTGCCGCAAGTGGCCTGCTTTGATACGGCTTTTCACCGCACACAGCCCTCCGTGGCGCAGCGCTTCGCTATACCCCGGCGCTTTGCCGATGAAGGTATACGCCATTATGGATTCCATGGTCTGTCCTATGAATACATAGCCTCCGTATTGCCCACAGTTGAGCCCATACTTGCGGATGCACGCATCATCGTCGCTCACTTGGGTAGCGGCGCCAGCCTGTGCGCACTACATAATGGACGCAGCATCGCCACCACGATGGGATTTTCTCCACTCGATGGGCTGGTGATGGGTACCCGTTGCGGCAATATCGATCCCGGTGTGTTGCTTTATCTGATGGATCGGCACAACATGGATGCGCGCGCTCTGGAGCAGCTGCTTTACCATCAATCTGGTCTGCTGGGTGTTTCCGGAATTTCCAACGATATGCGCACTCTGCTTGCCAGCGACGACACGCGCGCACAGGAGGCGATCGAGTTGTTCGTATATCGCGCCGGGCGTGAAATAGGCTCTCTGGTGGCAGCGCTCGGCGGCCTTGACGCGCTGGTATTCACTGGCGGGATTGGTGAGCATTCCGCCGTGATACGTGCGAAAATCTGCCATCAGGCTTTGTGGCTGGGGCTTGAGCTTGACGACTCAGCCAATGAAGCAGCAGTTACATGTATTTCAACACCAAATTCTAAGCTCTCTGTATGGATTATGCCTACCGACGAAAACCTGATGATCGCACACCATACATTACGGCAAGTAACTTTTGATGAAGAACAACCATGACAGCAGCTACTCATGGCAGGTGCAGCGGCAGGATGGCTCTTGGCGGGAAGTGCTTGATCCGCGGGCGCTTGCGATTAGTAATGCGAACTGTGGGCGGCTTTCGTTTCGGTCTTGCGAGCGTGTTTGCGCGGGGCGAGGATGGGTCGGTACTGAACAACCCGTCACTGCCCTGAGCTGTGCTGAAGGGAGCGCAGTGACTGTACCTTGGTGACCCGGGGTCTGGTAATGGACGACAGCGGCCCTTCGACTCACTCAGGACAGGCTTTGTGCGCCGTTCCCAGACCTTCTAAGGGTGTGCGGCGGAAGCCAGGACGCTGGAACACATGCTGAAGAATTTGGGGCGCCGAACGGTGCGCTAGTGGTCATGGATGCCGGTATTGCCAGCGCTGCAAAACCCTGTCCTGAGCCTGTCGAAGGGATTGCCTGGTTAATCAAGCGCGGCCATCCCTGACAAGCTCAGGACGAACGGTCAAGCCTGCGCTGGAAGATCAAACCAAACTTTTGATCATATCCCAGACCAATCGTCACTGCCATAAAGTTAAGGAAGAAAGCTCCCTCTCTTCTGGAGAGGGTTGGCAAGAGGAGAATAAACATAAGGAAAATACCTTATTTTATCCCCTCATCCTAACCTTCTCCCTGACGGAGAAGGAACTTTCCATCCTTAACTAAATGGCAGTGAGACCAGCCGTATTACAGTTGGCCGCCATCTGCCGATTTGGCTTGCAGATAATTGCGCCATCCGCCGAAACCCGTTATTTCAAACGATTTTATGATAGGGTAATTTTCACACAAAAAGCCGTATTCCCATTGACCGTCCTCGAGTTCTACCGAACCGAGGCAAAGAGGACTCTTGATATGGCCAATAAAATCAGCCCAATGCGCCTTGGGCAACTCCCAAAGTTCCAGGTCGATACTTCGGCCTTGCGCTTCTTCCCGTATCAGGCCCGGACGTTCAGGCGAGGCAATCGCCAAGGCATACAGCCGGTAATTGGCTGAGGTGCGGGCTGTTGCATAAAAGCGCGCACCGAGATCAAGCAGTTGCCGATTTAACGGCAAGCCGCACATATGCGCACCGCACACGGCAATACGCTGGTATCGGGTTGAAGAAGCGGCCGGGACTTCCGAATTGTCATCACTTTGTTCTATCGGCTTGGGTACTGTCCGCTGCAGCGCCTCAATGTGTTTGGCAATGCCAAGCAAGCGGCTATCGGACAACGCCGTGCCGAACAGCGTGATGCCGAAGGGCAGGCCATTAGCGTAAAAGCCTGACGGCATCGCCACTGCGCACAGGTCGAGCAAATTCATGAAATTGGTGTAATAACCGAGATTGCTGTTCAGGTTCACGGGATCGGCAAGCACTTCGTCGATTCGGTAAATGCGCGGCGCAGTGGGCGTGATGATGCACGACAGGCCTTGCAGCACCGAATGCGTCTTGCGTTTCAAATGTTGCATACGGTGTAAGGCATCGAACGCATCAACGGCGTTTTTGTCTTGCGCGGACGACAGCACCTGACGGATGACAGGATGCAGTTGCTCCGGGCGGGCTTCAATAAAGTGCCGTATCCCCGCATAGCGTTCTGCAATCCAGGGGCCGCCATAGAGTAAAACCGCAGCTTCCAAAAAGGGCTGGAAATCGGTTTCCACAACCTCGCCGATGCTTTGCAACATGGCAATGGCCTGGCTAAATAAACCGGCGCTTTGTTCGTCACCGAAAAAGTTTAACTGTTCCGTTTTCGGCACGCCAAAACGTAAATTGGCTTCTTTGTCCGGATAGCGGGTTGATTCTAACGGTCGATCATCGCGGGCGTAGCTGTCGTTGGGGTCAAACTTAACCAGTATATCCATCAAATAGCCCGCTTCTGCCGCCGAGCGGCTGAATATCGAGACGCAATCCAGACTTCTGCATGCCGGCACCACACCGGCGCAACTGATTAAGCCCCGTGTCGGCTTTAAGCCGACAATATTATTGAAGGCCGCAGGCACGCGCCCGGAACCGGCCGTGTCTGTCCCCAACGAAAAGTTGACGATATTCAGAGCCACGGCAACCGCCGAGCCTGAACTTGAACCGCCGGCGATATAATCAGGATTCAGCGAGTTTTTGCAGATGCCATAGGGCTCCGCCGAGCGTGTCCCGGTAAGGCCGGTGGCAAACTGATCCATATTGGTCTTGCCGATCAACACTGCACCTGCATCAATGAGCCGTTGCACAGCAAAAGCCGTTTGCGTGGGCAGGTAGCTGAAATCAGGGCAAGCCGCAGTCGTCGGCAGGCCGGCGAAATCAATATTGTCCTTGACGGCGAACGGAATGCCATATAACGGCAATTGCTCTGGATCCTGTTGTTCCAGTTTTTTAGCTTCCGCCAACAGTGTTTCAGGTTTCTGCAGACTGATCCAGATATTGTGGTCTTTGAAATTCCCGACTTGAACCAAAACTTCATGGATTACTTCCGAGACCGTGACTGTACGGCTCAGATAGGCTTTCCTCAAGGAAAACAGATCCTGGGACAACAAATTAATTGACGTGTTCAAGGCGCTTCCCTACGGTTGGCTATAAACAGCGGTTTGAATGGACGCAGCGGTTCGTCAAACCGGCTATGGCGCCGGGTTCGATGCAGTTTCGCTGCATATTGATAATGACCGTCGCGTTCATGAAATGGCCGCGATGAAGCTTTCAGAATCCGATACCGCACCAAATACACCGCCTTGCATCTGGATCATTTGCAGGGCAGCCTGATGATTGTCAAAATCGGTCGCACCGCAGCAGTCGGCCAATAGGACGCATTCATAACCCCGGTCATTGGCATCACGCATCGTGGTATGGACACAAACGTCGGTAGTGATTCCGGTCAGGACGATATTGTCGATGCCGCGATTATGCAGCAGCAGATCCAGGTCTGTGGCATAAAAAGAACCTTTGCCCGGTTTGTCGATAATGGCTTCGCCCGCCAAAGGCGCCAGTTCGGGAATGATCTCCCAGCCAGCCTCGCCGCGCACCAGTATCCGTCCGCAAGGCCCGGCATCGCCGATGCCGGCGCCTATCTGCTGGCTGCGCCAGCGTTTGTTGTTCGGCAGGTCGGACAGATCCGGTCTATGCCCTTCGCGGGTATGGATGATGTGGAAGCCCTTTTTGCGGCAGACTTCCAGAACGCGGCGTATCGGTTCAATGGGGGCTCTCGTCAATGAAATATCGTAACCCATCTTATCGACGTAGCCCCCTTCACCACAGAAATCAAATTGCATGTCGATAATGATGAGGCAGGTGTTTTCCGGCCTTAAGTCACCGTTATAGGGGAAAAAATAGGGTTCGCTTTTTATAAATTTTTGCATTCTGCCACCTCATTGGCTGATTGAAAACTTGCAGTTATGCCGATCGCGTTACGCTTCCTGTACATCTTCAATGAGTTCACCTGGTGCCGCTATGATTTCCTCTGGTGCTGGTGCTGCGGTTGCCACTTTAGCATACTTTGCCGAAACCAGAAGGGTGCAGGCTACGCCAACGTAGCTAAAGGTCACCGGCAACGACTGGGCGAAGCCGATGGCTTCTCCATGCATCAAGCCAACAAAAGTACATGCTGCAGCCGCAAAAGCAAACATGGCGGCTTTGACCAGTTCCCGTTCAATAATAAAAGCGGCTATTGCACCCAACATCAGGCCGCCAAGAATGGCGCCGCCACCGAGCACTTCGAGGCCATGATACAGAACCCCTGACTGCCCCAGTTTATCGAGCCCGATCGCGGCGGCGCTGGTGCCTGCCGCGTCTAAGGCATTATCAATTTGCAGCTTTCCCCACGCGGCAAGATTCGGCATCAAGGCCAGGATGATGGCCGGCGCATGGCTTCTTGGCGTTTCCTGGAATGCCTGCGCACCGATCAGCATACCGATGTACAGCAGGATCGGTGAAATGGCGACGACAGGTATCAGCGATGCTATTAGCGCAATGATACCCAGCCAGGACAACACCAACACGGTAACTCCGGTAGCGGCGGAGTAGCCTACGCGTCCACCCATGGACTTCCAGCCGGGGTGGCCGATGTACACAGCGTTGATAAACGGGTTGCCCATCAGGCAGCCAACCAGGCTGACGACACCATCGGCACTCAACACACGCGTGGTCGGGTAGCTATCCCCACCCGCTGCTGCGCTTTCTACGTTATCCATGGCCTCAACCAGGTCATAAATGCCGAACGGAATTGCCGTCACCAAAATCACGCCCAGAAATTCAAATCCGGAAAAAACATGGTTTATGGCTGGAAGTGGCAACGAGAACCCAAAATTAGCGAATGATGCCGAGACATTACCCAGGCTCATGCCTCCGTAATTCAAACCGAGGGCGGTAGAACCCCAAGCAATTACCGTACCCGCAGCAATGGCGACCAATCCTGCCGGAACGCCCTTGAAATAACGCACCCCGCCAAACCAGCTTGCCAGAATAATGGCGAAGCAGACCACGCCTACCACCGGTGTCATGAACATTTCCAGTGCAGGCCGCAAGGATATAAAAGCAATGGAAACCCCGGCCAGTGTACCTAACAACGCGGCGCGCGGGGTAACCTTACGGATATAGGGAGCGATAAAACCGCCCAGCATCAGCACAAAACTTTGAATGAATACCCAGGCCAGACCGGCTTCCCAACCCTTGACGGGGTCGCCAGTGCTGAGTGAGATCGGCAACATAATGACAAAAACCACCACAAACATATGCGGCACACTGATGCCTGAAGGTAAGGCGCAGACATCATTTCTGCCGCTAATCTTTGCCAGTTTGTAGGCCAGCCAAGCGTAATACACAGTGCTTAGAAACAGCATTGATCCGGTTGCCGGCAGGATGCGGCCGAATACCAGCTCATCGGGCATTTTCAGCACAAATCTTAAGAGGCCGGTCAATACCAGCAGATTGACAAGAATATTGGTGCCAAAGCCAAAGAAAGCGTTCCAGTCTCCGGGTGTCCAAATGTTAACTTTTGATGTTGTTGTCATCATAATGCCCTCTTATATGGATATACTTAAATTAAAAATGCATCTGTATACTTTTACGCGCTTATTGCAGTCAAAATAGTGTGTGAATCTGTGACCCATCCAAAAATCCCGCTCTGCGCCTTAATCATACGCAGACCCACTTCATGAAACTCCGGTATGTAGGAGCCGCAGCAATCTCCGGGTACGATGCATCGGTAGCCTCGATCATTCGCCTCCCTGACGGTGGTATGTACGCAGACCTCGGTGGTAACGCCGCAGACAATCAGGTTTTCAATCGCATTTTTTTGCAGGATGGACTGGAGATCAGTCGCATAAAATGCGCCCTTTCCTGGCTTATCTATGACATACTCACCTTCTTGCGGATACAGATCAGGAATGATGTCCTGCCCAGGTTCGCCACGAATCAGAATACGGCCCATGGAACCCATTTGTCCGATACGTACACCGGGATCTCCACGCTCAACTTTGGCCTTGTGCGCATCTGACATATCAGGGAGATGACCCTCACGGGTATGAATCACCAGCATTCCATGTTGTCTTGCTGCACTCAGTAAGGCCTTGCATGGCTCAATGGCGGCTGACAGCAGTGAAACATCATTGCCAAGGGATTCCCCAAAACCGCCCGGTTCAAGAAAATCGCGCTGCATATCAATCATGACAACGGCTGTTTTGGCTATCTCGATAGCGATTGCTTCTGGTTCGGCATTAATTTCAATGGTTAGCATAGCGAATCTCTGGACTGTTGATTGGTGGTACTGGAAAAATGCAACTATGTAAACAACAACGCAAATGACATGCCACGCTATCGGTTGCGATGCTGAATTTTCTTGTAACTTACTGTAATTAATACATTAATGTAGAAATATCGGCCACCCTTTAAAATGAGTTGTGTAGCATTACGGCATCCATTTCTGACCAATTTGGTGCGCCGGCATTGATTTGTCCATGACTATCGAGACACTCCGTATGACACCCAGGCCAAAGCCGACCGGGCACTCAAGCACGCCCGGTCTCAGTGAACAAGTCTTGTCGGCTCACTTCCTGTCATAGCCAAATTTAATGATCACCGGACTCCCCTGGTTGTAGATAATGATCTGCTTGCGGCCTCCCTTAGTTTCGGAAGTCGTGGAAGCCTCAGATGTCTTGGGAGTCTCAGGAGTCTCAGATGTCTTGGGAATCTCGGAAGCCACAGATGTCTTGGGAGTCTCGGAAGCGTCACTGGCAGGTTTAATCTCTTTTAGTTTCGCCGGTTCCTCTAAGGTTTCGATGCGAATTTCCGGAATCCAGCTCGGCTTAATGGCAGGAACTACCAAATTTTGCGTTTTGTCCGGCCATTTCAAATCATTCAGCAGATTGAAGCATACCGTGCTGATATGATCCACCAGCTTGTCTGAAGATATGGTGTAACGACCTTGTTTGTCGGCCCACGGGATGGAATTGACTGTAAAGCCCATGCTGAGCAACAGTGATTGCTCGGGATGTGCAATGGATGTCAATTCGCAGCTGACCGGCAAGACATCAGCCTTTTGAAAATCGCTGGAGCGGGGATCGGAATTTCCGGCGGAAAATGAAAAACCTGTGGGTGTTGGCGCGCCATGCTCAACCGGATCCACCTTTACTTTTAAGGTGTGGGTATAAGCCTTGCCGCCCATAATCTCAATGGGATAACCCCAGTCTGCCAGATTTTTTTTGACCTGCTCCGTCATTTCCTGCTTGGCTGTCGATATTCTCAAGGCTTGCTGATCAAAGGGCTCTATGTCCAGTTGAATCAGCTTGACTGCCGAGGTATTGAACATCTCAACATTTTTTTTCGGCCCCGACGCACATGCCGACAACAGGGCGGCTAACAGCATGGGCAAGAAAACAGCGCGTCCGGTGCGAATTGGCAATGAGCTGATCATGAAGTTCCACAAGATTATTGAGTTTCGATTAACTATAAGTTCATTGCAGCGACTTAGCTATACGTCATTTGACTGACCAGTCAAATGACGTATTGAGCAATTTATCCCAAGACAAAATAATGCCCTCAAGCCGAATCGATTGGCTGACCATGGATAAGCCTGATGAGTTATCCGAATTCAAATCAAGTTTTATACATTAATTGGGGTTCCTATCATGAACGCTTCTAAAGAAACAAAGGCTAAAGCCTGGAATTTCCGGCTTCTGCCCGCAATAACTTTAGCTACTGTGGCTGCCGGTTATACGCCGGCATCACAAGCCGGAGCAACCTTTAAAATCGATGACACCAAATGGATCAGCATCGGCGCCGGCTTGAAAACCAGCTTCATAGCAAGGGAGGATGGCGCGGGAGTTGACAACAACAAATGGGCGACCGATTTCCGTCTGGATAATCTCCGTCTGTATATGAACGCCCAAATCCACAAGTACATCAAGTTCACCTTCAATACGGAATGCGCGAATTGTACCGACGGCGGCGAAATCCGCGTTCTGGATGGCATCGTCCAATTTGAATACAACCCCTACCTCAATCTCTTGGGCGGCC
>JAQTMV010000041.1 GCA_028714175.1 Methylococcales bacterium
TGTCATTGTTTTGTAGCCTCATGATTCGTTGTTGAATGAGCCCTCTGATTGAGGGCTTGAGGTTACATTTTATTAGTTTAATCGGGCGGTGGGGGTTTTCTCCGCGTTAGCGGCTTCGTCCAACATTTGCCTCAACCTACGCCGCTCTAATTCAACTTTATTAACTCCATTCCGTTATGCCGTTAGATGCCAAATTCTAATATAATACCTACTTATTTATTCGTTTATTTTTCAGGTATCCATAAATGAACCCATCTCAATGGTTTACCGAACAAGTCCCAGTGGCTGAATCGGCCTTTTCATTAAAAATCAAACAAAAAGTACACGAAGAACAAACTGAATTTCAACACCTTGAAATTTATGAAACCGAGACTTTCGGCAACTTGATGGTGATAGATGGTTGCACGATGGTTTCAACCCGCGATAACTTCCGGCTATGCCACATCCCGTGCCGCCTCTTCAATGACGCTATCAGGAACGCCCAGTTTTTTTAATGCAGCGATCAATTTCGCTTCTTTGCTAAACGTAAACTGTGCTTCATCCCGGCGTAGCCCTTCACTAATGTATGATTTTAATAACGCCTGATAGCCTGAAAAGCCTTTAAAGGGCGCAATAGTCTTCATAGACTCTACTACATCGACCGGAATACGTAAGGTGATTGAAGTCATTGGACGGTCTTTGGTTAAACGGTTTTTAAGAGTGTCAGAAATCATAATCGTTGCGCTCCGTAATAGTAGCTTTTCTAGCCGAAATCAGTCGAATAACTTCGCCTTCAATCTCAATATGCACGACAAAAAGCAATCGGCCGGACTCATCATAGCCAATAACCGCATCTCGTGCTTCTTGGTTTCGCCCTGCATCAACCACTTTGAAAAAGGGATCAAAGAATGCCTCTGTAGCTTGTTCAAAAGTTATTCCATCATGTTTCTTAGGATTTACCGCTGCTTTACGACTATTCCAGGTAAAGGTGATGCCATTTTTTTCAAAGCGGATATCCATTAGGCAATTTTAAGTAATATATGTACATTGTCAATACATTATTAGAGTGATTAATTCCGCAACGAAAAAATTCTTTAAAAGTACAAGTAAAACTAATGATCGATTGCACCACAACATATAGTGGGTAGAGGAGCCAAGTGACTACCCCCTTTTACCAATTGCCAGGGACTGCTTTCGAGAAATTTTCTTTGGCTGGATTGCCTGAATTATGGTTGGGGATTAGCCGGAATACACAGTCGGTTCTTCTCAGTCACCATGTAATTGCCAAAAATCAGCAGGCTTAATGATCGGATAAATATTGGCCAAAGCCAGTAAATCTTTATCACCGGTAACAAGGTAATTTGCGTTTGCAGCCAGAGAGCAAAACATTTGTATCCGGAACAATACAAATTTGGGGCATGGCAACAATCAAGAATGCCTGACTTCTGAAAACAATGGCATCAATTTCATCCATGCCTTCTTCTTGCGGAACGTTCGCCTAAGCATCGGCGAGTTGTTGGCTTAGCGTATCAAATCGATTTTTGAATCGGCGTATCCGATCAAATAATTGAGCATCGACCAACGCGGCCACCGGCTTACCATCTTTTTTGATTAATATGGAATCGTGACGGTATTGAACCTGATTCAGCAGTTCCCCTAAGTTTTGCCGGAACGTAACAGCATTTACTTCGTTAATTATATTAGCCGGAACCCATAAATGAACCCAGCTGAATGGTTTACCGAGCAAGTCCCAGGGGCTGAAACGGCCTTTTCATTAAAAATCAAACAAAAGGTACACGAAGAACAATCTGAATTTCAACACCTTGAAATTTATGAAACCGAGACTTTTGGTAACTTGATGGTGATAGATGGTTGCACGATGGTATCGACCCGCGATAACTTTTTTTATCACGAGATGATTAGCAGGCCTTTTTCCACAATGCCTGAGTCTGGTCTTAACCCTGTTCTTGTGCGTCTATAGCCAACCCATTAGGATTAAAATGTTTTTCTGAGCCTGAATAATTACGATAGAAAATACAGCATTAGATGAATCCATAGCTCTTTTTAGCTTTCTGCATTTTCAAATCGTTTCGGATTATCGCCGTTGAGAAGAAATAATACTTTGGGCAATACAGGTCAGTGCAAGCGGAGATTACTTGCGACTTGATGTCAAGTAAGGTTTCCAATGGTATATTTCTGCCTGCTTTGCCCCATGTTCCAATAAAAAATTCCGGCTGAATTTTCGGTACACTTGATACTCTAATCGTTTCGTAATCCTGATTATCATCATCCTTTCCCTTAAGAGGTCAGTTTTCATGAAGTTATTTATCAAACCTGTATTGTTTCTAACAGCGGCATTAAGCCTTGCGAGTGCCGGTCACGCTGAAGAGCCCGCTAATGCATCCGGCGGCAAAGCCTATCATGTTACGATAATTTGGCTTAAACAGCACGGCGACACCGAGGCGCGCCGGAAATATATCGAGGGTAGCAAGCGTCTGTCCAAACTGCCGGGCATACTTAGCTATAACATCGGCACCGTTACGGTAATCAACCGCGAAAAACCTCACCAAGCCGTTGATGACAGTTACGATGTCGCCATTTCCAGTACATTCGAAAGCAAACAGGCTCTGGAAAATTATTTAAAAAATCCTGAGCACCATAAAGTCGTCCACGAAGTGCTAAAACCTTTGGTTGAGAAGTATAAAGTTTACGATTTTGTTGAATAAGGGTATTCAAAAATTCCTGTCTCCCGGCAAAGTCAGTTTCCTTTAAAACACACGCTGACTCTTTCCACAGGCTTGCGCGGGAAGCCCTGCAAGATAAAAACGCCGTCTTAGGTCGTGAGCCGTTTATGCTACGACAGACTCAGCACGAACGGCTTCCATTCGCTCCAACTACGGATTTTAGGATTACCGGTTACTGCAACTGAACCGCTCATTGTCATTACTAATGCTTAAGTCCTTTATCAACCGGGCGGCTTTCTCTATACTATTTCATCCATCGTTGCTGATTTTATTTAGCAGCCAAACAAGCTGAATTTTTTTTCTCTTTCTTAAGCCCAATAATTTGCTGATATCGCGCTATGACTAATCTCTCGCCAGCCTTTGGGCAAGCACATGCTATTTTTGAAAAACTATATGCCAATTTGGAGCTGGTTATGTTTGGGCAACAGCGCACCTTGCACTGGTTATTGGCGGCGTTCAGTGTTGGCGGTCATGTGCTGCTGGAAGATGTTCCGGGTACGGGTAAAACCACTTTGGCTAAAGCTCTTGCGGTTTCCTGCGACGCGCAATTTCAGCGCATTCAATTTACGTCTGATTTGTTACCGTCCGACATTCTGGGCATCTCGATTTTCGACCCGCAAAAACAAAGTTTTCGTTTTGATGAGGGGCCGGTTTTTTGTCATATTTTGCTGGCAGATGAAATCAACCGAGCGTCTCCAAGAACCCAGTCGGCATTACTCGAAGCCATGGCGGAAAATCAGGTTAGCATCGATCGGCAAGTCAGGCGGCTGCCAACACCCTTTTTTGTTGTCGCCACCCAAAATCCGATTGAATTTCATGGTACCTATCCGTTGCCGGAAGCGCAACTGGATCGATTTGCGATGAAATTCAGCATGGGCTATGTTTCAAATGCTCAGGAAGTGGCTATTTTAAATTCACAAGGCCGGGGGCATCCTTTGGATACTTTAAAAGCGTGTATTACACTGGAAGAAATGCAGTTTCTGCAAGCTCAGGTTAAACAGGTGCGTATCAGCGATGAACTCAAACACTATATCGTTGCCATTGTCGCCGCCACCCGTAACAAGGTAGAAATCAAGCTGGGTGCCAGCCCCAGAGCTTCCCTAACGCTGATGAAAGCGGCCCAGGCTTTGGCGTTGCTGGACGGTTTTGAATTTGTCACCCCTGATGTCATCAAGGAACTCGCAGTCCCGGTTATCTCGCATCGGCTTAATCTGGATTCACAAAGCTTGTTTTCGGGCATTGAAGCGGCCACACTGATGCAGGAAATAGTCGACGCCCTCCCAATACCGGGCTAGATGATGCGGCAGGGTTTTGTTTTCGGCCAATATCGCAAGGTTCATCGCTTCGATAACTGGATGAAACGGCATTTTACCTTTACCGGTCACTTTGTGATCACGTTCGCAGTCGCTGCCGCCGTTTTTGGCGTCAATACCAGACTAAGTACTACCTATCAACTGTTTATGTTGTTGTTGGTGTTGCTGGTTTTTTCCTTGTTAAACAGTACCTTTAATCGTCTTAAAGTGACATTAACCCGCAAATTGCCTCGTTATGGCATGGTTGGCGAACCGCTATGCTACAGCGTTACGCTGACCAACTTAACGCCCCGGACATATGACCGCCTGGCTCTGTGCGAACAGCTGACTGAAACGTTGCCCAACCGGGAACAATTAAAAAGGTTTTATCGCCTGAACAAGCAACCCTGGTTTAAACAAGGCGTAAGCTATCGCCAATGGCTGCGCTATTTGGCTTTCCAGCGAGGCGGCTTGATTGCCGAGACGCCCTTGCCCACTTTGGCGCAAATACCGCAAAAGATAAAAATCAGCTTTATCCCCACTCGGCGTGGCACTATAACCTTTGCCGCCAGCTATCTGGCTAAACCGGATCTGCTGGGATTGTTTCGGCGCTTAATCGTGCTGGAAGCGCGTCAAAGTTGTCTGGTTTTGCCGAAACAATATCCGATCAAGCCATTAACACTGGCGGGGAAACGCAAATACCAGACAGGCGGCGTAGCGTTGGCTAATTCAGTCGGTAATGCAAGCGAGTTTATGTCGCTGCGGGATTATCAACGAGGGGACCCGTTAAAAAAAATTCACTGGAAGAGTTTTGCCAAGAACGGCAAACTGATTGTTAAAGAGTACCAGGATGAATATTTTGTCCGGCGTGCGTTATTGCTGGATACGTTTGCCGGCGATGCGGCGACTGAGCAATTTGAAGCCGCCGTGTCAACCGCCGCATCACTTGCTATTAATCAACGGCAAAATGAAGCCTTGCTGGATTTAATGTTCGTCGGCTTGCAAGCTCATTGTTTTACGATGGGACGCGGCGTTGACCAATTACCGCATTTGCTGGAAATTCTGGCGTCGGTACAGTCCAGCGAGAAAGACTCGTTTGCCCAAATACAGCACGCTGTGTTGGCCCATGCCGGAATATGCAGCAGTCTGGTTTGTGTGTTGATGCACTGGGATAAGGACCGGCAGGACTTAATCAAACAACTGCTCGCCTGTGGTTTACCCGTTGCGGTATTTTTATTGCATGACGGTTCGCTGTCCAGGCAACAATGCGCGAATAAACCGGAACATTTCCAGCTGCTGGATTATCATCATCTGGCGGAACAATTGGCGGCTTTATGAACAAGGACATGCTGTTATTAAGCTTTAGTTTGTTATCTTGGGGATGGTTGTCTCAAACCTGGATGGCGGCAGCGGGTCTGTTGCTTGCAATTGCTGTCAGCCAATACAGCGCACGCCGTTGGCACATAAACTCGCGCCAATCTTCCCGCTGGAGCGATTTATCCGCCCTGCTGGTGATACTGCTGCTGGTCAATGTGTATATTCTACAGCCCACGGATCAAGCCATTTTTGTCTTGTTAAAATGGCTGCCTGTAGTGTTTGCTCCAACGCTGTTTGCGCAATTAATCAGAAACAATCAGCAATTGCCGCTAACCGCTTTGATTTATTCGTTTCGCAAACAGCAGGCTGAAAGGTCTGGAGAAAATGATTTTAAACTGCCTTATACGGCGCTCTATAACAGAAAATCCGGCGTTATAAGGCTGCTTAGAGAAATTGATTTTATACTGCCTTATACCGGTTTGACGGTATTGAGTGCGGGGGCTGCCAATGTGCAAACACCTGCTTATTTTATTATTTCCGCAATTTTGTTTACCGGCATACTCTGGTCGGTTCGACCCAAACAAAGCGCCTTGCCGATATGGCTGTTAAGCACAGGCTTGGTTATAGTAGTCAGTTATTTCGGATATCACGGCCTAAAACAACTAAACTCATTTGTCGAAGCAAAATCAATCGACTGGTTAAGTAATTGGCGAGCCGACCCCTTTAAAAGCCACACCTCAATCGGTGATATCGGCGAATTAAAATTATCCGACCGAATCGAATTTCGCCTGAAAGCCGATGGACCGTTATTGCTGCATCAAACCAGTTATGATCTGTATTTTGGACAAGAGTGGACGGCTTCCAAGCGCCTGTTTACGGCTGAAAACCCTGTAATACAATCCGGAAACAGCAAGCTGAAAAGTCTGTACATCATGCAGGAGTTTAACCGGGAAACCGTATTGGCATTACCGGACGGCACGGTGAAAATAACGGGACTGGGCAATGCTTACTTGCAATACACAGAACTGGGTGCCGTGAAAGCGAATCGGTTGCCGGGATTTGCCAGTTACCAGGTTTTTTACACCGGCAAACGAACGGATGCCTCAGGAAAATACGATTTACAAATCCCCAATCAGCATCTCGATTGGTTGCAGCAGTTTAGCAGCGAATTAAAACTTGCAGGCCAACGCCCCGAGGTTATCGCCGAGCAAATCAAAACGTATTTTCAGCAACATTTTTTTTACAGCCTGTATTTAGGCACTGAAACCGATACTGATCTGGCATTAAAGGATTTTATGCTCAGGCGCAAGGCCGGGCATTGTGAATATTTTGCCATCGCCACTGTGTTATTGCTAAGGCAAGCTGGAATACCCGCGCGTTTGGCCAATGGCTACGCCGTCGATGAATACGACAGCCGGCAGGATTTATATATTGTTCGCAGACGTCATGCCCATGCCTGGGCAATTGCTTATATAAACGGCGAGTGGCAAGCCGTCGATTCGACCCCCGGACAATGGCTAGCCATTGAAACAGAACATGCCGGCATATGGCAGCCGCTAACCGATTGGTGGTCAAAATGGGTGTTTTATTTTAGGCAATGGCAACTTCAACACACCCAACAACAAAATGCCGGTATTGTTTTACTCGCAGGATTGTTGTTGTCTATTTATCTGGCATGGCATATTTTCTTTGCCAAGCGGAAACTCAAGCGGAATGTGCGTCATGCTAAAACAGCGGCACCGAAATCCGTTTATCAGGGCATGGATTCCGAATTTTATCTGATCGAACAACGCTTGCAACATACCGCCCAGGCACGGCGGCATAACGAAACTATTCAGCACTGGATCAAGCGCTTGCAACTGCCATTACTCAATCAGCTTTATAAACTGCATTACCAGTTACGTTTTGATCCTATGGGGCTTTCCATCGAACAAAGACAACAATTGCAGCAACAGGTCAGAACGTGGGTAACGGATTTCCAGAACAGCTCAGTCAAGCATTAACATTGTAGAGCACATAGTGTACCTTGAGCTAAATACATCTTATGCACTGAATCTCAACAATCAGCCACTTGATCTTATGCTTATTCCCAACCCAAAATACCATTTATACCACCTGCCATCCATTTAGGCGGGTTGGCATTTATGTGAGAAATCGAAGCTGATTGGATATCCATAATTTACAAAATTTTAACCAGCAATAACCCGGAAACAAAAAGTGTCTAAAATTTTAATACTTTACGCATCCACCGATGGTCACACCAGAAAGATATGTGACCGCTTGCAGCAGGTGATCGAACAGCAGGGACATCAGGTAACCTTGGTTTCTGTTAATGATGAATCCCGGATCGATTTGCAAACATTCGACAAGATTGTTATAGGAGCCAGCATTCGTTATGGAAAGCACAGCCCGAAAATTACCGACTTCATCAACCGTAACAAGTTGCTTCTGGATAGTAAACCCAGCGCCTTTTTTTCAGTAAATATCGTTGCCAGGAAACCGGAAAAAAACCAACCTGATACCAATCCCTACCTGCGAAAATTTCTCAAACAGATAGCCTGGCGCCCAAGGGAATTAGCCGCATTTGCAGGCAAACTTGAGTATCCGAAATACAGCTTTTTCGATCGCCTGATGATTCGGCTCATCATGTTTATAACCGGGGGGCCGACAGATCCCAATGCAGTGATTGAATTTACGGATTGGCAACAGGTTGAATCGTTTGGCCGGCTTATCAGTGTGATGCCGCTTTGAGAATATTGACTGCTAGAATTATAAAGTATACGGATATCATTAAAATGTAACTGGGGTAAACTTAATTGTGGATTGAATTTAAATTTACTCTGATCCAGTTGTTTCTGCCCCCCGGTTATTCCAATTATTAGTCCCCATGTATTTGCTAAAAATCAGCGGGCTTAATGATCGGATAAAGATTGGCCAAAGCCAGTAAATCTTCATCACCGGTGACAAGGTAATAGATAGCGAAACTTTATCAACGTATGCTGTAGCCAGTGATAGCGCACTTCTTTGCTTTCAATTTGGAAGCCAATCGCGTCGGTACCCTCAAATATGCGGAGCACAGCATATTCGAGGGGATGGGCAAAAATAACCTTTTTTAAATAAAACTCTATTAGGAAACATTACTCCAATCGTCCTAGATTTCCGTTAACCAATAAAATTGATAAGCCTGCAAGACGATCTGATGATCATGCTGGGCCGGACTTCTGCCGCTGTATAAATCGATGAAACGGGCGTACAGATTAATACCCCTGCCGCTGATGGCATCCAGATCGAGATACTGCTGACTGGCGTCGAAATTGGCGATCACCATGACCCGCTCCGACGGACGCTGATAATTGAAACGGATAAAACAGAACAAATGTTCATTATTGACATCCAGTAATTCGCGGTCGTTGAAATCAGCGAATGCGGACGTTTCCTTGCGGATGGCGATCATTTTTTTCAATGCATTGAACAATGTGTATTCGACCGTGCCTTGTTTTTTCCTGAGTTCAGCTCTTTCCCAATTGATTTTAGGACGGTGAATCCAGCGTTTATCGTTACTTTTGCTGGGATCGTCACGATAGCTGTAGTCGTTGACGACGCCGAACTCGTCGCCATTGTAGAGCAGCGGAATGCCGCCGAAAGTTAGAATCAGACTGTGCAATAACAGGTTTTTATTAATGGCATCCGAAATCAGGGCCGGATCGTTATTTTCCAACCCTGCTTCCAATCCAACCAAAGACGCCAGCGAACCGCATATGCGCGCATCTCCGGTTGCCTTGTTATGCATAAACACCATACCCTTGGCCGGAGAAGCATCGAATTGACCGCTGAAATGATCAACCAGAAATTTCCGATGCGCAAACGGCTCGTAACCCACGGCCCGGACATCGTTATCATCGAAACCGAAGCCGATGTCGTCATGGCAGCGCACATAGTTGAGCCAGGTTGCCCGTTCCAGCTTGGCGGGCAGATTTTTCACGCCTTGATAGAGCAATTTGGCGTTTTTTGTAGCGATACCGTCCCACAGCAACGCCATCAATGTGGCGTTGTAGGCAATTTCGCATTCCTTGGCGATAATCGCGTCTTCGCCGAAATATTTGATGACTTCAACCGGCGCAACGATCGCTTCGGCAATAAACAATACGCCGGGCGCGGTCACCTGGCAACAATCCTTCATCAACTGTAAAATCAGATGCGCGTTGCGCTCGTTCTGGCATGAGGTGCCAATTTTTTTCCATAGAAAAGCGACAGCATCCAGTCGCAGCACGTCAACGCCCTGGTTTGCCCAAAACAGGATGATATCGAGCATTTCTATGAACACGGCGGGATTACTGTAATTTAAGTCCCACTGAAAGCTATGAAAGACGGTCATTACCCATTTTTGCATGTCTTGATTCCAGGTAAAGTTACCCGGATCGCTTTCGGGGAAAATGTCCGGCATGCTCTGTTCGAACATATCAGGAATTTCCCGGTTATCGAACATAAAATAATAATCCTGATAGCGGCGTTCGCCCATGATGGCCTTTTTGGCCCATTCGTGTTCGTCGGAGGTATGATTGAGGACGATGTCCAGGACCAGCAGGATATCGCGTTTCCTGAATTCCTCGGCTACCCGGCGGATATCATTTAAGTCGCCGAGCCTGTCGTCGATTTGGCGGAAATCGCTGACTGCGTAGCCGCCGTCGCTTTTGCCGGTGGGACACATCAGAATTGGCATGATATGCACCATGTTAATGCCCAGTTCCTGGAAATACGGCGTTTTGTCGGCCAAATCGTCGAGGTTTTCCGCGAAACCGTTGGTATAAAGCGCCATACCGACCCATTTCTGTGACAAGAACCAGTTATGATCCTGTTCACGCTGGATGTCGACACGCTCCAGCTCTGCAGAGCGGTCGATATAGCCTTTAGCCATCGTTTCCACCAGGCGCAGCATTTGCGGCTTAAAATCGTCGCGGTGTCCGTAAAGGTTGGAAAACAGTGAATAAATAGCGTAGAAATTAGCGCCCAGCCGGGTATAAAAATGCCGCAAATCCTGTCTTCTGATTTCCGGTTTTAAATCGTCCAGAATAGCATTCAAGAGAGAATGGGAAACCTGTTCGTACATAGCGTTATCCTGATGATTGAAGGGTATGGTGGAAGCGGCGCTTATGTGCTTTAGTCGCAATGTCGGGCAGCGCTCCCACATACTAATATATATATATTCGCTGACTGTTGTAAATTTACAAGCTTCCATGCATTGGGCAATGCTCTCGCGGCTCTTGTGGTCTGTAGGGCGGGCGGTCATCGCCATGAAGCACTGAACACACGATAAAACTCCCTATCAGCGACCGTAGCGCCGCGTCTGCCGACCAAAGCGCAGGCAAACGCTTGCGCCCGTTCCAGCGTCACTTCTAAAGGCCATTGCTTGTTCAATCCCAGTAGCAGCAGCGCGGCGAAAGCGTCACCCGCGCCCACCGTATCAACCACCGTCGTGTTTGCCGGCGGCTTGAAGGTGACGAAAGATTGTTGCCTGCCGCAAGCGGCGGCGCCTTTGGGACCACGGGTCACTATCAGCGTTTCCAGATTGAACCGGGCGCAAAACAACTGCATCGCAGGTTCCAGATCAGCGTATCCGGGGCATAATTCGGCGAGTTCGGCTTCATTGAGTTTGACCCAATCCGCTTCGTGCAGCAACGGCAGCAGCGTTTCCCGCTCCCACCAGGGCGGGCGCAAATTGACATCAATAAAAATTTTGCCTTGATGCCGGGCTGTAACGGCTTGCAGGGCCGCTCGCGCAACCGGGTTTCTGACCGCCAGCGAGCCGTGATACAAAATGCCTTCGGTGCTTTTTTCCTCGAGTAATTTCCCGTCTATAAAATCGTAGGCGCAATCGGCGACAATTTCGTAACGCGGTTCGCCGTCCTGGATCAGTACCCGGACGCTGCCGGTAGGGTGCTCGCAGTCTGTCTGTAAAGCTTCGCGGCTCATGCCCCAGGCGTCCATTAATGCGGCGATTTCGTATCCTGGCGGATCATCGCCGATCCGGCTGATGAAACGTGGAGATTGTCCGAACGCCTGTAAATGCCAGGCGACGTTGAACGGCGCTCCGCCCAGGATGCGGCTGCCGTCGGGAAAATGGTCAAACAGGACCTCGCCGAAAACATGGATATTGCGGTTATTGCTCATCGTCTTCTTCCATCCAATGCCGGGTGTCAGGGTGATAATGGGCGACGCCCTCTAGAATCCCTGCGCTGTAATTGCCGTTCATGCCCAAAAATCCGCCTTGCGCCAGATAAAAAGCCGCCATCGTTCCCTTTTGCAGGGCTTGTGTTTTGGCTTGTTCGACAACTTCGCTGTCGGCGTTGGCGACCAGGACGGAATGAATCGCGCTGGCAAGCACCGGCAAATCGTTACCGCTGTCGCCGGCGAAAACCGTGTTGGTGACATTGAAGCCTTGATGCTGCATTAAAAATTCCACGGCATGAAGTTTGGTGGCGCGCGCAGGCAGCACATCCAGGAGGCCTGTCGATGCCGCTTCGTCGACACTGTAAATCAAGCTGGCCGCCAGGTTTTGCGCGTTGAGACGATGCGTCATTTCATGTTGCAGGGCGTCGATGTCTTTCTGCAACGGCAGATAGTAGCTGAGTTTATAGCGGTTTTGCTTGGTGTCTTCCTGCAAGCGCAAGGACGATAAGTCCGTAAACAAAGGCCGTAAATCGTTCGCCGTCAATCCCCGCCAATCAGTGGCGATGTCCTGTTCCCATTCAGACCAATGCAGCCATTCGCCGGAATCGACTTGGTAAATCGTCGTGCCGACATCGCCAATGACCCAATCGGGCAACGGCAACTCGTATTCTTGTATAGCGTCTTCAACCAATTCGCGGTGCCTGCCGCTGACATAAGCCAAGGTCACCTCCGGATGAGCAACCAGACGGGCAAAATGGTCTCGTGCACCGGGTGATTCGGGTTGTCTGCCGTTCGGCAACAGAGTGCGGTCGAGATCGGTGCAAATCAGGATAGGTTTCGGCATGGACCATACGCCCCGCTAGAAATTGAGAAAATCATAGTGTTCGACGGCTTCCAGTATACCCCAGGCATAAGGTCGCTCGGCGAAATAGACGTGTTCCGTATCGCCCAGTATCGACAATTCTTCGCGGTGGCGGTTGGCGACTACGACGCCGAGGGTATTGCCGCGCAGCATGTCTTCGTCGGCACCGGATCCCCCTGTTACCAGGATGCGCTCCAGGGGAATGTTCCATTGCCGGGCAATATAACGCAAGGCGTGGCCTTTGGAAGCCCGGGCCGGGATGATGTCGAAAAACTGTCCGAACGAGAATATCGGATTGGCGGACAATTCTTGCTGCCGCAGTAGCGTGAGAATTTCTTCCATCGGCGGTGCGATATTGCTGTCGTAATGATAGGAAAGTTTAAACCGGCTCTGCTCGCTTTTGGCTTGTGGCATCAGGCCTGGCAGCCCGCCGATAATGCGCCGCAGCACCTGCGGCGTCCACAAATGATCAATATGGTAAGTCCAGGCGATGTCGGCGATCAGTTGCGGGGCGTAATAGATTTCAGTGCCGAGACTGGTAATTAAAATATCCGGCATGGGGATGCGGTATTTTTTTAAAACCGCCAGTGCCGAATCCAGGCGTCGTCCGGTAGCGATGCCGAATATAAATTTTTTACGTTTTTCGCGAATAAATTGTACGAATTGCTCCAGACCTTCAAAATCGCCCAACAGGGTATGATCGATAGAGGTAAAAATGGCGTGCTTCCGGTAACGGCCGATTTTTGCAACTGGCGGGGTTATCGGGAGTTGCTCTGCGTGCTGTGGCAAGCTCCGGATTTTTTGCAAATAAGCTTGCGCATGGGCGTTCCAGGAATAGTGCCGGGCAACGTTTTGTAATCCATTAGCAGAAAACTCCCGCCAAAGTTGCGGATTTTCGAGGATAGTCAACAAGGCCTCGGCAATCGCAATTTTATCCAGCGGGTCGACCAGCAAACCGTTATGGCAATTACCGATGATATCCACCGGCCCTCCGTTTTCGGTAGCGACCAGCGGCAAGCCGCTGGCGGCCGCTTCCAGCAGCGTCAAGCCGAAAGGTTCGGTCAGTGCCGGATTGATGAAAACGCCTCGGGAAGCCGCTGCAAGACGATAAATGCCGGCGACTTCTTCTGATGCGTGGTGTTTCGGTAACGCGACCCGGCCGTAAAGATCATAATAATCGGTAACCAGCAGCAACTCGGTCAAAACTCCTTGCGGGCCATCGCTCATCTCTCTGATATCGTCACGGTTGCCGGCGATAATCACCAGATTGGCCAACGCCTGTAAACGCGGTGATTCACCGTAGGCTTCCAGAAGACCAACGATATTTTTCCGTTCATCGGCCCTGGATAGCGCCAATATCATCGGTTTATCAGGTTCGTGCAGAAACTTCTCAAGGATCTTTGCAAAGGCTATGGTCTCACCTTCAGAAGCGGGCGGATGAAACATTTCGAGATCGGTTCCCGGCGGCACGATTGCCATTTTTTCCGGCGTGTAGCAATCATACATCTCGTATTGCTCTTCGATTTCATTGCGGGTACTGGTAATCACCAAATCGGCGTTGGTCAGCGTATCTTCTTCGGCGTCGATGCGGCGCGACATATTATAGCGCTGCTCGATATCCTCCATCGGCAAGCCCATGGCCAACAGCCTGCGACGTTTATCGCGTCCCAGAGAATGGCCGGTATGGATCAAGGGCAAACCCGTTCTATGTGAAAGACGCACGCCTACATAGCCGGCGTCGGCATAATGGCTGTGCAAAAGATCCGGCA
This sequence comes from Methylococcales bacterium, assembly GCA_028714175.1. GTDB lineage: Bacteria > Pseudomonadota > Gammaproteobacteria > Methylococcales > Methylomonadaceae > JAGXGJ01. The sequence continues at coordinate 14,132 of JAQTMV010000041.1, forward strand.
AACGCGGTTGGCGGTGCAGCCAACTCAGTAAATTATCGGCAAAACTATCCAGATGGTCCCATAGCTCTTCTTTGCGGATATACCCTTCGGGACCCGCTTCGATGCGGATTATTTGTGCCTTTTCCGCCAGCGATTCCACGTGCCCGGCGTAATCGGTGTCGACTTCGCTGTCGATTATCCGGCGCGTTACCAAATCCACGCGCTCGACATTTTGCTGCTTTGCCAAGGCGTTGGTCAGTTCGACGACATATTTGGTTTGACCACCGGTATCCGCATCGCGTCCCAATTCCAGATTGCGGCCTCGAATCAAGCCGTGGATGCTGATTAATACGATATACAGCGGTTCGGTTTTAGTGCTTTCAATCATAGTCTTATACTCTCAATACTGGCATCTTTTAAATATTCGCCGACGATTGTTCAAATAGAAACCATTTGCGCTCAAGGATGAATACTATGGCACTCGCTACCAGGTTTGTGTCGATCACGAATTCCAGGTTATCACTTTCAGTAATGCCAAACCATATTTCCGTGACGAAAGCCGCCGGCAAAGGGGATCGTGTTGCGTCCGAAAAGTTCCTGCGAAAACGGCGAACACCATGAACCAGTCAATTGTAAGGCTAAACACATTAATCCTTTCTTAAGGGACAATGCTCATTCGAGCATTCATAGCCGCAGGCGAGACTGTAAATGCGTTTTCGAAGCGGATTGGCATGACCATGCCGACTATCGGTTTGATCCCTTGCGTCTTGCACCCTAAAAGATGAAAATCAACCAGTCATGATCAGTTTTGCGGTGTAAAACAATGTGTAACTTCTACTTCTATGAAATTCTGAAACTCGTCAGGTAAAATGCCTGCAGAACCAAAGCCTTACCACAACCGAAATAACAGCCAAGCTCATCAGGGCAATATACATTCAACCGGAGTTATTAAATCGTATGCATGACGATGTCATTATTGCCCTTGCCGGCATTGGTCTGATAGGCATTGCCTGTCAATGGGTTGCCTGGCGAGTCAAACTGCCCGCCATCCTCTTTTTGTTGATGGCCGGCATTGTGGCTGGCCCGGTTTCTGGGTGGCTGAAACCGGATCAAGCTTTCGGCCAATTGTTGTTTCCGATCATTTCTCTTTCTGTTGCGGTCATCCTGTTCGAAGGTAGTTTGACTCTCAAGTTCACAGATATCCGGGGCTTGCAATTAGTAGTCCGGCGCTTGGTGACCACCGGTGTGCTGGTTACCTGGGGCATCATCGCTTTGGCCACCCATTGGCTGCTGGATTTTTCCTGGAAGCTGTCTCTTCTGTTTAATGCGATCACCGTCGTCACCGGATTTACTGTGGTCGTCCCCATGTTACGTACGGTACGGCCCACGGCCAATGTAGCGAACATCCTGCGTTGGGAGGGCATCGTGATCGATCCCATCGGCGCTTTGCTCGGGGTGCTTGTCTTTCAGTTCATCATTATAGAAACTTAAACTAAGAGGCGGGAAACCGTCAAAGCACACTGTTAAGTCCTTTTGAGGCTTCAATGTATTTGTAAAGTGTAGGTTTCGAGATTCCCATTATTTGGCAAATTAGATTTACCGTATGCTTTTTCTCAACATAGAGCTTAACTGTTACCGCCTGTTAATCTTTATTTAACGATTCTGGGCGACCACCCTTACGCCCTCTCGCTCGTGCTGCCTGAAGGCCTGCTTGGGTCCTTTCCTTGATAAGGCTCCGCTCGAATTCGGCCAATGCACCAAAAATATGAAAAATGAGCTTGCCAGAGCTGGACGAAGTATCAATGGTCTCTTGCATGCTCTTCAGCCCAATGTTTTTGGATTCCAAAAACGTCACCATTTCAATTAAGTCTTTTAATGAGCGGCTTAACCGATCCAGTCGCCATACCACCTAGGTATCACTTGGTCGGGCATAATTTAAGGCTTCCCGCAATCCGGGACGATCTGCTTTCGCCCCACTCAATTGGTCTTCAAAAATCTGTTCGCAGCCAGCCTGATTTAGAGCATCTCGTTGCAAATTCAGGTTTTGGTCGTCGGTTGAGACACGTGCATAGCCAATCAGCATTTTAGTGGCTCTTATGGGTTAACATACTCAATTAGTGATAACAAATATTAACGTAGATTTATTTACCAAATAAATTTACTTTAAATTATTTGAATCAAGCCTGTTTCATTACAACCGAATGGAGATTAAAGAAAACCCTCGTTTTTTTGACTCTTGTCAATTTTAGAAATGCCGGAATTGAGATGCTCTCAAAGCAGGTGACAGCTTTGAACGAAGATATAAAGTCAGACTTTCGCAAAACACTTGACGCGATTTACCGGAATGAATCGCGGCGCCTACTGGCGACATTAATTCGTTTGCCGGGGGACTTTGATCTTGCGGAAGAATCCATGCATGATGCGTTCGCCGCTGCCCAGACACAATGGCAACGGGATGGTATTCCCGATAATCCGCGAGCCTGGCTGGTTTCAACCGGCCGCTTCAAGGGGATTGACCACTTAGGCCGGAACGTGCGCTTTGTTGCGCTACCGGATGATTTCGACAATTATCTTGAAACCGGCAGTCTTGATACGGATGCCGAGGATATCGAGGATGATAGGCTGCGATTGATTTTTACCTGTTGCCACCCGAGCTTGTCATCCGATGCGCAGGTGGCTCTGACCCTGCGTGAGGTTTGCGGACTCACCACAGAAGAAATTGCCCACGCGTTTCTTCTAGCACCGACAACGGTGGCCCAGCGCATTGTACGCGCAAAAGGCAAAATCCGCGATGCACATATTCCCTATGAAGTACCTGCACAAGAGTATTTGCCGGATCGGTTGGATCCGGTATTACAGGTGGTCTATCAGGTGTTTAACGAAGGTTATTCGGCATCTACAGGCAAGGAACTAATTCGTCATGACTTTTCAGGCGAAGCCATTCGCCTTGGCAGGTTGTTAATCGAACTCTTGCCAGAAGAAACCGAAGTATCAGGCTTGTTGGCGCTGATGTTGTTGCACGACTCACGCCGCGTTACGCGCACTTCGCCCGACGGCGATTTGATTCTGCTGGAAGAGCAGGATCGTTCGCTTTGGAACCGTCAACAGATTGCAGAGGGTTCCGCGCTCATTAAACGTCCTTTCAGCTCACACAGTATTGGCCCCTATACACTACAGGCAGCAATCGCAGTGGTGCATGCTGAAGCGTCCAGCGCTAACGAAACGGATTGGACAGAAATTGTCGGCCTTTACGACCTGTTGTTGCACGCGAATAACTCGCCAGTGGTTGAGTTGAATCGCGCGGTGGCCGTAGCTATGCGTGATGAGCCTGAAGCCGGACTCGCGCTAATCGATGCCATACTCTCACGCGGGGAACTCAGGGACTATCACATGGCGCACTCGACGCGGGCGGATTTTTACCATCGTCTTGGGCGAAATAGGCAAGCAAAAGCGGCTTACCAGCAAGCGCTTAGCCTTACCCGGCAGGAGCCGAAACGCCGTTTTCTGGAACGGCGATTGGCAGAGTTAAAAAAATAACCGATTCGTGTCGAATACAGGCTCCGTCAATCGACTAAAGGTTTTATCAGCCTTTCCCGCATGTAAATTTAAGGCGTGAGCCATGAAATAACTGTGCCTTGTGTATTACGAAGAAAAAACCATTAACGCCATGACCAAAGATGAATGGGACGTTCTCAACGGCGAATGTATCGCCTGCGGAGATGGGCTTCGACAAAGTGGCCACTACCCGGGCGGTAATGCATTACAGCCGGCACATACTGCCACTACAGTACGGGTGCGCAATGGTAAAGCGTCTGTTATCGACGGCCCCTTTGCTGAAACCAAAGAGCAATTGGCTGGATTCTATCTTCTTGATGCGCGTGACCTGAATGAAACGATACAACTGGCGGGCAAGATTCCGCCAGCGCGCTTGGGCAGCATCGAAATACGGCCAATACGGGAATTGGTTCCCTAGTCACTGTCGTACGCTAAAATTTATTCCTCTTTGACGGACGAGGTAACTTACCCCGTCCTGTTTAGGTTAAATGTTGATATTCACATTTTGCAGCTTTAATGCGATTTATGCTTACTGTCGATTTGTTGCCAATCGACCAAATATATAACCATTATTATCGCGAAGAGTATTATTGAAATCATGACGTTCTCTTATAACCAGGAACAATGATTGTGCCGGGAAGTTGTCCCGATATAAAACAGCGGCATTAAGCATGCCACAGTTGACTGCGTTATTGGATTGTCATCAATCCCAGAGCAGCCAAGCCGTTCCAGCTATTTCATAACAATTGTAAGTCCCGTATTGTTCTGTAAAAAAGCATCAAAGTAGTGTCATAGACTGCCAGTCTGCACTAGACTATTGCCTACTTATTCAACTGATTTTTTTAGATTCATGCATGGCGCATCACCTCGGCAAGGTGGTTGATGGCTACGTCTATCTGTTCGGCCCTAATCATGCCCAGGCCAAAGGCAAAACCGTTCTGCCCGTTTCCGGCAATCGGATACCGGTTCAGCGAATAAAGCCCGATGCCAATTTCTTCTGCTTCGGCAGCAATCGTTGCCGCCATTAAATTGCCCTTAACCAATGCGGTCAGATGCAAACCGCAATCGACTGGGATGGGCGCCAAAAGATCACTGCAATGGCGCTTAATTGCTCTTGTCAGGGCAGTACGCCGTTCGCCATAAACTTTGCGCATTTTGCGGATATGGCGGGCTAAATGGCTTTCCGCAATAAAAGCGGCTAACGTTTCCTGTTCAAGAATGGGGCTGTGCCAGTCACTAAACCGCTTGGCCGCTACAAGGGCGTCCCGCGCCCAGGGCGGAGTCAACACGAACCCGATCCGAAGCGAGGGAAACAGGCTTTTTGAAAAAGTGCCGAGGTAGAACACTGACCCATTATGGTCAATGCTTTGCAGCGCGTCGTGAGGACTGCTTTTATAGCGGAATTCACTGTCGTAGTCATCTTCAATGATGACGGCATCGTGGGACTGTGCGAAGTTGAGCAGCGCTATGCGCCGTGCAACGGACATCATATGACCCAGGGGGAATTGGTGCGATGGGGTGACATAAATGATGTGTGTTTCGGGTGGAATGTTATCAACGATAATGCCGTTTTTATCGACTGGAACGGTAACGACATTGGCGCCTGCAGCGGCGAAAGCAATGCGTGCCGGCTCATATCCAGGGTCTTCGAAAGCCACCGTGGTATGTCCTGCTGTCACTAAAATCCGGGCCAGAAGATCCAGCGCTTGCTGGGTTCCTGCCGTGACCACAATGTCATGCTCTTGAACGGCAACAGCGCGCGTGATCGACACATGCGAAGCTATCATTTTCCGTAAAGCAGGCTGGCCTTGCGGGTCGGAATAAAAAGTGGATGTTTTAGATAATGACCGTTGCGAACGCACCAATAAGCGTTGCCAAACTTGAAAAGGGAAAAACGATTGATCGGAAAGCCCAATCCTAAAGTCGAACCGATAGGGAGGCTGAAAGGGTGCTGGTAGTGACGGCGGATTACGCCAAAAAGAAACAAGCCGGGAATCTGCATTTGAATCGCTTATTGTGGGGCTGCGCCGTATCGGCTGGGAATCCTGTTCGGTTACGAATGCCCCCGCGCCAGGTCGAATGTGGATATAGCCCTGGCTTTGCAGCAACTCATAGGCGGCCACGGCCGTGTTGCGGGACACACCCGCCAAGGTGGCGAGTTTGCGTGTTGCCGGCAACCGTAAGCCGGGTTGCAATCGTCCATTCACAATCGCCGCACGTAACTGATGGTGCAGCGCACGAAGCAGCTTGCGAGAATCCCGCGTTGGCATGGCCAGGAACAACTCAAAAATTGGATCCATAATATCTCTACAATGTGGTTCTTTTCAAAAGCCGGATGCAGTTTTATTATCACACACAATAACGTGGTAATTGCAATGGGTGTAAAGACATTTACCGCGTGATTTTAATAAACTATGAAAAGGAGACAACAGAATGGCTAATCAAATTTTCGCCAATATGTAGTGTACAGCATCGAAATTTCTCAACTTAAGATGTCGATTCAGGCAACCGTCATTCGACTAATAGTGAAGGCAAACTAATCAAACCAGATAATATTGAACAGGAGAGCAATCATGACCACGAACATTAAATCCATACCTTTCAAATTTGGCACAAGAATCGTTACACACCACACACTAAAGGGGAAAATTATGCGTTTCTTACAACAAACACTTACCTGTTTCATTATCCTGCTGATGGCATCCGTTGCCATCGCAAAAGACAAGAAAGCGAAGCAACACATGGATCCACAGGCGATGATGGAGCTTTATACAAAGCTCGCCACGCCCGGCGAGCCTCATAAGCTATTCGCCAGCCTCGCAGGAAGCTGGACAACCAAAACCAAGGAGTGGATGGAACCCGGCAAGCCTGCAACAGAAACAACCGGATCTGCGGAAATGAAGATGTTGCTGGACGGACGCTTTCTCTACCAGGAATACACCGGACAGATGATGGGGCAACCTTTCTCAGGAATTGGCATCGACGGCTACGACAACATTAGGAAGAAATATGTCACCGCGTGGATGGATACCATGGGCACAGGTTTCTTCATGATGGAAGGTACGGCGAGCGCGGATGGCAAGACCATCACTTTAACAGGGCAGCACCCTGAACCGGGCGGTGGTTACATGACGCATCGTGCCATCTGGAAGATTGTGGATAGCAATACCCAGACGTTTGACATGTATGGTGCTCACCATGGCGGCAAGGAAATGAAGATGATGGAGATCACCTACACTCGAAAGCCCTGATTGTGACCTTCGACAACTTAAGCTGGGGCGAAGCCCATCATTTTTCGTCTTATCGAGTTGTCGATTTTTTTCACCAACCTTCGACTCATGTTGAAGGCAACATATCCAACCATTAAATCTTAAGCTGGAGACTAACATGACCACGAAAATCAAACCGGTGCCAGAAGGCTACCACACATAAATCCTGAACTAGACCTAATGCTTGAGCGCGTTGTTGATGTGCCTCGCGAGTTGCTATGGCAAGCCTGGACAACACCCGAATTACTTAAACCTTGGTTTTGCCCGTTACCGTGGCTTACCGTTGATTGTGAAATTGACCTGCGTCCTGGCGGCATTTTTCGCACGACCATGCAATCGCCAGAAGGGCAAAACTTTCCGAATTCGGGCTGTTATCTGGAACTGATTCCTAATGAACGGTTGGTGTGGACGAATGCACTCCAACCTGGTTTTCGCCCTGCCAAGCAACCAGAAGCCAGCCCAGGCCATGAATGCGCGGAATTTTTAATGACGGCGACCATCTCTTTAGAGCCACACGCCAATGGTACAAAGTACAGCGCACTGGTGCAACACGCTGATAAAGAAGCGCGTGTCAAACATGAAGAAATGGGCTTCTATGATGGTTGGGGAACTTGCCTTGATCAACTCGTGGCGATGATTAAAAAGATGTAACACAACCAAATACATAGCAAGAAAAAGGAGAACATGATAAACACTAAAATTTTTGTAAACCTGGCCGTAAAGAATCTTAGCAAATCTATCGACTTCTTTACACAACTTGGCTACAAATTTAACGCCCAGTTTACGGACGAAACCGCTACCTGCATGATAGTAAGCGATACCATAAGCGTCATGTTGTTGACCGAGGCCAAGTTCAAGACCTTTACACCCAAAGCGATATGCGACGCGACTAAAAACACCGAAGTTCTGGTGTGCTTATCTTGCGAAAGCCGGGCAGATGTAGATGAGATGGTGCGTACAGCCGTTTCTGCTGGTGGCGCAACCTATAACGAACCCCAAGACCACGGCTTTATGTATGCACATGGGTATCAAGACCTGGACGGGCATATTTGGGAGTTGATTTATATGGAGCCTGAAGCAGTAAAGTAACTACATAAATATAAGGAGAATAAAAATGACTACATCAGATTTTACTACTTCCCTTTTAGTTGACCAAACTCCAGAAGATGCATTCAAAGCCATCAATAATGTTCGCGGATGGTGGTCAGAAGAAATTGAAGGCCGTATAGACAAGCTCAACCATGAGTTTTCATATCATTACGAAGATGTCCATTATTGCAAAATGAAAATAATAGAATTCATTCCAAACGAAAAAGTAGTTTGGCTTGTGCTGGACAACTATTTTAAATTTACGAAGGACAAAAACGAATGGACGGGCACAAAAATCAGTTTTGAAATCTCTAAAAAGGATAAAAAAACGCAAATCCGATTTACTCACATGGGTTTAGTTCCCGAATATGAATGTTTCGATATTTGCTCAAATGCATGGGGCCAATATATACAACAAAGTTTATTGAGATTGATTACCACAGGTAAAGGCCAGCCGAACAGCACTGGCAACCCAAGGACTGAAGACGAAAAGAAACTTGGGGCTGTTCATAAGTAAGGGAGAGTAACATGAGAAAAATCATCTCTGCCATGCAGGTGACGCTGGATGGCTTTATCGAGGGACCAAATGGAGAGCTGGATTGGGTGGAAACGTGGGATGACCCATACGATGACCTGTACTCTCAGATTGACACATGTATCTTGGGTCGCGGAATGTATCCAGGTTACCAGCAATACTGGTGTGCCATCTTGGCTGATCCCAATGGCATTTTGCCTTTTACTGGAAAGGTCGCATCAAAACACGAAGTCGAATACGCTCACTTTGCCGACAAAACGCCTCATATTGTGCTGTCCAAGACACTGGATAAAGTGGATTGGCAAACCACGCGTATTGTTCGTGACATTGACGAAATCCGAAAGTTGAAACAGCAGTCTGGCAAGGATATATATGCAGTCGGCGGCGCTACATTAGTTTCCAGTCTGATGAATTTGGGTTTGATTGATGAAATTAGGTTGGTTGTGCATCCTCTTATCTTAGGTGGTGGGAAGGCACTGTTCAAAGACGTGGCCGAACGGCACGCGCTAACGCTGCTTGAATCCAGGCCATTAAAGTCAGGTAAGGTCAGTCTGAATTACAGCGTACCAAATGTACGTTATGAAAAAACTTAAACTTGAGGAGAAATATCATGAAAAGCAATCTAGGTAATCCCGTTGTCTGGTTTGAAATTTACGTTCAAGACATGGAACGAGCCAAAGCGTTCTATGAAGCCGTACTCGCAGTTAATCTTGAAAAAATGCCTGCTCCGACCGAGGAAATGTGTAAGGAAGGGAATATGGAAATGTGGAGCTTTCCTGCCGACAAAAACACTGCCAAAACCACTTACGGCGCGTGCGGAATGTTGGTAAAAATGGAAGGGTTCCCCCCTGGAAGTGGTGCCACGATAGTTTATTTTGGTTGTGAAGATTGCGCTATAGAAGCCGCCCGTGCAACCGAAAATGGCGGCAGTATTTTCAAAGAAAAAATGTCCATCGGCGAACACGGCTTCATTGCCTTGGTGTATGACACTGAGGGCAATATGATCGGTCTGCACTCTATGCGGTAAATTTCAAAACAAGACATTCATAACATTGCGTATGGCGCTAAGAAACCGTCTATTTATTTTGGAATTAGAGGAGAAATATCATGTCAGCTCTCGCCAAACACACTACAGCAACCGTCATCCCTTGCCTTCGCTATCGCAATGCCCCAGTCGCCATTGATTGGCTATGCACGGCATTTGGATTCGAGAAGCAAGCGGTCTATCCGAATGATGATGGCAAGATTGCCCATGCACAACTGACCTTTGGTAACGGCATGATTATGCTCGGGTCGGTTCTTTAAAAGGAAACCGACTGGGGAAGTTTGATCAAGCAACCCGACGAAATCGGCGGCGCGGAAACGCAATCCGCATACATCATCGTAGACGATGTAGATACTGTCTATGCTCGGGCGAAAGCTGCGGGCGCGAAAATGATCGTCGAGATTAAAGATGAAGACTATGGTGGGCGGGGTTTTAGTTGTTACGATCTGGAAGGTCACCTATGGACTTTCGGCACTTACGACCCTTGGTAACCGAAACAGGAGCGCATATGTCATTTCAAGCATACATAGACAACATCAAGACAAAAACTGGCAAAACACCAGACGAATTCAAACAACTTGCAGAGCAAAAAGGCTTGCTTAAGCCAGGCGTAAAAGCGAGAGAGATTGTTGCCTGGCTTAAGAAAGACTTTGGCTTGGGACACGGACACGCTATGGCGATTTATGCCACTTTCAAAAGGGAAGGCTGAGTAAATGCCCCTGGTTTCAGCAAGTTTTTTGCCCGATATTGATATGGGAACCGATTCCAGTTGGTCTGCCAAATTTAACCTTAACTATCGGAAATCAGCACATGCTTAAATATCTTAGTATTTCTATAGCACTTATATTCTGTCCTGTTGCCTTTGTTGAATCGCTAAACGAGAAGCCTGATAGAAGCACTGGCTCTTATTGCTTTAAATATTGGAGGTCACTATGATTACACTCTATGCCTTCGGACGCGTTCATCCCGGTATGATTGGTAAGGGGCGCGACCTGCGCGCGCAATGGGCGCTCGAGGAAACCGGGTTGCCCTATCGCGTACACGCCCTCGACTACCTCGCTGGCGAGCTCGTCGGTCCGGCCTATAGCCGGCTCAGCTATTTCCATCAGGTGCCGGTGATCGACGACGACGGCTTTATCGTCGGCGAGTCCGGCGCGGTGCTGCTCTACATCGCCGAGAAGGCGGGCAAGCTGATCCCCGCTGACTTCACCGGACGCACACAGGTTGTGCAATGGTGCTTCGCCGCGCTCGCCACCGTCGAGCGGCCGCTGTTCGAGATCCAGATGATCGACCTCGGCTTTCGCGGCGAGGGGGCTGGCGAACGGCGGGCGGCGCTGGTCAAGGAAGCTGGCCGCTGGCTCGACGGGCTGGAGCGTCGGCTCGACGGCCGCGAATGGATCGCCTGCGAGGCGTTCACGGTCGCCGACATTCTCCTCGCCACCGTCCTGCGGCAAGTCCGCAACACCGATTTCATCGAGCCGTATCCGCGGCTGAAGGCCTATTACGCGCGGGCCCTGGCGCGCCCTGCGTGGCAGCGCACGCTAAGCCTCTGCGCCGAGCGGCAGGGCGTGACCGTTGCGGACATTCGTTGAGGATTTGCACCGCCGCCCAACAAGTCATTCAAGCCGAAACCCTTCGCGATTCGGCTTAATTTCAGCCTTAGAGCACCAATGCGAAGCACAGTGAAGCCATGCCGGAATGGCACAAATTTCAATCTTAGTGGAGAAGTGACATGACAACATCAGCAAAGAACACGGTCTGCCTTTGGTACGATGGCACCGCCGAAGACGCGGCACGCTTTTACGCCGATACCTTTCCAGATTCTTCTGTCGGCGCAGTGCACCGCGCACCGGGAGACTTTCCGTCGGGGAAAAAAGGCGATGTATTGACCGTCGAGTTTACCGTGATGGGCATTCCCTGCCTCGGACTCAATGGCGGACCCGATGTCAAGCACAACTTGGCATTCTCTTTTCAGGTTGCAACCATTGATCAAGCTGAAACGGATCGTTATTGGAACGCCATCGTCGGCAACGGCGGCGAAGAGATTGAGTGCGGCTGGTGCAAAGACAAATGGGGCTTATCTTGGCAGATAACACCTATCGCTCTGACTAAAGCGATTACTGATTCCGATCCTGATGCTGCCAAGCGGGCATTCGATGCGATGATGCAGATGAGAAAAATCGACATCGCCGCAATCGAGGCGGCGCGTCGCGGCTGAGATGCGGGCGGTCTAACATTACGCTCAAACAGGACGGTCGCTATCGCGCCCGCCCCTTAGCTTTACGTTGACTGGGTAGAGACGAACACGGAAACCTATTTTTTCCTAGCCAATATTGAAGTTGAGAAAGTCTGCCAATTGCCCGCGAGAAAGGCAATTTCCACAAAATTCATGCAACTAGAAAGTTGTATTGTCAGGTTGCTACCATTGCAAAAATAGTTGCCGCTGCCTTATCTCCTGTCCGTGGCTTAGCGGTTGTACTGGCTTGGCTTATCAGCTCATGAACGATCCGGTGCAGGATGGGTGGCAAAAACCGCAGGCGGTGTTGGACAAACTTGCTACCCCCTCGGGTGGTAAACTGACGCTATTAAATGACACCGAAAGAACTGTTCCTGCCCCCTCAAAAACGGTACCGCCCCGTGGCGGCGCAGCAAGACTTGTCCGACGAAGAGATCGCCATGGACTGGACGCTCTCGGGGGCCGACCGGTTGGAGATTGGCCAATACCACAAGAATTCCAGGCTGTTCATTGCAATCCAGTTGTGCGCCATACGCTTATATGGCCGATTTTTGGCAGAAGGCAATACTCTGTCGCCTAGAATTATCAGTTACCTGAACAATCAACTGGAATTGCCGCCATCCCTCGTTATTAATACGCCAAGCCGGGAAGCCACTTTCTTTGAGCAGCGCAAGAACATCTTGGACTACTTGGGCTTTTCCAAGTACGACGATGACACGCAAGCCCGATTGCAAAAGTGGTTAAAAAAGGCAGGCTCGGCAAGGGAATCTGCCTGATGAACTTTTCCAACGCGCTGAGCGATATCTGCTTTCGGAGCGTGTGGTTTTGCCAGTGGCTAGCGTACTGGAGCGGTTGGTTGTCCAAGTCTATGCCGAAACCCACGGGCATTTATATGATGTCCTGTGCAACCATCTGCCTACTGAAGTTAAATACGCAATTGATAAATTATTGCTCCCACACGCAGGCGGCCAGCCTTCCCTGTTTTACCTGCTGAAAGAATATCCTCCTTCCGCCAGCATTGCATCCATCCAAAACTACCTGGAGCGTTACCGCCTGTTCGACGAAACCAGCATTGATACCATTCAGGTATCGTTGGATCCCGCTTTCATTGATTATCTCAACAGGCTAACCAGGCGTTACAATGCCAAGGAGATTAAGCGCTTTAACGAGCCGAAGCGCTATGCATTGATTGTCTGCTTCCTTCTGGAAACCTCCAAGGTGTTGTTGGATCATTTGGTCAAGATACACGATCAGTTCATCATGGATATGTTGAGGAAGGCCAAACAGCATCATGAAAAAAAGCACCGTGAATTCCGTAAGCGCCAAAAGAAGGCGGTAGACAGGGTGTTGGAATCAACCCATATCATCCTTGATTGGCCGGATGACCAACCTTTTTATAAGGCGGATTTTTGGCAATGCATTGACGAGAAGAAATTGCTGGAATCAATAGACGACCTTTATATCTTTAAACGGCTGGAAGAACGCGGCTATGGCGACATGTTGGTAAGCAGGTATCCGAGCCTACGCAAGTATTTCGCCGAGTTTATCCAGTTGCCGTTTGCCGCAAAACCAGGAACTGAGCGATTATCCTAAAAACCGCAGTTGAACATATCCCTGCCAATAAAAACCAGCATAAACTTGACAAGAAAAATTGAGTTATGTAGAGCGTTTAGCTCGCGTAACTTATCAAATCTGGCGGTTTTAAGACTGCCCCCTTCAGATATTTTTTCATTGCTTCACTTAAAATTCGATACCAGCATTGTAAAGGGGTCAACTGCGGCGCAATTGCTTTCAACTCATCAAAAAATGCACATACCCGCGTATAGGCCGCCTTTACATAAGACTCCCGTCCGTGGCTGCTGGTGATGGTGAGTGTTGTTTGTCCGGCATGCTGGGTTTGCTTGCCCACGCCGTGCAATAACAACG
>JAQTMV010000042.1 GCA_028714175.1 Methylococcales bacterium
GTTGATCTCGGCAGAGCTCAAGCCAGGTTCATTCAATATGGCCGCCTTAACCTTGGTCGTGATGGCGCTGTCGTCAACATACTCCCCGGTTCCCTCCTGCTTTTGCGTCGATGCGCAACCCACGGCAGTCATTAACGTCAGGGCCAAAAAAAATGCGGAAAAAATTCTAATAACGTGTTTCATGGTAAATCTCCAGTAATGGGTAAAAAAATCCAATAAGGTGTTATTTTCAGTTAAGTGCCTATCCCGGTAAGTTGAATAAACCGTTCGATACCCTTCGACAGGCTCAGGACATGCTTCAGGGCGAACAATCTACTGAGATAGGTTCTAACTACAAAAACCAAGCCGATAAGGATTCGACTAACGATCAGGTAATCGGTTACACACCTGGTGGTGCCGAATACTTGAGTATACTTTAGCTGCAAAACCAGCCTCAGTCGGTACGGTAACGCACATACAGGGGTTGTATGAGGAACGCGATTAAGGAACGTTGTCTTAAGATTGAGTTCAACTTGCGAAACTCGCTCTAAACTTAGGGATTAATTTCGCTGCGTCGTTTGCTACAGCCGAATGTTAACCGTAAGTTTACCTAGTGGGGAACGTCGCTCAATGCAATACCCAAGGCATCGGCGACGCCTTTACCGTAAGCTGGATCAGCCTTAAGGCAGTTTCCTATATGGCGAATCTGGATTTCGCGCGGTGCTTCACCAATGGAGCGCGCAGTATTCTCGAACAGCACCTTCTGCAATGCAGGCGTCATTAGGCGGAATAACGCACCGGGCTGCGAGTAGTAATCATTGTCTTCACGATGGTTCCAGTGATCCGCCGCACCTTCAAGACTCAACGGCGGTTCGGTATAGTCGGGCTGCTCCTGCCACTCGCCGTAGCTGTTCGGCTCGTACCCCAGGGTAGCGCCATGGTTGCCGTCCACACGCATCGCGCCGTCGCGGTGGAAGCTGTGTACCGGGCAGCGCGGGGCGTTTACCGGAATCAGATGGTGGTTTATGCCGAGTCGGTAGCGCTGTGCATCGCCGTACGAGAACAGACGCCCCTGTAGCATTTTGTCCGGCGAGAAGCCAATGCCGGGTGGCACATTGGCCGGATTGAAGGCGGCCTGCTCAACATCAGCAAAATAGTTTTCCGGGTTGCGGTTCAGTTCCATCACGCCAACCTCGATCAGCGGATAGTCCTTGTGCGGCCAGATCTTGGTTAGGTCGAATGGGTGATAGGGCAGGTTCAAGGCGATGTTTCGGAGAACGTCTAGTTCGTATCGGAAAATGAACTTCAGTGGTCGCTAAGTTCTTTTGTGTTTGGCGTCGAGGGGAAGCAGCAAAGTCGATATCTGTTTGAGTAGCAACTGAGTTCGCCGCCTAACGTTTTGTTGGCGGTATCCGAGTTGAACTAGGGGGCGACGCAGTCACACGCCAGACGATGTTGCCTACATCATCGGCAACCAGTAACGCCGCTTGCTTGTCGAGCACGACGCCCACGGGCCGTCCGAACGCATCGCCATCGGCGCTAACAAAGCCCGTCAGCACGCCGATCGGATCGCCGAAGGGTTTGCCGTCTCTGAAAGGCACAAAGATGACCCGGTAGCCACTGCGTGGCTTGCGGTTCCACGAACCGTGCTGGCCGATGAAAACTCCGTTGTCGAATGGCGCCGGCCATGCGGTGGATTTGAAAAAAACCAGGCCGAGCGAAGCGGTATGCGGCCCAAGTGCATAATCCGGCACCCTTGCCTTGGCGACCAGGTCGGGACGCTGAGGCTGCACACGTAAATCCAGATGCTGGCCAAAGTAGCTGTAAGGCCAGCCGAAAAAGCTGCCGTCGGCTACCGAAGTCAGGTAATCCGGAACCAGATCGCTACCAAGTTCATCGCGCTCGTTGACCACGGTCCAAAGTGCTCCGCCATCCGGCTCCCAGACTAGTCCATTGGGGTTGCGCAAACCGGACGCGTAGATGCGGTAGCTACCGCGCTTCGGATCCACTTCCCAGATGGCGGCGCGGCCGTCCTCTTGGTCCATGCCGTTCTCGGCCACATTACTGTTCGATCCCACCGTCACATAGAGTCGTGAGCCGTCCCGACTGGCCAGGAGGTTCTTGGTCCAGTGATGATTGATTGGGCCAGCGGGCAGGTCTAACACCTTGGTCCCCTGTTGAACGATCCGGGTTTCGCCTTCGGTATAGGGAAACCTTACCACCGCATCAGAGTTGGCTACGTAGAAATCGTTGCCTGCCAGCGCCATGCCGAAGGGCGAGTTTAACCCTTCGAGAAACACAGACCGCGTTTCCGCAACGCCGTCGACATCGGTATCGCGCAGCAATGTGATGCGATTGGCGCTGGGCATGCCTGCGCCAGCCTTGTTCATGACCCACTTCATGATCCAGTTTTTGAAACCCTTCCCATCCTCGGGTCTCGGCGGAGTATTGGTCTCGGCGACCAGTACGTCGCCGTTGGGCAGCATATAAAGCCAGCGCGGGTGATCGAGACCTGTGGTAAAGGCGTTTACGGTCATCCCTGGCGCCGCGAGCGGTTTGCCATTCGCGGGCCAGCCCACAGCCGGCGCGATGTTTACCGTGGGAATCAACGTCGGGTTTGGCTGCGGCAGCAGGGGATTTGGGCCTACGCCCGCCTCGATTGGAAGCTGGGCCACCTCGCCACACGCCGTTAAAGCTAGCGCTACTAGAGCGAACAACAATGGGCGTCTTGGGCACATGATCACGGAATCCGGATAGAGCCCAATTTACGCCTAGTGCTGAGTGCTCGCCATTTGCCGGCAACTCTCGGCACATACCTTACATGCCTCGACGCATTCGTCCATATTGCCGATCTTCACGCAATCCGCCGCGCATGCCTCGCAGACTTCGGCGCATATCCCGCAAAGACGATGCTGAAACTGAGAGTTACCGAGTTGGAAATTAGCCGACGTCTGGCAGATCTCGGCACAGTTCATCAGAAGACGGAAGTGTTTTGGTTTAACGTGCTTTCCGCCGGTCTCGAGGCAGTGGTTCATTGCGGTTTGCAGGCAGACTTGATGGCACTGGGTACACGCATCGATACAGGCTTGCATGGCGTGTTCAGAGGGTGTGTGGGCTGGCTGATTCATGGGATTCTCCTGAGTTAAAAAACAAGCGTAGACAAAAATGAGTAAGCATCTCGACCGAGAATTAAACTTCGAAACGAGACTGGGGTTAAGTTGAACCCTTGGAGATATTCTATCTGCAAAACCACCTACTGTCGGTACGGTAGCGTACATAACATGGTTGAAGTCCAACGTCATGAAAAGTTACGTTAACGACCGAAATAATTCAATTTTGATAAGTTAAAGACCTTAGTTTAACTTTGGGAATGAGTTCATTTAATATCAAAGGGTAATGTCCTTATATATTAATGTGTAAGTGCTGCAAGTGTGATTGATGTGGATCAAAACCTTGATCTTCAGATCGAAGCTTTGAGTAAGGTAGACTGCAAAATGATCATCGTCGACAAGATTAGAGGTGGCCGTGCCGAGCGGCCAGGGTTCGCCAAGGTTCAGGAAATGCTGCTGTAGAGCAACACTTTCGTCCTTATTAATGACAGAGGTGTCAAGCTGCCGAAAAAGATCCGTATAGAGATAGAATTCGTGATCTTCCGCGAGCAGATCAAAAATGTCACTGGGAAACAACAACTTTTGATTAAATTCAATCGGGCTTGATTTGAATGGAATATACATGGCATGAATGCATAATTAAATATAGTAAACCCCCCCGGCTATGCCGGGGGTGATTTAACTTTGGATTCCTCATTACGCAGGTTAATAGTTTTCGGTATATTTTATTGCACCTGGGTGAGTTGAGGAGTCCATACCATCACACCCTCCAGCGCACAGCTACCTATTGTAAATCCCTTAAAATTTCTGCCCCTACGCTAATATCTGTTGTCTCACAAGTGTGTGTTTCACCAAGGCTCCCGATAAAAGACGCATCTATCTGATTGCCACAATCTCGGAAAGGGATATTAATCCTGACCGATTTATGTTGAGGTAGAATCCCGGTTATTCTCACCAGGTCCTGGGAAATAGCCGATACGATGCCATCCCCTTCTTCGGTATTAACAAGACTGACCAAAGTCGGTTGACCCGTTCCAATTATCGAAACATAGGATACATTGGATGGAAGCGGATGAGTAGTCAAGTCATTAAGAATGTTCAGAGCTGAACTATTTGGCCTTAACTCCTCGACTGCTGTACTGTTTGGGTCGATGTCCAAAGGTAGAAGATCGCAAATACCGACATTACCGATATTATCTTGACATGCCTCGGCCCAGAAAGTCCCTTGATGCGGCGCCCCTACGGTAATGAGTTTCGCAACATCCTCCCGATACGGGAATGGCGTTACTGAATCGAGTAATCGTGCCAAGCCTTGCAAATATTCCCTTGCAGCGAGACTACCCATGCTGTGGCTAACCAAAATAACCTTTGTTTTCCCGGGGTTTGCATCCAGGACTGCTTTTATGATTGCCGCCAGTCCACCGCCCTGGATATCTAAAGGAAAAAACTGACTTTCAGGGAAATTTAACGTATAGAAGTCACCAGAGCTGGCAGTACACGAAGCAGTCTGGCTTGGGTCTAAAGGGCAGCTGATATTAACCGTTTTATTGATCTGATCGTAAGTTGGTATTCCGCCGAATGTCCAGCCCGCATTGTTTATCAGGTAGTCTCTATATGTTATCCATGTGTCTGCAGAAGACGCTATACCATGAATAAAGATGACGGGGTACGGCCTCGCTCCGCACCCCGATTCTTTCAGCCAAACGGATAAATCACCCATATCCTGCGCGTCCTGCAGCGGGACACCTGGTCCCAGGTAATACACATGGTTGTCGGCGGAGGAAACGCCCACATAAGCATTGGTATTCGGGTAATAGCGATAGGTATAGGGCGAAGAAAACTGCAAATCTGACACCGGGGGTGAAAACAGGCTGGGGTAGAATGTTTGCGCCCAGTTCAACAAGCACTCTATATTAGGCGGCGCAGTATCAGCAGCTTTCTCCGGGGAGTTAATAGCCGCTGCAGTGTTGTAAAATACCACGAGAATTATCAATCCTAATGTCCTCGTCAGCAAGGTAGCGCCTTTGCGTTGTTGGTTGTTCGTGGTGTCAATCAGCGTCCGATATTTGCCACTAAAAAGCGTCAAAATTGACCATGTAAAATTATTAGTACATTGTTTTTTAATCATTATTTTCTCGAAAATTGGTAGAAATAGATGCTAAAAGAGGAAAATATTGGACTCTGTTTTAAATCACAATAAGAATTTCTGTGCTTGTAGGGCCTGAACAGTGTGGGCTGGCTGATTCATGGGATTCTCCTGAAATAAAGAAATAAGCATGGACAAAGATTGACAAGTCATCTCGACCAAGAAACAGGCTTCGAGGCGATACTGGAGCTGCGTAAAAACCTAGAAACCACTATAGCCGCTAAACTAGCTGCAGTCGGTACGGTAACGCACATAATATGCAGTTGAAAGTGTCAATTTCTCCCAAGAAATTGCGGTTGAAATTGGAAGAATTACTGGATGGTTTACCGGAAACTGAAAAAAGAAACTTGGAGAGGAGATCCAAATAATTTCAAAAAAAACTGTGTCCGGGTAGATAAAACAATTTATCTCGAATGTGCGACAGCGCACAGATACTAAGAAGCATTTCCAGTAAACTTTTTAGCAGCTTATATCATGATGTCTTGTGGCAGCAAGCTTGAATGTAAGCCAAAACTTATAAATTAGGCAACTATTAAACGAATATGTTAGCGGAGATGAGCCATGAAAATAGGTAAATATATTATTGGCTGGCTGTTAGGTGTGCCGGTGATTGTTCTGGTCATTATTTATTTGATTTTCAATCATTAATCGATCAGTTGTTAATTTACCATCAGCCTGGTTGCCGATGCAATAACAGGTTTTACCGGGCAAAAGAGGATTAATTCCACTATTTATTAAAGATACCGCAGGCCGTTAGATTAAAGTGGATGATTATTCTTTAGATTTAGAAGGATAAAGCCGGCATGGTTGCCGTTAAATTATCTTGAAAAAGAAGCACACAAAATTTAGGAGATTACTATGTCTATACGTTTACAGTTAGTCATGTTCTCTTTAACAGGTGGTCTAATGATGATCGGTCCTGTTCGAGCTGAACAGGATACCTCTATTTGGCGGCCAACTCGGCATTGGAAAATACCGAGCGCAATGTTCGCGACAAGGATGACGCTACTTTAACCCCGGAAGATCAAAAGGAAACCAAAAATGACATCAAAATCATGGCTGCCATCCGTCAAGCCGTGGTTAAAGATGAGTCGCTATCAGTCAATGCGCACAATGTAAAAATCATCACACGTAATGGGAAGGTGACTTTGCGAGGTCCTGTAGAAACTGAAGCCGAAAGCATGAAATTGCAACAAATCGCCAAGCAAACGCCTGGTGTAGTGCAGGTAAATAATCAACTTGAAAATATAGCGCCATAAAGGCCTGGGAGAATGTTATGAGTAAAGCAGTTTTTTGTATCGCCCAAAGTGTCGATCAGACAGAGAGCATTGTTAATAACCTGAAGGATGCGGGTTTTTCCAACAATGATATATCAGTGTTACTTCCCGACAAATCCTCTACCAAGGATTTTGCTCATGAAAAGCACACCAAAGCGCCGGAAGGGGCTGCTATTGGCGGGACAGTGGGTTTAGGCGCTGGCGCTGTGCTCGGATGGTTAGCCGGGATTGGCAGTCTGGCAATTCCAGGCGTCGGTGCGTTTATCGCCGCAGGGCCCATTATGGGTGCATTGAGCGGTGCGGCAGTAGGTGCTGCTACTGGCGGTTTGACGGGATCCTTAATCGGGCTGGGTATTCCGGAGTATGAAGCCAAACGCTATGAAGGAAAAATCAAGGGTGGAAGCGCCTTGCTTTCCGTACATACGGAAAGCAGCGAAGCGATTGATAAGGCGAAAGAAATCTTTGAGCAGGCCCATGCTGAGGATATTTCCTCGACCGGGGAAGCGTCAGTTTAATTGGCTGTACTGAGGAACGCGGCACTTCCTTCGTCAGCGCAGCCAATGACCTCTATTCACCGCTATGTGCGATGTCGAACAGACTTATGGCGGCGACTTGTTCAATAATTTCTCAAACCAAACTTTGTGGAGACTCATCATGACCTTTTCTAATATATCAGACGCTGACGTACCTGGACGCGAACGCACCTCACCAAGTGTCTATCCAGAATCCATACAGACTCAGGCAAGCGCAGTGTCGTGGGGCGCCATCTTGGCGGGAGCCGCGGCAGCCGCCGCTTTGGCGCTGATCCTTTTAATGTTGGGAACAGGTTTGGGTCTGTCCTCAGTGTCACCATGGGCATACAGCGGCGTAAGTGCAACAACCTTTGGTGTTTCGACCATCTTGTGGCTGACCTTCACGCAACTCGTTGCTTCCGGGATGGGGGGGTACCTCGCCGGCAGGCTGAGAACAAAGTGGGTTGCGGTGCATACGGACGAGGTCTACTTCCGCGACACCGCGCACGGCTTCCTGTCCTGGGCAGTCGCTGCGCTTGCGACTGCTGCGCTACTCACTTCGGTAATTGGGTCGATCGTCAGCGTTGGAATTCAGGCTGGAGCCACTGTGGCTGGAGGCGTCGCTACCGCCACGGCGGTTGGGTCCGAGATGGCGATGTCCAACAGCGATAGTGGTTCGATAGGCTACTTCGTGGATTCGCTGTTCCGTAAGGATATATACGCGGCTCCCGCCGGAAGCGGCGTCTTGCCAGGAGGTACTCTGGAGCCAACCACTGCCGGATCGTCCGCGTCCGAAGTTACCAAGATCTTCATGAACTCCATTCGCACAGGACCCTTGCCCGCGGAAGACATTCGGTACGTCGGCCAGATTGTCTCGCTACGCACCGGTCTGACACAGCAGGATGCAGAGAAGCGAGTGAGTGATACGTATGCACGCGTACAGACCAAGCTGCGTGATGCGGAAACCGTGGCGAAAGAAGCTGCTGACAAGGGTCGCAAGGCTTCCGCCTATGCGGCGCTGTGGCTCTTCATCTCGCTGCTCATTGGTGCATTCGTTGCCAGCTTCGCGGCTACAGTCGGCGGTCGGCAACGTGACATGTAATTACACATACAACCAATTTACTAAGGAGACAAGCAATGCGCTCAATACTTTTGTACTTTCTCGGCATCCCCATCCCCATCATCATTTTGATTGCGTTGTTCGTGAACTAAACGCGTTAAACCTTTACCACACACTAGAAAAGGGAGAAGACATCATGACAATTACAACGAACAAGATGGGGAAACCCATCAATCCGTCCAAACTCAGGCGACAGAAACTCGGGGTCAAAAAGGCGAGCAATTGAAAAATGCGGAGCAGCAATTTGTAAAAAATTGCCGTGGTTACATCCATGAAAATCCCGTAGCTTCGTTAGGCATAGCAATTCGGGGCCGGTTTTCTTTTAAGCCGTCTGTTGAGCAGACGTTAGCCCATCTGCTTTGTTGCCGATGCGATACAAGGTTTTACCGAGCAACAGAAGATTAATTCCAGTGCTTATTAACGATACCGGTGGTCGTTAGATAAAGTGGATGCTCATTCGTTGATTATGAAGGAAAAAGCCGGCACGGATGCCATTCAATTATCTTGAAAAAGAAACACCCTTATTAAGGAAATTACTATGTATACACGATTATTGTTAGTTATGTTCACTTTAACGAGCGGTTTGATAATGATGACTGCTCCTGTTCGCGCCGATCAGGATACCGTCCTCTATTTGGCGGCCGATTCGGCATTGGAAAATACCGAGCGCAATGTTCGCGACAAGGAAAACACTACATTAACCCCGGAAGATCAAAAGGAAACCGAAAGTGATATCAAAATAACGGCTGCCATACGTGAAGCCGTGGTTAGAAACAAGTCGCTATCAGTCAATGCGCAGAATGTAAAAATCATCACACTTAATGGGAAGGTGACTTTGCGCGGGCCTGTTGAAAGTAAGAGAGAAAGCAAGAAAATTAAAAAAATCGCCAAGCATACGCCTGGTGTAGTGCAGGTAGATAATCAACTTGAAATTAAAGCGCCATAAAGGCCTAGGAGAACGACATGACTAAAGCAGTTTTTTGTATCGCCCAAAATCTCGAACAGACAGAGATTATTGTTAATAACCTGAAGACAGCAGGTTTTTCAACCAATGATATATCGGTGCTGTTTCCCGACAAATCCACTACCAAGGATTTTGCTCATGAAAAGCACACCAAAGCGCCGGAAGGAGCGGCTATTGGCGGAACAGTGGGTTTAGGCACTGGCGCTGTGCTCGGCTTGTTAGCCGGGATTGGCGCTCTGGCTATTCCAGGCGTCGGTCCGTTAATCGCCGCAGGACCCATTATGGGAGCACTGAGTGGTGCGGCAGTAGGCGCGGCTACAGGCGGTTTGGCTGGCGCTTTAATCGGATTGGGTATTCCGGAGTATGAAGCCAAACGCTATGAAGGAAAAATCAAGGGAGGAGGCGCCTTGATTTCTGTCCATACGGATAGCAGCGAAGCGATTGATAAGGCGAAAAAAATCTTTGAGCAGGCTCATGCCGAGGATATTTCTTCGACTGGGGAATCGTCAGTTTAAGCATTGATAATGCTATTGCACCTAATCAAGAAATAATTACCTAGGAGTTTTATTATGCATAACATTGAAACACTCAACAAATTTCTGAAAGATGAATTATCAGCAACGGAAACCTATCAACAGGCCTTGGATAAACTTGGGGAAGAGGCCGGACCGAGCGAATCGGAGGATTTAGTGCCCATTTATGAGGCTCATAAAGATGCGGTTTCCAGTTTACAGGCGCTAATCAGTCGACTGGGTGGAACTCCCTGTGAGGACTCAGGTGCCTGGGGCACGTGGGCGAAAATAGTCCTGGGAGGCGCTAATATGCTGGGTAAAAAAGCCTCACTAAAGGCTTTACAGGAAGGAGAAAAAAGTGGCGCTGAGGATTATGAGGAAGCACTGCAGGATACTGAGCTGTCTTCAGATGTTCGCTCTTTGATTGAAACGAAGCTGCTGCCTGCTCAACAAGCGCATATACGCACGTTGAATCGGCTTTTGGACGCGGCATCTGAATAGGCTTTCCAGCCTTAGCATGTGGTTTTTAATTGATGTCAGCGTGGACTCTGATTTGTTCGCGCTGGCTTTATTTATTGCGTTACCGGATTTTAAATATTGGAGGCTCATTATGTTTGTATTTAATGCTGAAGATTCAACAAGATCAAGTCTGGATCGCGTCCGTAGCTCTACCGCTTCCCATGTGAATGAAGAAATAGATCAGCAAACGGATATAAATATTCAACGTTACAAAGGTAAAAGCAAGGCAGAAATTTTTGAGCGTATTCAAATGCTGGATAAGGAATGGGATATAGAGCGAGTGCTTGAGGTCAATGCATCTACTTTAGCACTAACCGGTCTGATTCTTGGTTTAACCAAAAATCGAAAATGGTTATTCCTGCCTGGTATTGTTTTGCCGTTTCTTTTACAACATGGATTACAGGGATGGTGTCCTCCCTTACCCTTATTACGTCGGCTTGGTATCCGTACCCGGGGAGAAATCGACCGTGAAAAATACGCGCTTAAAGTCCGACTGGAGAAAAGCTGAGTTGATTCTATTTAGCATCAACTTTTGTTGCAACAAATACTGCTAAAAATCTACCTGATGAGCAATAATCTTCAGCCAATTTGTAAAAATTATATAACTCACATCCAGGTTGCCTAGATTATACCGGCACAAATCTGTTTGGAACAGATTTGCATTAACCCAAAGGGCGTCCAACCAGGATAATATGACGTGCATCCATGCCGGTATGACGCTGTCTTCGTTTAGCTGATGCCGCTGAGAGGACAGGTATCAATAAAAATCTCTTCAAAACCAACAGTGATTACCTGGGAATCAGGTATATTGTTGATAATAGTTTTTAGGGCACTACCTCCAAATTTAAGACAAAGGCTAAATAGCATTCTATGTCAGCCATACTCCAAAAATATCCGGACAGTCTGCTGAATTCACGGCAAGAATTAATTGCATGCTACCAACTTATATGCAATACGAGCGCAGCAATTTACGCTCCGTTAAACCTGGACGATTATCAGATTCAAAGCATTGTAGAGACCAATCCGCCAATATGGCATCTGGCCCATGTTACATGGGGTTACACCATGAACAGCAACACCAAGAGCTGCTGGATATGGATATCAAACACAACTTGTGGAGCAACCTCTTGCGGCCGGCTTACTTGGAGCGACTCCAGCGGATTATTGAAATCCCCGATGAAAAACCGGATTTTTCCATTGGCTACTCAAACCACTAAGAAGCACCCGTTTAATTTGTCCTTCAGGAAACAAATAAAATGAAAAATATAAAACAACTGGAACACTGGGCGTGGTTGCTTGATAATTCAATTCGTATTCCTGGTACCTCTATTAAAATGGGGCTCGATAGTCTGATAGGTTTAATTCCGGGAATAGGTGATATAACGGGTGGGGCTTTTTCCAGTTATATCCTACTGCAAGCTGTTAGCACTGGAGTCGCTCCTGTTATTATTGCTCGCATGGTTGTAAATATACTGCTTGATACGCTCATAGGAATGATCCCATTAGTAGGAGATATTTTTGATATTGCTTTTAAAGCCAATCTAAGAAATATTGAGTTGATAACCGACTACTATAATTCGCCCAGGGAAGCAATCACGAGAAATACGATATCTATTGTGCTAATATCAATTTCGCTCATCAGTGCGTTGGCGCTTATTATTTGGATAACTTTTAAAATATTTGTATGGTTAATAAACGCGATTAATTAAGTGATGTCAAGCAGCCAGTCTTATGTCTCAGTAACTTATCTTTAATTCCTGCAAATAGTTTTCATTTATTATTTTTTGATTTTATGGATCTTTCAACAGGCTTACCCTTCTGGCTGGTAAAAAATGGGCTGCCTTACGATTATCCGCAGTTAGATAAAAATATTAATTGCGACGTGGTCATCCTTGGCGGTGGTATTACTGCTGCTATAAATGCCTTTATCTTGATTGAGGCTTGTATTCCCTGTGTTCTGATAGAAAAAAGGAGCATCGGTCTTGGCAGTACCATTGCCACGACTGCGCTCCTGCAATACCAGATTGATAAGCCATTAAGCAAATTAATCGAACTAAGGGGCGAAGAACATGCGAGGAAGGCGTATTTACTATGCGCAGAAACGATTGAGACCTTAACCAACATCAGTAAAAAAGTGGGGTATCACGATTTTGAAAGAAAAAGCAGCTTATATTTTGCATCCTATAAAAAAGATGTAGACCTGCTCAAAAAAGAATACGAACTGCATAAATCGCTAGGCCTGGATATTAAATACTGGGATGAAAATAAAGTTAAAGAAACAATGGGGTTTTCCGCTCCGGCAGCGCTTTTTAGTGATCATTCCGCGCAAATCGATGCCTATAAGTTATGCCACCTCATTTTTCAGTACTGTATCAAGAAAGGACTGAAGGTATACGATCGGTCAGAAATGGTCGATATAAAACATAGCAAAAGCGGTGTTGCCATGAAGTCCATCCAAGGCCATAAAATCAATTGTAAGAAGTTGATTTATGCCACAGGTTTTGAAGTGGTTCACTTAATCGATAAAAAAATAGTTCAGTTACAGAGTACCTGGGCCATCGTCAGTCAGCAAATAGAACACAAAAAAGAATTTTGGCACCAAAACTGTCTGATCTGGGAATCGAAAGAAGCGTACCTATATATACGAACAACAGCAGATAACCGGATTATGCTGGGGGGCCGGGATGAAGAAACCAATAATCCCAAGGTCAGGCAAGATAAACTGGAGTTAAAAACGCAACAATTAGCGGACGATTTTGCCAAACTGTTTCCTAACCTCCATTTCCGGCCTGAATTTTCGTGGGCTGGCACTTTTGGAGTCACGAAGGATGGTCTTCCTTATGTCGGGCATTATGAACCAAAACCTAATGGTTTATTTTCCCTGGGTTTTGGTGGCAATGGCATAACATTTTCGGTAATTGCCGCGGAAATAATCAGGGACATATTATTGGAAAAAGCCAATCCCAACGAAGCAATATTCGCGCTTGATAGATAAATTGTTTAAGCCAATTTTCTTGAAGTTACGGCTTTCCGGTAAAAATTGTTTTCATTTTCAGAGGCTTAGTGGCCAATGAAATATATGCCCTATAATGGGTGGTTTGTCTGTGAGTTTTTACAAGATCTGGGTCCGGGTTCAGACAGTCAATTTTAGATTCAATTGAAACTGAAATTTGAAGGCGTTAGCTCCAGCTTGAACCAATACACCTATCGAGTACCTAACTCAATTAGGAGCGTCAATTATCACTAGCTGTCTATGCCAGCGGCCGGGCCGGGCTGGAATGTTCCTATCTCTTTGCCCTGTTTGCGCGGCTATACGGCCACAACAACCTGCCCGACAGTTCCAACATGTGCCATGAAACGACATCGGTGGGCCTCAAAAAAGTTATTGGAACGCCGGTGGGTACCGTGATCTGGGACGATCTACAAGATACCGAAGCTTTTTTCTTTTTCGGCCAGAATACCGGTAGCAACTCGCCGTGTTTCCTCCATCCTTTGCAGGACGCCGCAAAGCGCGGTGCCAAGATTGTGACATTCAATCCGGTGCGCGAACGTGGCCTCGAAACCTTTGTCAATCCTCAAAATGTGACTGAGATGCTGACAGATCAGGGCACCGAAATGAGCTGCCAATATCATCAGGTTCGCAATAGCGGTGATATTGCCGCCATTACCGGCATGTGCAAGCATATCTTCGATGCGGACGATGCGGCGCTAAAGGACGGCAAACGCGTACTGGATGTCGATTTCATCGCGCAGCACACGCACGAGTTCGAGGAATTCGAGCATAGGGTCCGCTCGACCAACTGGGACGATATTGAGCAGGAATCCGGCCTGACGTGGCAGGCGCTGAAAGATGCCGCCGATGTCTATATCAGTTGCGACAAGGTGATCGGCGTCTATGGCATGGGCCTGACCCAGCACAAATATGGTGCGGACAATATCGGCATGTTCGTCAATTTCCTGTTGTTGCGTGGCAATATCGGGCGTCCCGGCACGGGTGCCTGTCCGGTGCGTGGCCACAGCAATGTGCAGGGTCAGCGCACCGTCGGCATTTCTGAAAAGCCCGAGCTGGTGCCGTTGGACAGGCTTGCCGAAATGTTCGGCTTCGATCCGCCGTGCGATAAAGGCATGAATACGGTGGCGGCCTGCGAAGGAATGAAGGCCAGCAAAGTCAAGGGCTTTATCAGTCTTGGAGGCAATTTCGTGCGGGCCATTCCAGATCGCGAGATCATGGAACAGGCGTGGGAAAGCCTGGAACTGGACGTGCAGATCGCAACCAAGCTCACCCTAGCCATCTTAACAATGGACGGAGCGCATGGCTCCTTCCCTGCCTTGGCCGGATTGAGGAAGACCTGCAGGAAAGCGGGCGTCAGGCTATCAATGTCGAGGACAGTTTTAGCTGCATTCACGGATCGACAGGCTTGGAGAAACCGGCAAGCGAGCATTTGAAATCTGAACTCGCCATTGTCGCGGGCATGACCAAGGCGACGCTACTCCCCAACCCCAACCCCAAAGTGAAATGGGACGAATGGACGGGCGACTACAGCAAGGTGCGCGATCTTATTGCCAAAACCTATCCCGACGAATTTTACGATTTCAATGCAAGGATGTTTCAGCCGGGAGGATTCTGGCGAGGCAATCCGGCGCATGAACGCATCTGGAAAACCGATAGTGGCAAGGCCGAGTTTACCTCACCCGAACGGCTGTCATCTTTCGGCTTCGAAGATCGTCAGGGCCGTTATCGCTTGCTCACCATGCGATCGAATGATCAATTCAACACCACCATTTATGGTTTCAGCGACCGTCTGCGCGGGCTAGAAGGCCGCCGTGAGGTTCTCCTGATCCATCTCGACGACATGAAAAAGGCGGGGTTGGAACAGGGCCAACGGGTGTCGCTCATCGGCGATGCGGATGACAGTATCGATCGCCGTGTCGAGGGGTTGACGGTGACGCCGTTTAATATGCCGCCGGGCTGCATCGGCGGCTATTATCCAGAAATGAACCCGCACGTCCCGCTTGACCATCATGATCAGCTGTTAAAAACACCTGCCTTTAAATCCGTGCCGGTGCGGATTGTGAGCCAAGGCGAGGGGCGGATAACGCTTCACAGAGCTGGGCCGTCTCCCATAAGCGGCATGAGTGGCATAGGCGCACTAAGCCTTTTCAAGCCCGAAGTTTTGGAAGGGTAAAAGCTTATTAGTTTAGGTCTTTTTACAATTTTTGGGGTAACTGGGGAAACCGATATTTTGACCGCGCGGAATATATATGGTCCGGTCCAGTCAATAGTTAAGTCTTTCTGGCTCCGGGTTGGATATGTCCTCCGTTGAATAAATGCCGCCCTCGTCTGACGATGGTTTTTTACTTGGCTTTAGGTTGATATGGAAGTAAGTTGATCGCGCGAGCGCAGGCTGCCAAACCGCAAAGCAAACTGGCGGGTAAACTCGGCCCCAAAAAAGAAGATCTGCGCGGAATAATAGACCCAGAGTAACAGGGCGATCACTGATCCGGCGGCGCCAAAACTGGAGGTTACGCCGCTGTTACCCAGGTAAACACCAATGACGTATTTGCCAAGACTGAACATAAGGGCCGTAAACAGCGCACCGAACCAGGCATCCTGCCAAGCCAGCGGTGCCTCCGGCAGCATTTTATAAATCACCGCAAACAAGCTGGCAATGACCCCAAAGGAAATCAACCATGCCAAAGGAGACAGCACCAGGGCAGCCAAACTCCAGAGCCCGCCGAAGACATACTGTTGAAGCACCGCCAGAGCGGCGCTGATGACCAGCGAAACCAGTAATAAAAACGCTAAAACCAGCACCAGGCCAAAACACAAAACCCGGGTTTTTAATACTAGGCTGAAAGAGGAGGCTTGAGGTTTATCGGTACCCCACATTTCATCGAGGCTATCCTTTAATTCAACGAATACGCTGGTGGCCCCCACCAGCAGGAGGAGCGTGGCAATGATCGAGGCGATAACCCCAGACTCCGAGTTGTGTGCGGCGGCCAGCACAGCACTGATAGCTTGGGCGCCATTGGGTCCTACCAACGCTTGCATCTGCGCAATAATTTCTCCGTGCGCCGCCTCTGCACCAAAAAAATAGCCTGCCACGGCAATGGTCAACACCAGGATGGGGGTCATGGAGAATAGGGTATAAAAAGCCACGGCAGCGCCTTTACTGGCAGCGCGATGGGCCAGCCAGGCGGTCAGTGATGGGGACAGCAGTACATATCCGCAGCGCAGACCTTTGATTACAGCTGAAACAGCCTGTTTTAATGAAAGCCCCTTGAAAAAATCGGTTATGTTCACAAGCATGAGGTTTTACCGCCTGGCATCGGCCGAGGCCGCTCGGCAGTAATGGGTGGCACCCGATTACTGGCGAGCGATGCGGAACGAGTCCTGCCGCTGGTGACGGTCTGCCCGTATGCATCATCGGGACCCAAGACCAAGCGGGGGAGATGTTTTGGGCCAAGATCAACCAATTGAGCGCCTCTTTTAGGGGTGTGGGCGTTTTGGCTTGGGGCTCGGGCTTGCCGGCAAGGGACTGATTGGGGCCGCTGCGGCCGCATTAGCTTGCCAGTCATAAAGCCGGCTACTTTATCTCGTCCCGCATCTTGTCGACCAAGCGCCACGGCGATGCTTAACGAGGTCACCGGTTTGTCATGCACATAAGGGCGGCAATTTTCGAGAAATCGCTCTTCAATGTGTTTCATTTGTTGGCTTTTTTTACACAAGGTATCTGCGGCGGTTTTGGAAAGATGTTCTGCGGTTGCGGTCATGATAGATTCCTCATACGTAAGCGTGTTAAATAAAGATCAGTCATTCACCAAGTCAGATTCGCTAAATGCTCCCGGGCGGGGACAATATGGCTGCAAATTATATAGAATAAAATAGTTTTAGTCGGTTCGGTAACGCACGCACAGAGAGGCTGTCGCAAATATCTAAAGAACTTAATCCACGCCTATTGGCAGACCTGATCAGGCCAGGCATCGAAGTAAATCCCCTAGTCAACAAGGTGATACTGCCGTAGATAGTTCAAGCTATGCACCGTGCACAAGCCTGCGGCATCAAGGCTTGCCTGGGCGCTCGCGACCGGTGACGATGGCTCCAATTGGACAGAGAGTAATTCGAGAGGAACGTTCTTCTCCAAAGATTAATCATCCTCAACACGCCGCGGCCACACTGAAAAGGTTTTGCGATTTAGGCCTTGCTGGTGACAATAAGCCGTCTGACTTAACCCATTTCCACCCCTAGCTTCAATGTGCTGCCGCCAATGTGCGTTTATTTTCATTACTTATCCTCACTAAAAAAATATGAGGATGCCATAAGTCGATCGGCTTTTGTATCCGTTTTACTGTAGTCACTCCAGTCGGCTAAACAGCTCAAGCGTGCGGGCTTTCGTGCCGCAGAGTATAGCGATTTTGGGTTTTATGGGGAAGCGATCCCCCTTCATCTAAAGCAAAAAAACGAGCTATGAATGTAAAACAGTGTCAAATATGTACTACTTTGATCGTCTGTTTTTTCCATTCAAGTAAAACAGTAGGACTGAACAACGAGATAATCTCATACTTAAGCGCGGGTTGGTGCAAACGGCGCGTTTAAGTCGGGCAATAAAGTTGAAACTGGTTCGCGGGGCATAATAACGCGTGCCGGTTCCCGGTGCTTGATTTATTTCGTGTCTTTCGTGCTTTTCGTGGACTAATTGCGGTTTTTAGGATTAATCAATAATTTAGTTTGTTTTTTTCGAACAATGCTTATGCGCGACATTAAAGTCGACTTGCTCATTGGCTTCTTTATCCATGCAAAGCCAATAAGTTAGCGGTTTCAAATCCATTTTGCACGAATCAGTTAGCGACGCTACCGCAGTTTTGCCCGTCTCTTTGGCCATTTCCTGTTGTTCGAAGCGCTGAGTGGCGCGTATGCAGATATTGAAGGCTTCGCTTTGCTTGTCGGCAGAGTCCGCACTACGGGCTTCATCAACATGACCTTTTATTTGGTCTTTGTTCATATGGGTTTCCTCTTTGGTTTCTTCAGCATAAGCGCCAGATGAGCAAATAAACAAAGCCAGGATGGCTAATGAACCGATGGTTTTCATGTGGGTGATTTTCATATTTTTATCCTGTGATAAGGGTTATTTACGAGAGCTGTTAGTCTGGAAAGGACTGTGCAGCACGGCATGTTTTATTTGCTTTATTTAATTTCGTCCTCAAGTTCACCAAAGCTCGTTTTGACTTTACCAATTTTTTTTCGACATTGCCTTCCAGCTCCATCTCATCGTCGTTCAGTATATTGCCGGTGAGTTCCTTAACTTTACCTTTGGCTTCTCCGACTCTGCCTTTTACTTGCTCTTTGTTCATGATTTTCTCCTGATAATTATTTAGTCATGCTTACATAGTCATGAGCAAAGCGTGGGATGAAGTTCCCTAACGCCAACCTGAAGTATTACAGATAAAACCGAAGGTCGTCGGTACGGTAGCGAACAAAGAAGTGTAACCCTGCATTCTATTCAGGTGAGCGGCAGCTTTCGAGGAGGCGCTTTTGACATGCAAAAGTGGATAATTAAAAATTACGACTGCCTGCAATTTGGTTAGGAGCAGACTCTCACTGCGCGGTTTGCTGGTGCAACTCAATGACAGGTATTGGCCGTTATGCAGAGCTATGCATAAGGGTCGCTATGTATAGATATATATAGCGACCCTCAGCGATCATCGGCTCCCAATAACTGACCGTCAGGTTACCCTCGGAAAGCTGCCAGTCAATTCTAGGTAATTAACTTGTACTTCCGTCAAAAAGCATACGACCAATTTATTTAAATTGCTGGAAGAGCAAAAAATTCCATCTTTATCTACTCTGGCAGTAGCAGCGACTGCTGCCTCTAACCCTCAAAAAGCTTAACAGTTAATCGAGCAAACCAAAATTGCGGAGGCATGTTAACACTATTGATGACTAATAATCAGTGAGCGATTTGCTATGTGCCTAGTCGTACAGACCAATTTCAGTCATGTGTATATATTTAATAGCAGGTAAGTGGATTTAAAGGGGATTCACTCGTTATTAATAATAAATCGAGTCACCCAGTTAAAGTCCGAAAAATAGGTAATGCTCTCAAACCTTGCCTGAGTTACCGACCTTAGAATTATTAATTGCACTCGCTCAGACTTTCAGACTGAGCCAACCGGAGAAAAACTATGATTAATACCGACCAGATTAAGCCTGATATGCCCGTTGTCTGCTCCCAAGACGGTCAGTTTAGTTTGCCACAGTCGATCATATGGAGGGATCGGGTACAATCAAGCTGAAGAAAGATGAAACTGGTCAGCACCATTACATTCCGGTAAGTTGGGTAACCTCAACAGAGGACGGCAAGGTTAAAGTTGATCGCCCAGGTGACAAAGCGATGGCGGAGTGGTCGACAATTTCGCCAAATTACATAACCGAATGACTTTGCGCCATAAAACAACCAAAAGACGGTGTGGCTATTTGCTTCTGTTGAGAAGCTAAGAACTATAAACCACAGGCACAATATAATTGGCAACGTTCAATGTGTAGGGCAGAGATTCTATGTTTTTTTTGCGGATGCAAAAGGGTACATTAAACACACTAGAGTTTTATGAGAGTGTAGCGGAATCGCTTTCGGGTTAAATTTGTTATATAAAGCATAATTCTTTTATTTTAATTATTACCTAGCTTGTGAATTACGATAATTTATTTGCTTTTCTGGTTTGCCGGCACTGTAGAATTGGCGCTGGGAAATATATTCAAGTTTTTCTTCCCTGACAGTTGGTATATAAAAGGCTTGGGGTTTGTGTTTGGTCTTCCTCTCGTGTTTTTTTTCGGAGCCTTCCTGGAGTCTCTAACTTTCCGAAGCCTGTTTAATAACTTGAAAGAACTTGTTATCAAAATTCCTGTTGTTAAAAGCGTTTATACAACAATACGCGATTTCAGTTCTCTTTTTTCCAGCAAAAACAAAGGGAAATTTAAACAGGTAGTTCTGGTTAAAGTACCTCCCGGCACTGTTCAACAAATAGGTTTTATTACTCTTTCAGATTTTGAAGATGTTTTACATACTTTTATTGCCGATGACCAGATTGCCGTATATTTGCCATTCAGTAACCAGGTGGGTGGTGGCATCACAGTCATTATGTCACGGGAAAATGTAACAGAAATAGATATGTCTGTTGAGGATGCTCTGCGTTTTATCGCAACAGCGGGAGTTGTTGGCGATGTTAATGATGACAAAAAAAATCGTTGAAGGGTTTGAATTTCACTAAAATGAAAAAATACGCTGAAGTCAAATCCGGTATTTGCGTAAAGCTTTAATAGTTTCCGGGGATTCAAATGATACTTCAATACAAACGATGCAGGGCATTATTTTGTCAATTAGGTTTAGCAAGCGACGAGGAAAAGATTAATGCTTTTATTGAAAAGCACAGACCGTTACCCAGTAATATTGCCTTATAACGCTTCCCTATTTACTTTGAACTTGTCTCGAGCAAATTTTATTCCAACCTAACTGAGTGAAAATCATCCATGTCATCTCCCAACCCAACAATCGCTATTCTCTATGCATTTGCTGCTAATTTAGGCATCGCAGCGGCGAAAACCGGTGCTGCTTTCTGGACTGGTTCAAGTTCTTTATTAGCCGAAGCGATTCACTCGTATGCCGACTGTGGAAACCAGGTATTACTGTTTATCGGTATGAAACGATCTGAAAAAGAAGCAACCCGCAAACATCCCATGGGGTTCGGGCGGGAATCTTATATCTGGTCCATGATGGTGGCTTTCATCTTGTTTTCCGTGGGCGGCGTCTTTTCCATTTATGAAGGATGGTTGCGATATACGTACCCGCATACCGTGGAAAATGAGGGTATTGCATTGCTCGTCTTGCTGATTGCGTTGGGTTTGGAATATTTTTCATTAAAAACGGCGCTGGCGGCAATCCAACAAGAGAAAGGCACCCGCTCACTGTGGCAATGGTTTAAAGAGACTCAGTCCAGCGAATTGATGGTGGTTACAGGTGAAGACCTGGCTGCCTTGGCAGGACTTGGGATTGCGCTGGTAATGCTTGGCCTGACAATGATTACCGGCAATACCGCCTATGATGCAGCAGGTTCGATTTTAATCGGGGTTTTATTGATTACAGTTGCCGTTGTGGTGGGTACAGAAGTGCATTCCTTGCTGCTCGGTGAGGCGGCTGTTGATATCAGCGATAACGTACAGCAATATCTGGAGAGTCAGTCCTGTGTGCTACAGGTGCTAAATGTGTGGGCGATCAATCACGGCAATAACGTCATGGTTACTATTAAAGCCGAGCTCCAACCCGATATGGCGGTTGTGAATGCGGTGAATGAAATTAATGCCATGGAACGGCAAATCAAGCATACGCATGCGCGGGTTAAATGGATATTCTTTGAGATTGATAATGCTGATTAAGTTATTTACGTTTACTTGCCTGGCTTTCTTGCCCCATGATGTCCCAACAAGTAATGAATAAGGCCGCAATAATGGGGCCTAGTACAAATCCTGTTAAGGAAAACCAGGTTAATCCACCTAAAGTGGATACCAGTACCAGATAATCCGACATTTTACTGTCTTTACCTATCAGCCGTGGTCGCAGAAAATTATCTATCATACCAATGACTAAAATACCGACTGTCAAAACGATAACCCCATTTAATGTTTGACCTTGTAAAAATAAAATTACCGCAGCGGGGGCCCAAATTAGCGTGCTGCCTATAGGTAATAAAGATAAAACTATCATTAGCATACCCCATAAAAAAGCGGCAGGAATGCCGACAAACCAAAATAAAACCCCCCCGATGCAGCCTTGAATCACAGCAACGATTAACCCGCCTTTAACAGTCGCTCTGGCTACGCTGGTAAAACGCTCAAATAATTCTATTTCGATTCCGTCACCTATAGGAATAAGAGAGATGAGTTTTCTTATCAGATGATGGCCATCCCGCAATAGAAAAAACAGAACGTAGAAAGCCAAGGCAAATTGAACGGCAAGATTTAACAGATTCTGGGTCAATGCGGGCACTTGTTGGGCTATATATTTTACGGCTTGTGCAAAGGCATTTCCTGCTGAAGCGCTTATCTGCTCAACGCTTAATGCTTCCATATGTGAAAGCTTATTGAATTTTGGCAAAAGAAGTGCGAGAGTTTCTTGAAAATAAATTTTGGGATTAATTTCCCCGCCTTGAATTTTTTGATAAAGGATTGTACTTTCCTCGGTAATCATCAAGGTTATGGTCAGCAAAGGGATAACAAAAACCAGAATAATCATCATCATGGTTAAAAACAACGGCAGTATTTCCGAATTTTTAAAATATTGCCTAAACCTCTGGTTAACAGGATCAAAAACTACCGCCAGAATGATGGCCCAAAAACAGGCTAATAAAAAATCTTTAATCAATAAGAAAAAAGATACTGTAACTAACAATACCAAGGTCAGAAAAAGAATATAAGGAGTATTTTTTTGCATGAAAAATAAGTTGAAGCAAATGAATTGGTTTGGCATCCTATCATAGCGATGATGAGTTTCCGAAACTGGTGGAATCCAGAATGTATGCTATAAATCCGGCTTCATCAACTAAGGCGTAATAATGATATTACGCCTGAAATTAAAAGGCTATGTCACCGTTAATTATGTAATCATTTAGCTGGCTTTACGTCAAATGGAATATCTTATATTTCAATAGATAGGAGCCCACCATGACTAGCGACGAATTTATGGAATTAATAACGGCTATTCGGGAACTGGATCATCATCAGCGCAAACAGCTGAGAGCTGTCCTGAGCCAACAATCCGACGGGGCCAAAGTCATCGAATTGATTGAGGCTTGCTTTGACACTAAAAGTGCCTGTCCACACTGTGCCAGTGCCGATCGTAAGAGTCCATGTCTTTAAGTACGGTAACGAACAGACGCTATATGCACATCCGGTTACAGTGAATCATACGGCTTTCTTATGCCGCGTAATCTATCCACGCGGAATCATTATGAAATACTCAATGCTATCCAACCCTAGAGCAACCGTTGCGAAATATTCGCTACTCTCAGTTCTGCTTATCGCGATGCCAGGACTAACCGACTGATCAATGTAGAAGAACTAATCATGACTAAATATGCCGTTTTTCCAGCAGTAGCCTAAGAGTGCGAGAGCCTGAGACCAAAGAGTGGGCATAAAAATTATTTAAGCGCTCCCAACAAAATAATCAAAGAATGAACTTCAAACTGATAACCCTAACCCGTATATTTTTAGTCATTCTATTGATAGGGTTCTTTGCTATCGTCAGTCTTCTACTAGATTTTGCCTATTCCAATAACTTTAGAACCTGGTTTATTGAGACTATCGTTAATACCGAAAAGTTAAAGCTTGATATAAAAGGCAATACTCTCCTGGAAATCGGCTGGCAACCTGAACTGACTCTTAATAATATTTCAATCAAAAATAAGGCTTGGCCGAGGCCAGAAAATGTTGCAAAAATTGATCAATTGTCTTTACAAATTTCAATACCGAAGCTATTTCATGGAGATATCTTCATTAATGATTTAAGCATTAGCAAGCCGGAAGTATTCTTATTCAAGAATAAGAAAGGAGATACTAACTGGAATTTTTCTGATCGGAAAGCTGATTCTAACGCTCTTCATTTACCAGTTATTTTCGAGAATCTACATATTATTTCTGGAATAATTCATTATTATGATGGAATCCGTGATATGAATTTTGAAGGGGGTGTAGATTCCTTAAAAGGCTCTGGTGGCTGGCAACGGCCGATTACTATTGAGAGTAAGGGAAGTTATCAACATAAAACTTTAAATCTGCATGCTTCTGCAGGTTCTTATTCAGAATTGCGCTCAGAAAAGCAGCCATATCCTATCAAGTTGAATATGGCTTTTGGCCAAACTGAAATAGCCATTCGCGGCACAGTGAATCATCCTTTGCAAGTTGCCGATCCCAAGCTTAACCTTTCTCTCAAAGGGCCTGATATTGCTGAATTATTTCCTCTAACCGGCATCCCTTTACCGCCCAGCTCAGCTTATAAAATAACGGGGAATTTAAGCCGTCATGATACCACTTGGCGCTTTGACCATTTTAATGGTGAAATTGGCCACAGTGATTTGCAAGGAACTGTCTTGGTCAACCCAAAACTGGAGCCCTTGTATTTCAATATGGATTTGTTCGCCAAAACGCTTGACCTTGCAGATTTAAGCGGATTTATTGGCGGCGAACCTAACCATCCAGATCAAAGTGTTACGGAAGATGATGCTTTGATACCTGATCATCATTTCGACCTAAAACAAATTCGTGCAGCCAATGGTAAGGCTCGACTTCGTGCCACAAATATAATTAACAAGGAAGTTCCCATAACCAACTTTGACGGCCAATTATCACTTAACAACGGTGTATTGAAGTTCGAACCCGTCACGTTCGGAATTGACGAGGGCCGGGTGAACCTTTGGATGACAGCCTATGGATCTCGAAATCCGGCAGATGTTGACATTCAAATTCATGTGATTGACCTGTCTTTGAGCAAGCTTATCAGGAAAGTTAATGATATTCAAAAAACGTTGGGGAAAATTAACGGTAAATTGCAATTAAAAGGCACTGGAAGTACGCTTAAAGATATACTTTCAAGCTCTAATGGAGAAGCGTATTTAGTGCAATTCGATGGCAAGATAAGTGCCTTGATAGTAGAATTGATAGGCTTGGATATTGCCCACGCTCTTGGCTACTATATCTTGGGAGATACTCAAATTCCTATCCTCTGCGCCGTTGTCGATGTCAACATTAAAGACGGGATTGCCCAGTCAAAAACTTTATTGCTCAATACCAGGGATAGTGTAGTTCATGGAAATGGCTATTTGTCATTCAAAAACGAAACCTTTGAACTTGCTATGACCCCTTACCCTCGTGATTTTAGCCCGCTTACTCTTCGTTCCACCTTAAAGTTTTCCGGAACTATATTAAAACCAAAATTTTCAATTAATCCTTTGTCTACTCTCATGTTGCTACCTCCAGTTGATATTGGCGAGGTTCAAAACATTGATTGCCAGAAGATGATACGGCAGGCAAAGGATTAACTTTGGAGAGCATGCAAACCGGGGGAGGCAGTCAGAATCAAGCTTTTAAGGTGACGGAAAACATGTATTTTCCGTCACATCAAAGATCAATCGGCGCCAACAGGGTATTTTTTTGCATGAAAAATAAGTTGAAGCAAATGAATCGGTTCGGCATCCTATCATAGCGATGATGAATTTCCGAAACTGGTGGAATCGAGAGTGAATGCCATGAGTCCACCGCTATCAATTCAGGCGTAATAATATATTACGCCTGAAATTAAAACGGACTTGACACCCAAGAGCAATGGCATCCTTATCAAGCGAGTGTTCTGACACTCGCTTCTCGCTCCCACTGACGTGTCTTGGCCGTGGCAATGAAGCGATCCAGGGTACCGGTACCGATGGCAATCACCCCGGCGTCTCGCTCGATAGCCGCTATTTTCAGTAAGGCTTCGCCGCCCTTGTCAACGCCAATAGCTTTCAGATGACCGAAGGCGTCGCGCACGAAATCGATGGCGGCGGCTTCCTTGCCCAATAACGCGGCGGCTTCGTCGGAGAGAATGATGGCGACCGCGTCGAACATCACCGACGGCGTACCGGCTAATTGCCCGTCGACTTTCAAAAGCGAGCCATCGGCGAGTTTCGCTTCGCCGATTTTTGCGGCGATAATCTTCACTTTTGCGCCGGCTACAGTGACCGCCTGTTTGACAGCCTCGATGCTTGCCGCGTCCGATCCGTCCGCAATCAGTATCCCGACTGCACGGCCCTCAAGCGTGTCCTTCATCTTGCCGATAAGTTGCAGCGCCGGGGAGGTGTCTAACACCTGTACTGCAACAGCAGCTACCGGCGCCTGCGGCAGTTCGTTCATACCGAGGCCGGAGGCGACCCGTTGTGCGAGGTCCTCTTCGATATGACGCAAGTGACCGACCATGGCTTCACGGATATGCGGATGCTCGACCTTCGAGAGCTCAAATACCAGGGCGGAGGCAAGATGCGCCTGTTCGCAGGGAGTTTGGCTGAGGTAAAACTGCCGTGCCTGGCTGTAATGGTCGGCAAAGCTCTCCGCTCGAATCCTCCCCTTTACGCCGCTTTCGCCCAATGCCGCGCTGTAAAAGCCGGTCTCCGGTTGTTCGCGTGGGGAGTCCGCTGCCAGGGTATTGGGTTCGTAGGATACGCGTCCGGCCGGTTGCGCCATTTGCATATGACCGTCGCGCTGGTGATTGGCGAACGGGCATTTTGGCGCATTGACGGGTATCTGGTGAAAATTCGCCGAACCCAGACGGGATAACTGTGTGTCCAGATACGAGAACAATCGCCCCTGCAATAACGGATCGTTCGAGAAATCGATGCCGGGCACGACATGGGACGGACAGAATGCCACCTGTTCAGTCTCCGCAAAAAAATTGTCCGGCCAGCGGTTGAGCACCATGCGCCCGATAACTTGCAACGGCACCCATTCTTCAGGTATCAATTTGGTCGGATCGAGATGATCGAACGGGAAGTCATTGGCTTCCTCTTGGGAGAACAGCTGAACCGCCAATTCCCATTCCGGAAAATCCCCGGCGCTGATCGCATCGAACAGTTCGCGGCGATGAAAGTCGGGATCGGCGCCGGCAATCTTGACCGCCTCGTCCCAGAGGGTCGATTGTAAACCGAGTTTCGGTCGCCAGTGGAATTTCACGAAGGTCGATTCGCCCGCGGCATTGACCAGACGGAATGAGTGAATACCGAAGCCTTCGATCATCCGTAGCGAACGCGGCAAGGTGCGGTCGGACATAACCCACATCACCATATGCATTGCTTCCGGTGTCAGTGAAATATAGTCCCAGAAGGTGTCATGCGCCGACGCTGCCTGAGGAAAGCCACGATCGGGTTCCATTTTGACCGCATGAATGAGGTCGGGAAATTTGATGGCATCCTGAATGAAAAACACCGGGATATTATTGCCGACCAAATCCCAATTGCCCTCTTTCGTATAAAACTTGACGGCGAAGCCGCGAACATCGCGCGGGGTATCGGCCGAACCGGACCCGCCGGCCACAGTTGAAATACGCGTGAATAGAGGAGTTTGTTCGCCCACTTCGGTCAGCACTTTGGCGGTTGTGTATTTTTCCAGGGATTGTGTCAGTTCGAAAAAGCCATGTGCGCCCGTGCCGCGGGCATGGACGATGCGCTCGGGAATTCGCTCGTGGTCGAAATGGGTGATT
>JAQTMV010000043.1 GCA_028714175.1 Methylococcales bacterium
CACTTCAGGGCACCGGTAAAACTATGTCAAGCTAATAGCCTCAGCGTTGCTTGAAATATCAATGAAACAAGGCTTTGAAGACGACAGCAATTTGCAGCTATACATAGTTATGTACTATACATAGGGGGTCGAAACCGGAAGTTCGTAGTTCGCAATTTTATCTCAAAAATATCAACTTATTTTAGATGCTGGCGTTACTTTTCGTGTGCGTTCCCCTTCAAACCCCATTAAGTAAGTAATAAATAAATAATTTGAATCAATGTGATGTTGCTAAAACAGAGTCATATGAGGATAGCCATATCACCCCGGCATTGATTATTGGTAGCCCGCCGAGCCTTTTCTGCTCAGCGCGCCACTATTTTTCGCGAAAGCTAAAATGGGATCCATCCGATTTTAGCAGCGAAAAATCACGTGGCGGTTATTGCCTTCGGCTGCCCGGGTTCGTCCTCCGTCCGCTGCGGCACACAACTTCGCGTTGCTACGCTGTGCGCCACGGCTACCGTAATGACTTGACGCCGTGTCGGATGGCCTTGTATTTTGACTACGCTTCCGCTCGCGCTCCAACTCCGTCAAAACACCCGGCCTCTACGGCTACCCGGGGGTCGTCGAACACCGCTCCACTCACGTTACGCTTCCTGTACTCCTTCATAGAGAACCCCCTTTAGCAGCTGTATTAGGCAATCTTCATTGCACCAACAAAATTTTAAAAAAATTAGACTAACCCTAATCCAACCCTAACGAATCACTAATGAACCCCCATGTAACCACTATGTAACCACAAGAATACTAAGGTGAGGCTAAGGGTATGCCGATTCGGCATGGGGTTATAGCAATGGGTTTTTAAATCAATTTGCCAATACCTGTAAACCGGTAGAAAGTAATCGTCCATCAAAAGTTTTCAAGGTTAGTGCATAAATACATACTTTCCTTTCAAATTTAGAACATTCATTCCCGGAGATAAAGAATGTCTGAAGTTTCCCAGTTTTTAAACAAAGCCAATCACGCCACCTATGCGGGATAGAGATTTAATGCAGGGTTTGCATAATTTATAGTAAACCCCACTATAATTTGTTTTCCTATATACGTCACGAGCACAAAAAATGGGAAACTTCAGAAGAATGTTATATACGACTTTAATAAACGGAACTTCACTCGTAGAGATAATGGAAACCCATTAACTGGGGCGCTGTCAGTACACACCGAGAAAGTCAAGGAATGGGAGCTAAAGCGAGAGCAGGTGAGGTAACGACTCGTCAAGGAGCATTTATCCGCTCCCTTATATGCAAGCGTGAGCAGCGAAAGACCCGGAATACTGGAACAAGTTTTATCTGGGGCAAGTTCGCTAGTTACGAAGGGAAATCTTAAGGATAATACCGGCTTTTTGTGGCTGAAATTCGGCAATGATTACTGGTGATTTATTCAACTAGATTTAACCATAACCCCAGCTCAAAGTGGGGTTACTTGTAATGTAACAAAGTAGAATTTATTAAACGCTATTTAATATACAGAGAAAAACCGCAACGGATGCCACCGAG
The DNA here is from genome assembly GCA_028714175.1 of Methylococcales bacterium. Taxonomy (GTDB): domain Bacteria; phylum Pseudomonadota; class Gammaproteobacteria; order Methylococcales; family Methylomonadaceae; genus JAGXGJ01. Next base: position 1,536 of record JAQTMV010000043.1, read on the forward strand.
ATCAAAATTATTTTTAGGCAAAAAAATGGGCAACAATTATTAATTAGTATGTTTTGTAGTATGTAGTCTAATTTTTAACTTATTTTTTATGTTTATTATTAATGGCTTATAGGTTTATTTTAGCTTCTGTATTGGAAAATAAAGGTGCTTTCGGTTGGCAATTTTTTCCACATCCAATCCGGGATGTGGATCAGCTTTTCCAGCCTCGGCGACATCGAGCCGATTTCTATTGTCCGTTCCGGCACTAACTCCATTTGTTGTGAAACATATTAGCACTCCATCTTGTCACATATAAATATGAGTCTGGCTAATAGCCTTTTAATATTAAAGAGCACACCCGATGAAAACACCAAAATTTACACTTTTAGATCATGAACAGCTAAGAGAAGCGCAACAGATTCTTGATGAAATAATGGCTGATGTCAGCAGCCCTTTACACAACACTAAACATCCGATGCATGAACAGGTGAAAGAGGCCGTTGCTGCGCTTGAGAATGAGATATTTCTACTGGCATGTAATCTGGACGGCCAGTTCCAAAAAATAGACATTAACAGCAATAATCAACATGAAGAATTGGACCCTGTGCAAAATCTTGCACAAGCTGAGTTATGCAAAAAAAGACGAAATCGCCGATCAAAGCAGGATTTTATAACAAATAAGCCTAGAATAAGACGCAAGGTGAAAGGCGCGGTAACAATTGAAAATAATTCATTGTCAAAAAAGACATTAAACAAGGGCGGATACATAAAGGGGACTCATGTAGCAGTCGACGATAAATGAAGTCCAAATATTCAACCCCCCGGATTTTTTACATGCGTTTTTAATTTTCGGCGATTTGATGATACATAGTGCTTTACGTTGGCCGCCTCGTTCACTTTTTGCATATCCAAAGCTGCTTGATACAGCAGTTTCTTTCTAAGCCCTGTAATCTCTGCCGCCATTGCAACAGCGGTCTTGATTGAACATTCGCGCAGTAACACCCGGAGTATTTTTTCCTGCTCGGTGGTTATAAGTTGCTCTTTTTTATCCACAACTGCCCCATCAACAATAACAACAAATTCACCCTTCCTCATGTTATCATTTTGTTCTACCAATTCAAGCGCATTACCCAAACTGGTTTTCACAATGGTTTCATGCAGCTTTGTCATTTCCCTGGCAATAACCATTTGGCGATCCAAGGGTATTATCTCTGCCATGTCTTGTAATGAAGCCAGAATTCGGTGACAGGATTCATAAAAAGCCCAAGTTTTTGGAGACATGACTCTTTCATTAAAAAATGCTTTACGCGCCGATGAGGTTCTGGGCAAAAAACCTTCAAATGAAAACCGGGTAACCGGCAAGCCCGCCGCCGACAATGCGGCAATTAGCGCGCAAGCCCCGGGTATTGGCACAACATCGAGACCTGCATCCTTGACCATTTTTACCAGCGGCATACCCGGATCACTTAGCAACGGCGTTCCCGCATCCGAGACCAGCGCAATAGATTGCCCCGTACGCAGCTTTTCCAGTAAAACAGATGATGCTTTATCCTCGTTATACTGGTGTAATGACACCAGCTTATTGGTAATGCCATAATGCTGTAGCAGCATTTTTACATGCCGGGTATCTTCTGCTGCAACCAAATCAACCTGTTTTAATATCTCAACCGCCCTGAAGCTGATGTCGGCCAAATTACCTATAGGCGTGGCAACAACGTATAATTTGCCACAACAGTTGACCTTCGATATTCTCATTTGAAAACCTCTGGAATATAAACGCACTGATAACTCGGATTTACACGGATTTTATTGATTATCAATATTAATCCGGCAGACCGCGTCATCCACGCGCTTGCTTTTACTCACAAGCCACATTATACCAGCATCCCACATTTTTCTTTTTTTACGGACAAATTCAACATGTTATTTTCTGAGCTCAAAACCAAAGCCTCGCACTTGATCCGTGGCGAAAGCGCTGAAGAACAAGCCCATAAATTCCTCATTTCTAAGGGGCTTAGACCGGTTTGCCGGAACTACCGCTGCAAACAGGGTGAACTCGATTTAATTATGACTGATCACCAAACACTGGTTATTATTGAAGTCCGATTCCGCAAAACGGATCAATACGGCAGCGCCGTTGAGAGTGTTACGCGGGCAAAGCAATCGCGTATAATAGCGGCAACGCATATTTATTTATCATCCCAAAAAACAGACCAGCCCGTTCGCTTTGATGTTATTGCCATTTCCGGCAATGGTAACGTAGACTGGATACAAAACGCCTTCTAATTCTTTAAATATACAATGAGTTTACAAGACAGAATTATTAATCAATTCTCTGACAGTATCCAAACCCAACAAGATGCAATGACCTGCCTCTGTGAGTTGATAGAGTATGCCTCTCTACGACTTGTCACAGCCTTGCTGAATGATAAAAAAATACTGGCCTGCGGCAATGGCCGTTCAGCGACCAGCGTCCAGCTGCTATCATCAGCGATGCTTAATCAGTTTGAGCGCGACCGCCCTTCATTACCAGTAATTGCATTAACTACGGATACAGCAGCCATAACCGCAATAGCTAATGATTATAGCTTTGATGATGTTTTCGCAAAACAGCTCAGGGCATTAGGGCAAAGCGGCGATATGTTGGTCGTCTACACCGATGCCAGCAGTTCAGCCAATATCTCCAAAGTGGTTAATACGGCTCACGACAAGGACATATCGGTTATAGCCCTGACAGGTAAAAATGGTGGCATGATTGCGCCGCTACTTCGTGAAACAGACATAGAAATTCGGGTACCTTCAAACTCAAACGCACGCATTCAGGAAGTCCATGTACTGATTACTCATTGCCTGTGCGACCTGATTGACCACCAATTATTCGGTTGACATACGATAGGTTAAGCCATGAAAAAACGCTTTTTACTCCCCTTGCTAGTCAACAGCCTTTTAGTTGGCGGCTGCTCGACCGTTGCCACAGATGACGGGGAAATAACCGAACAATCGTTATTACACGAGCGCCGGACCCGCGATGCAATTATAATTGATAAACGCATTGAAACTGAAGCCTACGATGAGTTGAATGCCGATGATGAACTACTTAATCAATGTCATTTTACTGTAACCGCTTATAATGGCGCCGTTCTTGTTACCGGCGAAACGCCCAATGAGGAACTCAGAAAAAAAATTATTACCACAGTCCAGGTCATTCCCGGTGTAAAGCTGATACACAACAACCTGATGATCGCCGATCCCAGTGATGCCGGTTCACGCGCCAATGACGTACTGATTACCGATACCATAAGAATTGCGCTCAGCCAAATCCGCACAATCCCTGATTTTGACCCGTCCATGGTAAAAATTATCACCGAAAACGGCGTTGTTTACCTGATGGGGCTGGTACACCGGGATGAAGGCTCTGTTGTCATCAACCTTACCCGACTCCAGCCTGGCGTAAAACAAATCGTCACGGTTTTTGAATACATTGACTGACATACCTGCTCTGCACGCCAGTTTTTTGGCTTCGCTAGCCAAATTTTTAGCGGCCGAAGACATCCTTACCGCGCCTGAAGATTAAACCCATCCGTAACAATTCCAACCCGACACAAATTATTCGTATAACCCGCTGCTGCCATCCATGTCGCCCGTCTGGCTATACAACAATGGACGCCCCTCATTAAGACTTGCCGCAGCTATGACTTTGCAAACTGCGATTTTATGATCGCCTGCATCGGTATAATGACTCACCTGACAATCAAAATAAGCCAGACTTTCCGATAAAATCGGCGCACCCGTCTTACCTTTTTGCCATTGAAAGCCTTCCATTTTATCCTTAACTGAACGGCCAAAATGCTCGGCTATGGCATACTGATCCTGACTCAGGACATTAACCGTACAAACCCCACCCGCTTGCAACAACTGATAAGAATAATGCTCAGGATTTATGCTAATCGCCAATAATGGTGGATTAAAAGAGACCCGCATCACACACGCCGCAGTAAACGCATTTTGACGCTCACCATCACTGACCCCAATCACATAAACGCCGCAACTGATTTGTTTAAATAATGCATCCGGATTTTCAATCATCTGTGTCTCCAGTTTAGATCCTCTGCTTGCGCCAGTTAAGTTTCATTTCTGTAGAGGCGACTTCAGCCGCCCCCGAATATTATTTTTGAAAAACAAGACAAATAGCGCAATTACACACGTGTCACCAGTTGCATCCGCATCGATAAATCAACTGCCTTAACATTCTTGGTTAAGGCGCCTATTGAAATAAAATCAACGCCCGTTTCAGCAATTGCCCTTATATTATCAAGACCAATATTGCCGGAAGCTTCAAGTTCTATAGTCCCTGCATTTAATTTTACTGCCGCTTGCAACTCTTCAAGGCTAAAATTATCGAGCATAATTCGGTCAGGTTTTGCAGCGAGCGCTTCGGTCAATTCCTGCATGGATTCAACCTCCACTTCCACTGCAACCGTGCTTAGTTTACGCGCCGCCTGAATGGCCTTGTTGATTGAACCTGTCGCCATAATATGATTTTCCTTGATTAACACGCCATCAAATAAACCGATGCGATGGTTATAACAACCGCCGCAGGCTACCGCATACTTTTGCGCATTCCTCAGCCCCGGAATGGTTTTGCGGGTATCCAGCACTTTACAGCCCGTACCCGCCACCGCATCTGCATACTGCCTGGCAACCGTTGCCGTAGCGGACAAAGTTTGTAATAAATTCAGTGCGGTACGCTCGCCTGTTAATAAAGTCCTGGCTGAACCGCTGAGTTTACATAACACCGCACCTGAACTAACAGACTCGCCTTCAGCCGCCAGCCAGTCAATGCCAACGTTAGCATCCAGATATTTAAACACCGCATCAAACCAGTCCTGACCACAGAGCACCATGTCTTCCCGTGTAACCACTTTAGCTTCGGCATGGGAAGCTTCAGGGATAATTGCGGCGGTTATATCACCCGAGCCCAGGTCTTCTTCAAGAAAAGGTTTTATATCTATAATTTTTAACGGGGAGATCATAAGCTCATGCGTTGGCGGAGTGATGATGTCATTGTTTGTCTTGCAATCAAATGAGTAATGTCATGGGTTTGTTTTCATTCTTTTTACCAATACCGTTGCTTGATCGCCTGCGCCAACTGATGCACCGCCATTGCATATTTATCGCTGTTATTGTATTTCTTGATAACTTTAAAATTCGGGTAAATACGCCAATATTCATTACCTTCATAAGTGCTCAGCGCAATAACAGCAGGGTCGTTAGCGTCGCTGGTTCGCTTTGCTACCGGGTTATGTAACTGCCAACCGCTACGCGAAAAATAATGCGCCACGCTGCCAATTGCATCGTCCTGATGCCAAAGATCTCGACGGCCGTCGTGGTTAAAATCTATGGCTAAGCGACGAAAGCTGCTGGGCATAAATTGCCCATAACCCATAGCGCCGGCCCAGGAACCTCTTGGTTCACGCGGTTCAAAGCCTTCATCACGCGTCATCAGCAAAAAGTTCTCCAGTTCCGTTTTAAAATAATTGGAGCGTCTGTAGGTATCAAATGACAATGTGGTTAAGGCATCGAAAATGCAGGTGTTGCCGAAATTTTTGCCAAAATAAGTTTCTACGCCAATAATTCCTACAATATATTCGGGATCAACACCATAAGTAATACTGGCTCTTTGGATAGTATCCGCATTATTGCGCCAAAATTCCACACCATTGCTAACATGCGCTTCGGTGAGAAATTTATTACGATAGCGCGTCCAACTGCCCAGACGCGATTTCCATGGTCCCTTATGTGGCTCCGGAGTTTCCAGGCGAATAACTGAGTCCAGGCGGTTCGCTTTACAAAACAAGCCATTCAAATAGCTTTCCGAAAAGCTATGCTTGTGTACCATGTTCTGGATAAAATTACGTACTGCAAACGAATTGGCGTAGGTTCCCGTTAAGGTCTGCGATCCATAACTGTTTGAATACGGCAATCTCGCAGGAATATCCGGATATTGCCGGATAGGCTGGGGATGATACACCTGTTTGTTGACTGGCGGCATGTAAGTTCGCCGGATCGCATTACCCGGATATTGCCGGATGGGCCGGGGCTGATACACCTGTTTGCTGACTGACGGAATGGGAGCTCGCCGAATTGAATTACCCGGATAGTCAGCATGGTAAGTCACCGGCTTACTGGAGCATCCGGCAAGCAATACGGCCAAAGCTAACTTGAATATGCGTTTATAAACTGGGTTTGCCACAAGAATCCTCCTCTGTTTTTATTGTTAAATAACTGTCATTGTGCAATCATTGATCTTTTCATTCAAAGACTATACCGCAACTACCCTTTTGACAAATAATAGACATTTTATCGCGAACAGGGTGATTTGTTCGCGTTTTCACTGATTTTTATAATCTCATGCATATAAATCAACACTGGCTATCTGATGCTACCCGAATCCTCTCGCCCAACTGCGATGAACGCGCTGACCCAGCGGATATTTCATTACTGGTGATTCACTGCATCAGTCTGCCGCCAGGTGAATTCAATAACTCTAATATAGACCAATTATTTTGTAATAAGCTCAATCCTGATGAGCATCCCTATTTTAAAGAGATTTATCAAGACAAGGTATCCGCCCATTTACTGATCAAGCGTGACGGGTGTTGTGTGCAATATGTGCCTTTTGATAAACGCGCCTGGCACGCGGGAAAATCCAGTTATGAGGGACGAGAACGCTGTAATGATTTTTCTATTGGCATAGAACTTGAGGGCACTGGATTGATTGCTTATACCGAAGCGCAATATCTGCAACTTGCATCCGTGATCGACACTTTGCTTAAAACCTACCCCGGCTTAACGACACAACGGATTGCCGGTCATTGTGATATTGCACCGGGGCGAAAAACTGACCCGGGAGCATCATTTGATTGGCAAAGACTTTTCAGCTTGTTGAAATAACCTTGACAATTGTAGAGGCGAATTCATTCGCCCCCTACAATTTGCGCCTTACTACAAATTGGCCTCTTTCGAACTCCACAGACCAAATGACTCGGCAAGCATCAAAATAACACCCAGCGTAATAGCAGAATCGGCAATATTAAAGGCGGGCCAGTGCCAGTTTCCAAAATAAACATCAAGAAAATCGATGACATAACCGTAAGCCAGACGGTCAATCAGATTACCGATAGCGCCGCCCAACACCAGAGACAATGCCATAGCCAGCAAGGTCTCGTGTTGCTTCAGTCGAGCCAGCCATACGGCTATAACAACGCTGATCAGTATCGCCAAGCCAGCGAAAAACCAGCGCTGCCAGCCGCCGGCTTCACTTAAAAAACTGAAAGCGGCACCGGTATTGTGGACATAAGTCAGATTAAAATACGGCAGGACCGGAACCGATTGGTACAGACGCATAGAGCTGTCTATAACAAGCTTGCTACCCTGATCCAGAATCACTGCCAACAACGACAACCAAAGCCATTTCAACATATCAAATCACGCATATTGCCGGTGTTCACCAGCGCCCGCTACGTTTTCCACGCAACGACCGCACAATTCAGGGTGTTCTGCATGTTCACCAACATCATAACGTTGATGCCAACAACGCACGCATTTTTTATGCTCGGAAACGAGCACTTTTAGTTTAACGCCGTCAATTTCTGTCTGAATAGCATCTTCAGGGCTAAACTGTTCAGTGATAACTGAAGCATCGGAGGTAATAAAAATAAAATGCAGTTCTTCAGCCAACTTGTTCAAGACATTAAAAAACCTGGGATTACAATACAGCTCAACTTCGGCATTCAGCGAGGAACCGATGTCGCCTTTCGTGCGGCTCTTTTCCAGTTCTTTACTGACAGCAGTTCGGACAGTCATTATTTGCTGCCAGAATTCACGATTTAAAGCTGAATCGGTATCGAGCTTTATCAAGCCCTGATACCAGGTTTCCAAAAATACTGATTCACTGCGTTCACCCGGCATATAGTGCCATATTTCATCGGCAGTATAGCTGATAATCGGCGCCAGCCAGCGCGTTAAGGCTTCCAGAATGTGATACATGGCGGTTTGCGCCGAACGCCTTGCCAAACCGTCTGTTTTTGCGGTATATTGACGATCCTTGATAATATCGAGGTAAAAACCGCCCAGATCGATCACGCAAAAGTGGTGTACTTTTTGGTAGATATGCTGAAACTGGTAGGTTTCATAAGCGGTTTTTACTTCTTCCTGCAACGCGAATGCTCTATCCATTGCCCAGCGATCCAGTGCCAGCAAATCCCTGGCATCGACCAAATTCTTTGCCGCATCAAAGTCATCCAGATTAGACAACAAAAATCGCGCGGTATTTCTCAAACGTCTGTAGCCATCAGAAGCGCGCTTAAGAATCTCGTTAGACACAGTCATCTCACCGCGATAATCAGTGGACGCAACCCATAAGCGCAGCACATCTGCACCTAAATCTTTCATGACTGACTGGGGAGCTACGACATTGCCTTTGGACTTGGACATTTTTTTGCCCTCTGCATCCACAGTAAAGCCGTGCGTTAATACGGCCTTGTAGGGTGCCACATCATTCATCGCTGTAGAAGCCAGTAACGATGATTGAAACCAGCCGCGATGCTGGTCAGAGCCCTCCAGATACAAATCGGCCGGAAATGTCAACTGTTCACGTTTATCCAGGACACAGGCATGAGTCACGCCTGAATCGAACCAGACATCCAGCGTATCGGTCGACTTGTCATAGTGCGCGGCCTCGGGGCCCAGCAATTCGCTTGCGTCCAGCTCAAACCACGCTTCTATGCCTTTTTGTTCAATACGTTTGGCGATTTGTTCAATCAACTCACCGGTACACGGATGCAATTCGCCGGTTTCTTTATGAACAAAAAAAGGAATCGGCACGCCCCAGGTACGCTGGCGGGAAATACACCAGTCCGGGCGCCCTTCCATCATACTTTCAATCCGCGCTTGCCCCCATTCAGGAATCCAGTCTACGCGTTTTACTTCGCTCAGCGCCCGCTTGCGCAAGTAGTTTTTATCCATTGAGATAAACCACTGCGGCGTAGCTCTGAAGATAATCGGGGTTTTATGCCGCCAGCAATGCGGATAACTGTGCAGAATGGCATGTTGGTGGACAAGCTTGCCTCTGGCCTCCAGCACATCCAGCACATGCGGGTTGGCATTAAATACATGTTCGCCGGCAAAGAGTTCGGTATTGGGCAGAAAAACGCCGTCAGCGCCGACCGGATTATCAACAGGCAAACCATATTTCAAACCGACGACATAATCATCCTGTCCATGCCCAGGCGCGGTGTGAACAGCGCCGGTGCCGGCTTCAATGGTGACATGATCGCCAAGAATAATGGGCACCTTCCGGTCATAAAAAGGATGTTGCAAGAACTGATGTTCCAGAGCTGAACCCTTGCAATAACCAATGACATGATAATTTTCAACGCCATAGCGGAGCATCGTATCTTTAAGCAAAGCTTCAGCAACAACCAAACGCTCTGCCGGACATTGCACGACGGCATAATCCAGCTCGGGATTTAATGCAACGCCCTGATTGGCGGGTAACGTCCACGGCGTTGTTGTCCAGATCACTACCGATAACGGACCTTGCCCTTCATGCTCGGGCACATGATGGCACAAACCGATAAATCCGTCCTCATCAACCACCTGAAAACGCACGTCTATTGCAGGCGAATGTTTGTCTTCGTATTCGACTTCCGCTTCCGCCAGGGCAGAGCCGCAATCCGTACACCAATGTACAGGCTTGGCGCCCTTGACAATGTGACCCTTGCTAAGGATTTTTCCTAGCGAGCGCACAATGTTGGCTTCAAAAGCAAAATCCATCGTTAAATACGGTTTATCCCAATCGCCCAAAACACCCAGCCGAATAAATGCTTCTTTCTGAATGTTGACCTGCTTGCCGGCATATTCACGACAGGCTTTGCGAAAAACGGCTGACGATACTTTCGCCTCCGCCTTGCCGATTTTTTTTTCCACCATCAATTCGATCGGCAGGCCGTGGCAATCCCAGCCCGGTACATAAGGCGCGTCAAAACCGCTCAGTGTTTTTGATTTTATGATAATGTCTTTTAACACCTTATTGACCGCATGACCGATATGAATCTCGCCATTCGCATAAGGAGGGCCATCATGCAGAATAAACAGATGCCGTCCGGCACAGGCTTGCCGGATTTTTTGATATAAACCGGTTTCGTTCCATTTTTTTAACCGTTCCGGCTCGCGTTGCGCCAGATTGCCTTTCATCGGGAACGCGGTATTAGGTAGATTCAGTGTTTTTTTATAATCCATTGTCATAATCTTTTAATCTCAGCAAAAATCTCTTTTGTCTCAGCCACATCTTTTTCGATCTGGGCTTTCAATTGTTCTAGTGATTGAAAACACATTTCATCCCTGATTTTTTGTTTGAAATGCACTTCCACATAACGCCCGTAGATTTCCTTGTTAAAATCAAATAAATGGGCTTCCAGTATCACTTTGGAGCCGCCAGCAACCGTGGGCCGTGTGCCTACATTGGCTATACCTTCAAATTCCAGACCATCAATTCCTGTCATGGTAATCGCAAACACGCCGCTAACAGGGGTATTTTTTCTAAACATTATGATATTAGCGGTGGGATAACCGAGCGTTCTGCCGCGTTTATCGCCATGAGCCACCCGGCCGCAAACTGAGTAAGAATGCCCCAGCAAGCGTTCAGCCTGCGCCAGATCACCCGCGCCCAGTGCATCTCTAATCAGCGTGCTGCTAACGCGCAGCCCTTCGAATTGATAGGAGCCCGTATCTTCAACGTTAAAACCGTAAGCCTTTCCTTTTTCCTTGAGCATCGCAAAATTGCCGCGCCGCGCTTTGCCAAAATGAAAATCATCACCAATCACCAGATGCTTGACATTCAATTTTTTTACCAGAATATCATCGATAAACTGTTCAGCGTCACAGTTGGCTAAGTAGCGATTAAATCGCACTATCAGCAAGTTATCAACCGGCAATTTGACAAACTCGATTACTTTCTCGCGCAAACGCATCAAGCGTGAGGGAGCATTATCGCCCAGAAAATATTCCAGGGGCTGCGGCTCAAAAATCATGATAACTGTTGGTAAATTGAGCGCCGAACCGCGCTCAGCCAGATTTTTTATCACCGCTCGATGGCCTGAATGCAAACCGTCAAAATTGCCGATAGTCAGTACGCAACCGTTTTTGAACGGCTCTAAATGGGATAATCCTCGAATTAAGCGCATGATCCTTTCGATAACACAAAGATATTTATTTTATCATGGGTAACAGTTAAATGCCGTAGTCTTACGCTCGCTAAAAACAGACCGTGAAGGTATTTTTCCTCATAACTTCAAACATACTACATTGGTTTAAAGCAATAATAAATTAAGATACCTCCGGCAACAAAACCGCCAGTCCTGAAAAGGTAGCCGTTTATCTGGAAATTTGGACAGGATGGGCTACAATTTTTATATTGCTCTCGCTACGCAGTTGGGTGCCTTTAACCTGGTGGTGGAAGTGGTTAAAAAATGTGCGGTGTTCGTTGTTAGCCGCGGTATGAACTAGTCTGCTGATAAGCGCTGTTAGTGCGTTGAGTCAGAAATTATGCCATAGGTTTAACGGTAATCCGGTTTTTTAACGCATTGCGGATTGCGGCGCTGATAGCGATAGGCAGTGCCGGGTCACCAGACATAAATTGACTGGCTTTTATTCCCAGGCGGGAAGAATTGCATTTATTTCGGTGGTTTTCTTGATTTACCGGCAGACTATACTATAGTTTGGATAGTGTTCCGGGTAATTGGCTCGGAGCACTTGGTACCGCTCGCGGAAGAGCTATTATTTCGTGGTTATTTGTTGCGAAAATTACTGTCCATAAAATTTGAGGCAGTTGCTCCGCGTCGGTTTACCTGGCTGTCATGGCTGGTGTCGTCACTGTTGTTTGGTTGGCTGCATCAGCACTTGTTGGCAGGTATGGCATTTGCCTATGCGCAGTATCGGAATGGGCTTCTGCTGGAAGCTGTTGTTGTACATGTCACGGCCAATGCATTAATTTCCGTGGCAGTTTTGGCTTTTGACTATTGGCAGCTTTGGTAGTGAAAACTGGCTGTAGTCAAAATAGGGTTGTTAATTTTTATAAATGCGGGGCTAAAAAATGAAACACATGAACAAAAAAATTGCGTTTCTGGCTTTCACTTTATTGTTGGCTAGTGGTCAAATTATGGCAAATGCAAATGAGCCTGGATTTTCATCAATGAATGCAAGTGCAGATCATGGTAAAGGGAAAGGCGACGAGCATCGGGGGCGTAACAAGTGTGACTTGCCCAGTGGTGATCTAGGCAAAGTTTGCAAAAATGGAGAGCAAGCTGGAGAGTGCGTTGTTTCCAGGAAAGATTGTTCGGATAAACACCCTTCTCCATCCTAAAAACTGATTTCTTTAGTTAGCGAAGTCAATTAAACAAAATTATCTAAGATCATCAAAATTTCGTTTCACGTTAGAAAGTGGACATCCAGGTTTTTGGGGTTTCACTTTCGCGTGAACAGCATCGGCTTTTTGTAAATCGCCTTTTTTTAGGCTAACCAAGAAAGCGATGATTATATCCTTCGTCAAATTCACGTGAACGGTAAGCTGTTGGTTTTGTTGGCGGCGTTTTAGTTCAATTGTAAATGAAACTGATTTATTCAGCGACACCTAAACATATCTATGTTATGGCTCAATCAAAGGAAAATTTTTTGCGTTTACCACTTGCTGGATTATTTAGCGTTTATTTGTTGGCGCCCTTGGCGATAGGCGGTAACCGCGACTGGGCGTGGCTGATACTGGCGGCAATTATTTTTTTGCTAATCGCGATTTGGTGTCTGCAATACCTGCGTGATCGAGTGACTGTAAGCGCAGCGATTGCAGCACCGCTTTGTCGGGCAAGCATCGGATTTTTTCTTTGTGCGTCAGCATGGCAAGGACTCCAGGCCTTACCTGTCCCTGTCGATTGGCTGTACAAGCTGCCCACGCCCGCCACACAGTTATACCGGCAGGCTTATGCGGTAACAACCCCGCAAGTCGCGCCGGAATCGACCGCTATTTCTGTCGATGCGGGTACTACAGCAAAAATAGCGCTACGCAGTGCGTCTTACTTTTGTCTGTTTATATTACTATTCTTGCTGATTGATAGCCGCAAACGCTTACTGCTATTTTGTTATTTGCTGCTGTTATCCGGATTGTTTCAAGCGTTATACGGCAGCTTGATGACCTTATCCGGCATGGAATATTTGCTGGGAGTGAAAAAAGAAGACTATCTGGGTAATGCCACCGGCACATTTGTTAATCGCAATCATTTTGCCGGTTACCTGGAAATGACATTGGCCATTGGCATGGGATTACTGATGGTTCGCAATAAAAGCAAGGAGCGCACTCAAACAACCGGCCGAGGCTGGCGCCGTCGATTTCGCCAGTTGTTGACTCTGGTTTTAAGCAGCAAGGCGATTTTCAGGCTTATACTGATAATCATGGTAATTGGTTTGATTTTGAGCCGCTCACGAATGGGCAATGGCGCTTTTTTTAACAGCTTGTTGATCACCGGCTTTGTCGCTATTGCAGTATCGACTGCTTTTCGTAAGCCTGGCGTTTATCTGCTTCTTTCAAGCATTATTGCCGTTGATGTGTTTTTACTAGGCAGTTGGTTTGGATTGGAAAAAGTCGTGCAGCGCATGGAACAAACCAGTTTGGCTTCTGAACAACGCGATGATCTAAGTCAAGGCCTGATGCCGATGATTGAGGATTTTAACTGGCTTGGCAGTGGTGCCGGAACATTTCGATATGCCTTTCCAGGTTATGTGGATAGCAACTTTGGCGGTTATGATCATGCCCATAATGATTATCTGGAATTGTTGAGCGATCTGGGGTACCTTGGATTTTCCTGCCTCGCCGCTGTGGTATTGATCAGCCTGTGGCAAACGTTGGTTGCGCTTCGCAATCGCCACAGCAGTTTTGTGCGCGGCATGGGTTTTGCCGGTTTTATGGGTACACTGAGTTTGTTGATACATTCCAGCGTAGACTTTAATTTGCAGATTCCGGCTAATGCCATGCTATTTATTGCGATGTTGGCGATTCCCACGATTGCCTTGTCTGTTGATAAAAATCAGGTTAAGTCCGACAGTGAATTTGAAAAATAAGGTCATTCTGGCAATGCTGCTCGTGTTACCAACTATAAACGGCTGGGCAATGGATAAAGGCATGAGCCCTGGCATGTTGCCGTTGGGGCCTTTCGATTTTATGCCATTGCTGAGTATTTCAGAAAGCCACAACGACAATATTTTTTATAACAACCTTAATCGCAAGTCTTCATTAATCACACGAATACAAGGGGGAGGCGAACTGGCTTTACGGCGCAAACTGGATCGCTATGCGTTGCACTATGCTTTTCTCAGCTCGCAATACCATTCCAGTCCGGCGGACAATTATGTCGATCACAACCTCGGCGCTACAGCACATTTCGATATCACGCGGCGGAATCGGCTTGATTTTAGCTCCAGCTTAATCTATGGTCATAATATGCGCGGAACTATTTTTAGCCAGAGCGATATTGCTACGCTGCCCATTGGTACGCAACCCATTGCCACGCTGCTCAATGAGCCAGATCAGTATCATCAGTATGACGCAAGGGCCAACTATCGCTATGGACGAACCGATGCGCAGGGTAATCTGGGTTTGCAGCTAGGCTGGAAGCAACTAACGTATGACAATCACCCCGAGCGCACCGCCCAATGGGATAGTACCCAACTGGAGATCACGCCCGGTTTTTACTGGCGATTAAGGCCGAAAACATATTTGTCTGCTCAAATACAGAATACCTTTGTTCACTATCCTGATAGCAGTAACAGTCAGTTAAAGGATAAATTGCTAATTTCCTCACAAGATTACAGTTTACGGCGTTATTTAATGGGGGTAACTTGGGATCAATCCTCAAAAACAAAAGGTTCAATACGAGCAGGCTATTATCAGCAGGAATATAGCGGCGCGGAGCAACAGTCCATGAGTGGGTTGACATGGGATGGCCAGGTGCAGTGGTTGCCTTTACCTTATTCCATCTTGAGTTTTGATTTTTCTAACACCATCCAACCCAGCATTGGTAGTGGTATATCACGCCAACTGCAAGTTTACAATGTCAGCTGGAAACATGACTGGCCCAACCGTATCACCACGGAATTGTACGGTACTTATCAGCAAGTGCATAACCAAAATACGGCGCAAGGCATTCAAGCTGCGGCGCAGAGCGTTAATAGCGGCATTGCATTCAAGTTCGATGTTAAATACCAAATGCGTTCCTGGTTGGACATTGGTGTTAATTACGCGCGATCGGATTTTGAAGGAGCTTCAAATGACAGAAATAGCACGCAAAATATTTTTATGCTCTATATTCATGCCATCCCCCTTGCGGTGGCTAACTAATCCATCAACGTCCATAAGGATTTTCGTATGCCCAAAATACTCCATTTTATGATGATTGTTCTGGTTACCTGTGTCGGCCTGGTTCCTCGGCTCCAGGCAGATCAGGACATGACGGCTGTCAACAGCGTTTCCACTTATCGGTTAGGCGCGGGAGATAAAATAAAAATTCAGGTTTATGGTGAACCGGACATGGGTGTTGAAGCTAAATTAAGCGATGCCGGCACGCTTGTTCATCCAGTGCTGGGCGAGATTAAAGCTGCAGGGCTTTCCATCGGGGATTTGTCGGCAGCGATGGTGGAAGAACTCAAAGGCCCTTATCTGGTTGATCCTAAAGTCAGTGTCAATATCCTTGAATACCGCGAATACTATGTCAATGGCGAAGTGCAAAAGCCCGGCGCTTATCACTATGAGCCAGGCTTGACGGTACATAAAGCCGTTTCCGTAGCAGGCGGTTTTACCCAGCGTGCATCGAGAACCAGCATCACTTTGGTCGACGATAAAGATCCCACACAAACACCTAAAGAAGTCGAGTTGAACACACCGGTTAACCCCGGAGATATTTTGATGATAGAAGAGAGCTTTTTCTAATGAAGACAAAAAAAAGTGCACACGAAATGCTCATGCCAGTTGCAACCATGCAGCAAAACACCTTTGACCCACTCGACGAACAAGAACAGGAAATTGATTTAAAAGTCTACTGGCATATCGTCAAGCGCCATTTGAGGAGTATTCTGGGCTTGGCAATAATGACCGCATTACTGGCCACCCTGATAGTGTTCGACATGGCTCCGGTTTATCAATCCACCGCCACCTTGATGATTGAATCGCAACAATCCAAAGTGCTTATGATGGGCGATGCTTACGATATACAGTCGGCCAACGAACAGTATTTTGAAACTCAAAATGAAATAATCAAATCCCGCGACTTGGCGCAAAAAGTTATCGACAAACTTAAGCTTGCAGAAAACCCTGAGTTTGCAGACCAGGCCAAGGACGAGGAAAAACCGGCAAAATGGGAAGAATGGCTGGCTTGGCTACCGGCCCTTTTTGATAAACCCCAGGAAGAAGAAAATAGCGCGGGCAGCAAGATTGATTATGCCCAGCGAGAACAATTGCTGAAGGATTTTCTGAAAAGACTCAGCGTAACGGCCCGCAAACATACTCAATTGGTGGATATCAGTTTTGAAGCTAATGATCCGGAATTAGCCCATGGAATTGTCGATACCCTAGGCGACACGTTTATCGACTCCAGCTTATCCGGTCGAATGGATGAAACCCGCAAGGCAGCCGATTGGCTCTCCGAACGCTTGAAGTCGCTAAAAGAAACGTTGATTATTTCAGAAAATCAATTGCAGGAATACCTGCACAAAGAACATTTGGTCGATCTGGAAGGCGTGATGACGCTGGCCAAGGGCGAAATTGAAGGCAATGCCACACGCCTGGCGGAAGCGCGCAAAGTCCGGATGGAAGCGGAAAGCCTGTATAACAAAGTGAGAAATATTGGCGGCTCACTTTATAAAAACGTGGAGGTGGTTCCGGAAGTGTTTGCGGACCCGATAGTCGCAGGATTGATACAAAAAGAAACCGAGTTAAGCCGCAAACTGACCGAACTGGCACAACGCTATGGCAGCGAATATCCGGCATTGATTGCCGCCCGTTCAGAACGGGATACCATAGAAAGCCAACTTAAAAAACATATAGCCAGCGCTGTTAGCGGTATAAAAAGTCATTATGAAATTACCCTGGCTAACGAACGAGCGATTGCCGCTAGTGTGAACACCAACAAAGCGCAGGTACAAGTTATAGGCAACAAACAAACCCAATTGAGACAACTGCAACGCGAGGTTGAATCCAACCGCAACCTCTATGAAATGTTTTTTAAACGCTATAAAGAAGCCTCGGAAGCCGCTTCCATGAAAGAAGCCAATATCAGCTTTGTCGATCGCGCCAATCACCCTTTGGAGCCAATAAAACCCAATAAAAAACTCATCATTCTTTCCGCGTTTGTTGCAGCGTTGATGGCTGGAGTCATGCTGGCGATCTTTTTGTATTATCTCGATTCTACTCTAAAATCTACAGAAGATGTTGAAATGAAACTGGGCGTGGCATTATTGGGAATGATCCCCTATTACAAACTGAAAAAAGCAGACGAAGGCCACATCAGTGATGTCGGCAAAATGGCACTGGTCTATCCCAAGACCCCGTTTGCAGAAGCAATTCGCACAGTCCGAACAGGCTTGGTACTATCCGCATTAGACAGCCCCCACAATACGTGGCTGATAACTTCATCACTGCTTGGTGAAGGTAAAAGCACGGTGGCGATCAACCTGGCCTATTCCATGGCGCAAATGGATGCCGGCAGGGTATTGATCATAGATGCGGATATGCGCCGCCCTACGTTGCTGAAACGCTTCGACCTGCTGCCGGGAGGCAGCCTGGGCCTGGCGCATGTCCTGTCCAAATCAGCCGAGTTGAATGACTGTATCCATGCCGTGGGGCCCAATATAGACTTATTACCCGCCGGCCTTATACCACCCAATCCTTTGGAGCTGTTGTCATCGCATGCATTCGCCAATTTGCTTGATGAACTGGAAGGCCGTTATAGTGTGGTGTTAATCGATTCACCGCCGATACACAGTGTCAGCGATGCCAAAGTGCTGGCCCAGCACGTTCGAGCCGTGATTTACGTAGTTAAAGCCGATCAAACACCGGTCGCGATTGTCAAAGAAGGTCTAAAGCACCTGCAAAGTTTTGGTGCGCCATTAGCAGGGGTTGTTTTAAATCAACTGGATCTGGAAAAAAGCAAACACTACGGAGGCTATTACAGCAACTATTATTACCAGAGCAGTTATGATTGATCTGCACTGTCATTTACTGCCCGGCATTGACGACGGGCCCAAAACCCTGCAGGAAGCCCTGCAAATGGCCGAGTACGCTGTAGAGCAAGGTATCCAGCATAGCGTGCTGACTCCCCATATTCAACCTGGCTGTTATGATAACGATGTCGTAAGCATTGAGGCCGCTTACCAGGATTTTCAAATGGCATTAGATGATCACTCCATCCCGTTAAAGATCAGCATGGCGGCGGAAGTGCGGGTTTGCGCGGAATTACCGCAATTAATTAGCCAAAACAAAATTCCGTTTATCGGTGTTTGGGAAAATAAAAAAGTCCTGCTGCTGGAGTTTCCGCACGACCACATTCCCATGGGCGCGGATAAATTGGTTGCCTGGCTGATTGCCAGAGATATTATTCCACTGATTGCCCATCCGGAGCGCAACCAGGCCATTCTTCGCCAGCCTGATAAGCTCATGCCATTTATCCGTATCGGCTGCTTGCTACAGGTAACCGCCAGCTCAGTAACCGGCCTGTTTGGAACCGCCAGCCAGCAATGTGCGCTACGCTTATTCGAGCAAAATTTAGTCACGGTTCTGGCCAGCGATGCCCACAACCTGCACAAAAGACAACCGACATTGCGCCCAGCTTTGGCATACCTGAAGCCCTTAATCGGCGAACAACAGGCAAATGCCTTGGTAACCACCCATCCCGCACGTATGCTAAACGCACAAGAAGCCTGGTGATGCAAGCCGCTAAAAAGTTTTTTTTAACCTCACTTATGGTGTTTTCTTTACTAGCAGCTTATCTAAGTGTCCGCTGGGCGCTTGCCGACATATTAGAAACACAGATCAGATACCAACTAGGCAAAGCCCAAACCGTCGGTCAAACATTGGATGCCCGGCAATGGCGGCTTACCCATGACATGCTGGAAAATGCCCTAAAGTTACACCCGGACTATTCGGGTCATCTGGAATTGGCCGTGCTTTTTTACCAAGTGGCCGCCAGTCGATCAAAAGCCTTATTGGACGAACTGGACTGGCACGACAGCCAGCAACAAACACTGAAATATGCCCGCAACGCCCTGCTAAAAAGACCCACATGGCCGTATCTGTGGGATGATTTGTTTCAGAGCAAAATCAAACTCAAGCAGTTTGACAATGAATTAACCGGCGCGATGGAACGCGCCGTAACATTGGGCTCATGGGAAGAATCGGTGCAATACGATATCGCCTTTGATGGACTTGATCATTGGGAAAAACTGCCGGTGGAGGCACAACAAACAGTTTTGAACGCAATGGAACAAACCCTGACCATGCAACAAGACCCCAAACCGTTGTATAAAGACATGGTGGAGTATGCCAACATTGGCAAACTTTGCCAGCGCGTAAACTTGGCACCAGAACATTTAGTAACCAGGCTGAGACAATTTTGCCTGCAACAGAATAACAAGATGAACTGACACATTTAGACTAGTAAATGAAATCTTTTCGACTAATATTTAGTCAAGTCTTACTCAACACCAACTTGATTGAGTGAGAAAAAAGCTCTGACCCTTGAGGCTCTTGTTCCTGACATCGCCTGGGTAGAATCGCTTGAAGACAAGCCTAAAAACTTTAAAGGAAAAATATGATATTAGTGACAGGCGGCGCCGGCTTTATAGGCGCAAATTTTGTTCTTGACTGGCTGGCTGATTGCGATGAACCCATTGTCAATCTCGACAAGCTGACTTACGCAGGTAATTTGGAAAATCTGGCTGCGCTGCAAGGCGAAGCCCGCCATGTTTTCGTGAAGGGCGACATCTGTGACCGCGCTCTACTTGAGCGCTTAATGGCTAAGCACAAGCCGAGAGCTATCGTCCACTTCGCCGCAGAAAGCCATGTAGACCGTTCTATTCACGGTCCCAGCGATTTTATTCGGACCAACATTGAAGGCACCTTCATGTTGCTTGAAGTTGCCCGCGCTTATTGGAATAGCCTGGACGAGAACGCCAAGACAGACTTTCGCTTCTTGCATGTTTCTACTGATGAAGTGTATGGTTCTCTTGAACCCAACGCAGTACCATTCGCCGAATCCAAAGCTTACGAGCCGAATAGCCCGTATTCTGCCAGCAAGGCGGCAAGTGACCACCTTATTCGCGCCTGGCACCATACCTATGGTTTGCCGGTGGTGACTACAAACTGTTCCAACAATTACGGGGCTTACCAGTTCCCGGAAAAGCTTATTCCATTGGTGATAGCCAATGCGATGGCGGGAAAGCCTTTGCCGATATACGGCGATGGCCAGAATGTGCGTGACTGGCTCTATGTTACCGACCATTGTGCCGCCATCCGCACAGTGCTGGCACAAGGCAGGCCGGGTGAAACTTATAATGTAGGCGGATGGAACGAAAAGACTAATCTTGACGTTGTTAATACCCTTTGCGAAATTCTGGATGAGCTTTCCCCAAGTAGTCTCGGATCATACAAACGCCTCATCACTTATGTAAAAGATCGCCCCGGTCACGACAAACGTTACGCGATTGATGCCCGGAAACTGGAACAGGAACTTGGCTGGAAACCGGCCGAAACTTTTGAAACAGGCATTCATAAAACCGTAGCCTGGTATCTTGATAACCAGCCCTGGGTGGATAATGTATTAAGCGGGGCCTATCGGGAGTGGGAGACGCTCAACTATGGACTGCGCAGATGAATATTCTTCTGTTTGGCTCAAATGGCCAAGTTGGTTGGGAGCTTCAACGTAGCCTTGCGCCGTTGGGCGAAGTGATGGCACTGGAACGCAGCCAGGCAAATCTGACCGAGCCGGAATCATTACGAGCTTTAATTCGTAAAATCAGACCGCAGGTCATCGTCAATGCAGCCGCCTACACTGCCGTCGATAAAGCAGAATCGGAACCCGAATTGGCTAGGTGTATCAATGTTACCGCGCCTGCTGTAATGGCAGAAGAGGCGGCCGGTATTGGCGCCTGGCTTGTGCATTACTCCACGGATTATGTTTTTGATGGCGGCAAAAAAGACAGCGGTTATACTGAAACCGACGCAACAAATCCCTTGAGCGTTTATGGGCAAACCAAGCTGGAGGGCGAGTTAGCCATTCAGGCGGCATGCAGTAACACGCTGATTTTTCGTACCAGTTGGGTTTATGCCGCCCGCGGCAACAACTTCGCCAAAACCATGTTGCGTCTGGCCAAAGAGCGAGATCAATTAGCAGTAGTAGCTGACCAGTGGGGCGCGCCGACCAGTGCCGAGTTAATTGCAGATGTTACGGCGCATGCCTTGCACCAGGCAATGGCCAGGCCGGCATTGAAGGGTCTTTATCATTTAACAGCGGATGGCAAGACCAACTGGCATGACTATGCCTGCTATGTACTGGAACAGGCGATGACGCTTGGTCACCGGGTAAAAATCAAACCATCCGCAGTAGCGGTTTGTGCCACCGCAGATTACCCGCTGCCCGCGCGTCGTCCCGCTAACTCACGATTGGATACGACGCAATTACAAACGAGCTTCGGTCTTTACCTGCCGGACTGGAAACTGCATTTGAACCGCATGCTGAAAGAAATATCAGGAGAACATCCGCAATGACAAAACGTAAAGGTATTATACTCGCAGGGGGCTCTGGCACCCGGCTGTACCCGGCCACTCAGGTGATATCGAAGCAATTACTGCCCATCTTTGATAAACCGATGATTTACTATCCGCTTTGTACGCTGCTGCTGGCCGGTATTCGTGACATATTGATAATTTCCACCCCCCAGGATATACCGCTATTCGAACAATTACTGGGAGACGGCAGCCAGTGGCATATTAATCTGTCCTATGCAGTGCAGCCATTACCTGAAGGGCTGGCCCAGGCTTTCCTGATAGGCGAAACTTTCCTTGGCGATGCGCCGTCCGCTCTGGTGCTGGGCGATAATATCTTTTACGGTCACGATTTGGTTGCACAACTGAAGACTGCAGACAATCAACCTTCGGGCGCTACGGTATTTGCTTATGCAGTGCAGGATCCGGAACGCTATGGGGTGGTCGAATTTGATAGACAGGGCAAAGTGCTTAGTCTCGAGGAAAAACCCAAAGCGCCAAAATCCCGCTATGCCGTGACCGGACTCTATTTCTACGATGAGCAGGTGGTTACATTAGCTAAAACCATTCGACCTTCAGCCCGGGGCGAACTGGAAATCACTGATCTGAATCGGCTCTACCTGGAACAAGATAACCTGAAGGTAGAAACAATGGGGCGAGGCTATGCCTGGCTGGACACCGGTACGCACGAGTCAATGCTGGAAGCCAGTCTGTTTATTCAAACGATCGAACGCAGGCAAGGGCTAAAGGTGGCAGCACCAGAGGAAATAGCGTGGCATAATGGCTGGATTAATGACGCTCAACTCGAACAATTAGCCGCATCGTTGGTAAAATCGGGCTATGGCCAGTATTTGCTGGGTCTGCTCAAGGAAAAGGTCTATTAATGAAAGTGACTGCAAGCATAATTCCGGATGTTTTAATAATCGAACCCAAGGTTTTTGGTGATGATCGCGGATTTTTCTTCGAAAGTTTTAATCAGCGTTCATTTAATGAGGCATCAGGGCTGGATGTTACTTTTGTTCAGGACAACCATTCCAAGTCTGCCCGTAATGTGTTGCGCGGACTGCACTATCAGGTTAAGCGGCCGCAGGGAAAGCTGGTTCGTGTCATCGCTGGCCAAGTGTTCGACGTAGCCGTGGATATCCGCCGTAACTCAACGACCTTCGGCCGCTGGGTCGGAGAAATATTGTCCGGAGATAACAAAAAACAGCTTTGGATACCTCCCGGTTTTGCGCATGGCTTTCTGGTACTCTCTGAAAGTGCGGAATTTCTGTACAAAACAACCGACTATTGGGAGCCTAAGTACGAACGCTGTATAGTCTGGAATGATCCAACCCTGGCTATCAAATGGCCGGTCGTGCAAGGAGAACCACTACTCTCGGCCAAGGATGCTGAAGGCAAGTTTTTTCCGGAAGCGGAAATAAATTACTAACAAATTGTCTACTCTTTTCTTGATACTAATTGAGCCCTTTGATTGCAAACGGTGAAAAAAGGAACATCATTATTATTTAATCGGTTTTATTGCTACAAAATATTCTGTAGATTATCTGTAACAATAAATCAAGCTCGCTAAACGAGGTGAATAATGAATACATACGAAAATGATTTTTATACGTGGACGCAACAACAAGCCGCATTGCTTAAATCAGGTAAATTTGCCGATCTGGATATTCAGAATTTAATCGAGGAAATAGAAACAATGGGCAGAAGCGAAAAACGAGAATTAGAGAGCCGGTTAACAATATTGCTATTACATCTTTTAAAATGGAAATATCAAGAAGTAAGACGCGGAAGAGGTTGGGAGCTTACCATTGAAGAGCAAAGAATAAAATTCACTGAAACCCTGGAAGAAAACCCGGGACTAAAACCAGCATTAAGCGAAATTGTGAGAAAAGCTTACAGACTTGCAGTCATTCAAGCGTCAAGGGAAACAAAAATCAGTAAAAACATTTTTCCCGAATATTGCCCCTGGAGCTTAGAGCAGATATCAAACGAAACTTTTTATCCAGATTAACAACAAGAAGAATGAAGCATCCTTGAATTTAACTTTATACCCGACACGCCAGAAGTCCATAACTGACGAGAGGAGTTCAGAATTGCGAATGACGCCACAACAAGCTGAAACAGTCAGAATGTTTGCGCATAGGTACTTTGGTGAAGATGCTGTGATATGGCTGTTCGGTTCGCGCACAGACGATAGGAAGAAGGGCGGGGACTACGACTTTCTTGTTGAAACTTCGCTTGATCAGCCCGATATAATTGTTGAGCACAAAATCGCGATGATCGCAGAACTTCAATCGACCTCGACTTTTGAGGGTGAAAAAATCAATTTAATCGTGAAACGGCGGAACACCAGCTTTGACATGCCGATTTATGTTGTAGCCAAGAGCGAAGGAGTAAGGCTGTGACGCCTGAGCGGTTGATGCACATTTATCTTAATGAATGCAGCCTGCACGTAATGGTATTGGCAGAAGCGTTGGCTGAGGCGCGCAAATGGTTGCCGTTTAGCGCCGGCACTGTGCAACAAATCACTAAAGAGCAGCTTCGAATTCTGGATCAAATGGTCTACCGTTTTACCAAATTACAAGACACCATGGGCCAGAAAGTATTACCCACGATTCTCGATCTTGCGCAGGAACCGATCGCGCCCGACGCAACCTTTGCGGAGAAGTTGAACTGGCTGGAGCGGATGGGGGCATTGCCTTCGGCGGAAGAATGGAAAAAGCTTCGAGTGGCACGCAACGCAATTTCACATGAATACCCCGAGGATCACGAGTTGCGGGCTAGTGCTATCAACCGGTTCGTCGATGGTGCAATGCAACTGAAGGCACTTCATCGATTTGTTAGCGATTATTTGCTAAAGCACTTCCCAAGTGTTGGAAACTCATCTGAAAAAAGAAATGGTAGATCATGCGATTAAACCAACATCAAATTGAAATATTAAAACAACTCGCCACGGAAATTTTTGGCACACAGGCAAAACTGATGCTGTTTGGATCACGCACCGATGATAATCGGCGAGGTGGTGACATAGATCTTTATGTAACCGGTTTCGATCAACCGTCCGATCAGTTATACGATGCCAGGCTGCAGTTTTTGGTAAAAGCCAAACAAGCATTGGGAGAACAGCGCATAGATGTGGTTTTTTCGCCAGCGCCCGGACAACCCCTGCAGCCTATTCAGACAGAAGCGCAACGAACCGGCATCCCCTTATGAATCAGCAAGAAATGATTCAATTTAAATTGAAACCGGCGCTAAAGGAATGCGAGCAACACCGGGCGCATTTGCAATCCGCCTGGAAAGATGCTGTTGCCTTTCCAGCATTACAGTCAGAAACCAAAGACATCACCTTAAACGATAGTCAAATTCGCACCCTGGATCAATTGATTTTTCGCTTTGGCAAATTGCAGGATGCCATGGGCATGAGGTTATTGCCTGCATTACTACAACTGTTGCAGGAATGGCAAGATAACGAAGCATTTTTGGATAAACTCAACCGCGCTGAAAAACTGGGATTGCTGGTCTCAGTGGAACAATGGCAATGGCTGCGCGAAATACGCAACCAAACCACGCATGAATATCCCGACAATCCCGAATTGGTTATTATCGGTCTTCGCCGTTTAGTCGCACATGTGCCCATGTTGCTTGAACTGTATGAAAAACTTACAAAGGCCGCCGCGGATCGGTTTGAAGTGGCTTAAATTAACCTAAAAACCTCAGTTGAGTAATACAAATCTCGTTTGCCCTGAGCCTGACGAAGGGTGAATGGGATTTTGGAATGCTCACCAAATGGGTGAGCGTGTGGAAGCCGTTCATGCTTCGACAAGCTCAGCACGAACGGCTTCCACACGGCTCAACTGCTGTTTTT
>JAQTMV010000044.1 GCA_028714175.1 Methylococcales bacterium
TCGAGGAACTCGCCGAACAGCCACTGATTGATGCAGGTGTCGTTGATCACCGTAATGGCCTCCTGAGTTATCGGGTCGCAAGCACCCAAAGCATTGGGTTACTGGCCGATGGCAGCAACACGCGCGTCCAGCACCAGACCATCCCCAGAAATGCGCCCATTACGAAGCGCGCCGCGTCCACGAATAGCACAGTGCGCTTGCCTTTTTTAGCTTCGTCCAGGCGGGGTTGCAACTTTTGGTCATGGAACTCCTGCTGCGCCTTCTGTTGTTCTTTGTCGTCATTGGCCTTGCTAGGTACCAGGCCGCAACGCCTGCATTTCATGCCCACCATTTTTCAGAAATGCCTGACAAGATGGATGTTTTAAGCGGATACCTGTTTGTTCAAAAATTAATTCTATAATTGCACAGCGCGAATAGCCCTTCGCTCTGAGGTAATTGATCAGATATTTTTTCGAGCCAATGAACCGGTGTTCGACAACATTTCGTCAGAAAGCTCATCAAGTTGCTTTTTGGCCAGTTCCAGGATGATCATAACGGACACTCTGATGATGGACAGATTTTTGGGTATTTTTACTATTTTTTGACAAAAAGTAAAACCGAAAAATAACCGCTCGGAGTATAGCATCTCATTTAATCCGCCGCTGTTTGATCTCGAAACAATAGCACTTCATAATTCCGGGCTTCGTGCAAGAGGTGTATGATTTCAACTCGGTCTTCAAGAACACGATAGAAAATCAGGTAATCCCGATGCATTCAACGCCTGATACCGTGGCACTCATAACGCGGAACCAACGGATAGGCGCGTGGCTTATCGGCGAGCGTGGCGCAACGGTCAAGTAGTTCATCGACGAAGGTAATCGCCCGTGCGGGATTATGCGGACGTATAAATTCACCAATATCCAACAAGTCGGCGCTAGCCTCGTTCGTGACAACAACTCTCATGGTTCAAAACGCTTCCGCAATTCCTTGAGTACTGCTCCGATTTCTTGCGTCCGTCCGGCATCGGCGTCGTAACGCCTCGCACAATCGCAGCCTCAAGAGCCGCCAAACGCTGCTCTCGCTCCATCCAGCTGCGCAGCGCTTCGCGAATAACTTCACTGTTAGAACTACAGGTTGCCGCGCTGATCTTTTCGCGGATGATGCGAACCATTTCGGCGGGAAGGGTAATCGAAAGTTTTTCGGCTGTTTGCATGATGCACCCCTGCATGTAACCGGTAGTAGTAAAGCCTATTTAAAACCACTAAAAAGCAGTATTGTCTATGTCTTCCAAATATAAAGAACACGGTAAATTCGTTCTAACGATGTGTGAAGGGGTTTGTAATTCCGACCCGAACGTTTGATACTCAGAGTCTGACCATTGATAAGTCAGGTTGCGCAAATGGAACGCTTAGCTATCTCAATTAAAGACCGTACGGCGGATATGTACACGGCGCTCCTGACGTCGAGTGGCTGTTTTTCAAGATTAGGCTGTCCATAAATCCTGAAATATATTTTTGACAAATGGGGCTAAAAAGAGTATAGATTTTCCAGAGCTGGGAAATAGCTCGTTAACAATAAAATTCTCGTCGATACTTTAATTAACAAACAAAATTTTTAAACACCAAGGAGAATCAACATGTCACTACGAATCAATGATGAAGCACCAAATTTCACTGCCACTACAACGCAAGGCGAACTTAATTTTCATGAGTGGATTGGCGACGGGTGGGCGATACTATTTTCTCACCCCAAGGACTTTACGCCGGTATGCACAACAGAATTGGGATACATGGCAAAACTGGAACCTGAATTTAAGAAGCGAAACTGCAAAATTATTGGCTTAAGTGTAGACCCGGTGGACAACCACTCCAAATGGGCGAAGGACATTGAAGAGACACAAGGTTGTGCAGTTAACTATCCATTAATTGGCGATAGTAACCTGGCTGTAGCAAAGCTTTATAACATGTTGCCTGCTGAAGAAACCGGCACGTCAGAGGGTCGGACAGCGGCCACTAATGCAACAGTGCGTTCTGTTTTTATTATTGGCCCGGACAAAAAAATCAAGCTGATGCTTACCTACCCAATGACTACAGGGCGTAACTTTGATGAAATCCTGCGTGTACTGGATTCGATGCAGTTAACTGCCAAACATAAGGTCGCTACGCCTGTAAATTGGAAAAATGGTGATGACGTCATTATCGTACCGTCAGTATCCGATGATGAAGCAAAAGGAATGTTTCCGGAAGGTTGGAAAACCCTTAAGCCTTATCTGCGTTTAGTCAAGCAACCTCGTTAAAAAAAGGGTTGCTAGCCTTGACCGCGAAACATTGCGCCGCAACACAGCTAGCTTTGACGTCGGAGGTTCAACGCGGGTGGGCTAAGCAACGCGCAGCCCAACGCGTGTGGCCCCGGTGTGCTGGGTTATGTTTAAAGCCTAACCCAACTTACGGAACTGGAATCTGTACAAGGATTTTGAAATTATTGGCGAAATTAGGTTTCCCGAAACTATTGCTCGTGGCTCCGGCATCAGAGAGTTGCCAAGGCTTCGTAAAATTCACGGCCTTGGTTTGTGTCGTAAGCGTAAAGGCTTTGCCACAGTGCGTTTGCCGGATGGCTCACTGCGTGAAGCAGAAATTCACTGGTATGAGGCTACAGGCATCGGCAAAAGCGAATTTAAGATTAAGCGTTATACAGGCATACAACCATGAATAAACACGAATTTGCTATATGCATTGATAACCACGGTTATGAGGTCTCGTTGGAAATGCGCAAGCTCTATGAAGTAGTAACGGATGCTGACGCGGAAAAAGAGGGTCAAATCCGGGTCATCGATGAGTCTGGCGAGGATTATCTCTATTCTGCCACTTTATTTGACCGCGTCACGCTTCCTGCCCATGTTCTCGAGCGTGTTTTCCATGCGCAAGCCTAGACAGCTAGTTGCGGGATATTTACGACTATATCGTGCAAGACCAGCCAGCCGCGGCGGCAAATGTAGTTTCTGGAATTTAGGCAAAAACTCGGCCTTTACGCGAATTCCCAGAGAGAGGATATATGTATCGCAAAGAACCCGATGGCAATATTAATCCACCGTTCTATGATTGACTGTTCAAATAGTCTTCATAATTACCATTAAAATCAACTATGCCCGTCGGTGTTAATTCGATAATCCGTGTCGCCAGTGAAGAGACAAACTCCCGGTCATGGCTGACAAAAATCAGGGTGCCAGGGTAATTTTCCAGCGCAGTATTCAGCGATTCGATGGATTCCATATCAAGGTGGTTAGTGGGCTCGTCCATTACCATGATATTGTTTTTTTGCAGAATCAGTTTGCCGAGCAGCATGCGTCCCTGTTCGCCGCCCGAGATAACTTTAACGGATTTATAAATTTCATCGTTTGAAAACAATAATCGCCCCAGAGTACCCCGTATGGTTTGATCGTCGTCGGTTTCCTTGCGCCATTGTCCCATCCATTCGATCAGCGATATATTTCCGGCGAAGTCTTCAGCATGATCCTGGGCAAAGTAGCCGACTTCAGCATTTTCTGACCATTTAATTATTCCGGTATCGGACATTAAATTTCTAACCAATGTGCGTAATAAAGTGGATTTACCGATGCCGTTGGGACCTATAACCGCGACGCGTTCACCGACGGCAATCATCAGATTCAGGTTTTTGAACAACGGCTGTTCGCTATAGCCTTTGCTTAAGCCTTCGACTTCCAGTGCCAAGCGGTGCAGTTTTTTGCTTTGCTCAAAACGAATAAACGGATTAACGCGGCTGGATGGTTTTACTTCATCCAGTTTAATTTTATCCAATTGTTTGGCGCGTGAAGTCGCTTGTTTGGCCTTGGACGCATTAGCCGAGAAGCGGCTGACGAAAGTCTGCAGTTCGGCAATCTGGATTTTTTTCTTGGCGTTTCCCGCCAGCAGACGTGCCCGCACTTCAGTTACGGCCGTCATGTATTCGTCATAGTTGCCCGGATAAATGCGCAGCTCGCCATAATCCAGATCCGCCATATGCGTGCAGACGCTGTTTAAAAAGTGGCGATCGTGGGAGATGATAATCATCGTGCAGTTGCGTTGATTCAGTATGTCTTCAAGCCAGCGTATCGTGTTGATATCGAGGTTATTGGTTGGTTCGTCCAGTAACATAATATCGGGATTGGCGAACAAGGCTTGCGCCAGCAATACCCGCAATTTCCAGCCTGGCGCTACGGCGCTCATCGGACCATTATGTTGTTCCAATGGAATGTCCAGTCCCAGCAATAGCTCACCGGCCCTGGCTTCGGCGGTATAACCGTTGTATTCAGCGAACACCGACTCAAGCTCGGCGGCGTGCATGTAGTCGTCCTCGGAAGCCTCCAGATTGGCATAGATGGCATCGCGCTCGGACATGGCCGCCCACATCTCGGCGTGTCCCATCATCACCACATCCAGCACGCGTTGGTCTTCATAGGCGAATTGATCCTGACGTAAATTACCGAGGCGCTCATTTGGACTGATGCTGACGTTGCCAGCTGATGGCTCCAAGTCGCCGCTCAATATTTTCATGAAGGTCGACTTGCCGCAACCGTTTGCGCCAATCAGGCCGTAACGGTTGCCGTCGCCAAATTTGACAGAGACGTTTTCAAACAGGGGTTTTGCCCCAAACTGCATAGTGATGTTTGCTGTAGAGATCAAGGTGTTTAATTGACTGAGCTTTGATAGTTGACAGTAAAGTCATTCAAATGGGATAGAACTAAGGGCAGGTGTTCAGCTTTTTCTGGATTGAATGCGTTGACGCCGACACGTGATAAATAATATACCTGATCCGGCATATAGTGTCCTGTTGCCCTAATTTCGCCTTGATAATTATAACGGCTTCTAAGCAGCCAGGCATGGGAAAACAAGCGTCCATCAGCAAAGCTTGGAAAATCCAGCTCAACCAGTTGTATATGCTCAAGATCCGCGGCAATTTCTTCAACTGAATCGGCAGGGCGAATTCTTACGCCCAGTTTTCCACTAGACTTAAGCAGTTGCTGTTTGTCTTTTTTCCATCTGGCCAGTGAAACGCTGATGTCGCCGCCTTTCGGCTCGGCATCTTCGGCAATATAACTCCAGGTGTCATCAATAATTTTTTTGTCTTTAATAATCTGCATAGACTTGTTCCTTGAATGGGGTGATGCCAACCCGGTTTACCATCTCAAGAAATGATTCATCATCCAGTCGTTGTTTGATGTAAACATCCAGAATAGTGGTTATTGCTTTGGTTACCTGATCTTTGGCAACTGCAGGCCCCAGGCGTTCACCGATAGCGGCTTCATTTTCAGAGGAGCCGCCCAGGGTTAATTGGTACCATTCTGCGCCTTTCTTATCAACACCCAGAATGCCGATATGACCGACACTTTGGTGCGCACACCCGTTCATACAGCCTGACATATTGATTTTTAAGTCGCCAATGTCGTGAATATAGTCTATATCATCAAGCGCTTCATTGATCTCTCTGGCGACGCCAATTGAGCCGGCATTG
This sequence comes from Methylococcales bacterium, assembly GCA_028714175.1. Lineage (GTDB taxonomy): Bacteria > Pseudomonadota > Gammaproteobacteria > Methylococcales > Methylomonadaceae > JAGXGJ01. Next base: position 5,488 of record JAQTMV010000044.1, read on the forward strand.
GCAAGTGAACAAAAATCAAGACCAGGACAACAGATCATGTCAGTGACAGTGCCGATATTGGGTGTTGCAAGTTTGAGTGTATCCAATTTTTGCCACAGGGGAAATAAATCAGCTTGTTTAACATCGGCAAAAATTAGATTTTGCCGGTGAGTTATCCTAATCTCGCCGAAACTGTATTGATCAGCCAGGTCGGCAACCGCGTCGAGTTGCGTATCGGACATATCGCCCGGAGGCGAACCGGGTGCTTTCAGTGATAAGAAAACAGCCCGATAGCCTGGTACTCTATGTTCGGCAGTATTATATTTAACCCAGGTGGCAAAAGCCTTGTCTTGTAATTGGCGTTCGGCAAAGCTGGTATCCTGTGCTGCGTGCTTTTCGTAAGCAGGCGGAGAAAATTGGGCTATCATCGCGGCAATACGATCAGCGCTGAGTTCGCGGCCGGCTCTGATCATCAGCCATTCCTTTTCAACAGCTTCAGTAAATTGTTCAAGCCCGGATTCCTTGACCAGAATTTTAATGCGCGCTTTGTACATGTTGTCACGGCGCCCGTGCAGGTTGTATATCCGCAATATAGCTTCCAGATAAGATAACAAATGTTTCTTTTCCAGAAAAGGCCTGATGACTTGACCTATTATCGGTGTGCGACCCAAACCACCGCCAACGAATACTTTAAAACCCACTTCTCCTGCGTCGTTTTTAACCAGATGCAAACCTATATCATGAAATTGCGTCGCGGCACGGTCATGCAAGGCGCCGCTGACAGCTATTTTAAATTTACGCGGCAAGTAATCGAATTCAGGATGCAGCGTAGTCCATTGGCGGATTATTTCGCAATAAGGGCGGGGATCTTCAATCTCATCAATACAAACGCCGGCCAAGTGATCTGATGTGGTGTTTCTCATGCAGCTGCCGCTGGTTTGGATCGCATGCATTTGAACACTGGCCAGTTCTGCAAGAATATCAGGCACTTCTTCGAGCTTGGGCCAGTTAAACTGGATGTTTTGCCGGGTCGTAAAATGGCAATAGTTTTTGTCATAGGTGCGGGCAATATGCGCCAGTTTCCGGAATTGTTTGGAATTCAGCAAACCATAGGGACCCGCTATCCGCAACATCGGAGCGTGCGTTTGAATATAAAGGCCATTTCTTAAGCGCAAAGCGCGAAATTGATCGTCCGACATTTCGCCTTTTAAAAACTGCTCGGTTTGTCTTCTGAATTGGGCCACCCGTTCATTAACAAGTGTTTGGTCGACTTCGTTATACTGGTACATAAATGCGTGTTTCAAGCGCCGTCAGGCAAATAATCATGACAGACAATCATATACTGTGTGCCATAAAATGACAAAATTTATTAGTTGGTGCTACTATTAAAGGTTAAAATTTGCTGTGTTTAATAACAATAATTTAAGGGGATATTTTAGTGCGATTATTATTAGTTTTGTTATCTGTATTGCTAATACCGCAAGTGGCAATGGCTGGCGGTTTCGAAAATCTTGGGTTGACGGGGACAGAGCGCGGTATTTATACCGTTCTGATCTTTATCATCGCGTACGGCTTTGTGATGACTGAAGAATTTACGCATTTGCGTAAATCCAAGCCGGTTATTTTGGCGGCTGGCATTATCTGGGCACATGCGGCTATTCTAGCATCTCAAAAGGGTGTATCAGTTGAGGCAATGCACGCGGTTTTCGAAAACAATTTGAAAGAATATGCGGAGCTAATGTTGTTTCTATTGGTCGCCATGACCTATATCAACGCAATGGCGGAACGTAATGTGTTTGAAGCCTTGCGTTCCTGGCTGGTAAGAAGGCAGTTTGGCTATCGTAAATTGTTTTTGATTACCGGTGTTATTACTTTCTTTTTATCGGCAGTGGCTGATAACCTGACGGCAGCTTTATTAGTCGGCGCAGTTGTCATAGCGGTAGGTAAAGACAATGCGAAATTTGTCAGTATCGGTTTTGTAAATATAGTAGTGGCTGCTAATGCCGGTGGTGCATTCTGCCCTTTTGGCGACATTACCACGCTAATGGTTTGGCAGGCTGAATATGCAGAATTCTTTGATTTCTTCAAGCTGTTTATCCCTTCCGCAGTGAATTACGGTGTACCCGCGGTGGTTATGTATTTTGCCGTTCCTGATGAGCAACCTCTAGCCTCTTCTGAAGCAGCAGTGCAGTTAAAGCCAGGTGCGCTTCAGATTTGTGTATTATTTTTACTGACCATCGTGACTGCGGTCAGTTTTAAGCAGGGGCTGCATTTGCCTCCGTTTATGGGCATGATGTCTGGTCTTTCCGTGTTAATGATTTATGGTTTCTACTTGAAAAAGCACTATACCGTTGAAGGCGAAGATGGGTTTGATATTTTGAATAAAGTGCGCCATGCGGAATGGGATACTTTATTGTTTTTCTTCGGCGTGGTATTTGCGGTTGGCGGCTTGGGCTATATCGGCTATCTTGAATTGCTGTCAGGCGCGATGTATGACAGTCTAGGTGCGACCACGGCCAATATACTGGTGGGTTTAATTTCAGCGATTGTTGATAACATTCCCGTTATGTTTGCAGTGCTGAATATGAATCTGGACATGGAATTGTATCAGTGGTTATTAGTGACTTTAACTGCCGGCGTCGGCGGGTCAATGCTGTCTGTTGGTTCGGCTGCGGGTGTCGCTTTAATGGGCCAATCTGACCATAAATACACCTTTTTCAGTCATTTAAAATGGACGCCTGCAATTGCCGGCGGTTATGTAGCAAGTATTGTTGCTCATTATTTGATTAATGGTTGATATTGCTAATAAGTACCGCACATTTTACGCGCCGCTGTTCGCAGGGTAAGGCCGATGGCTACTAAAAAAAGTTGGCGGTCAGCCTTTTCGGTTTATGTACAGCCGCGTGTGCGGAGCATGATATTTCTTGGTTTTTCCGCAGGACTCCCTTTCTTGTTGGTTTTTTCTACTTTATCAGCCTGGTTACGGGATGAGGGTGTGGAAAGATCTGTCATAGGATTCTTCAGTTGGGTTGGCGTGACCTATTCGATAAAGGTTTTTTGGGCTCCCGTCATTGACCGGTTGCCGCTGCCCTTCTTGACTGGATTATTGGGTAAAAGACGCAGCTGGATGTTGCTTGCGCAATTGGGAATTGTGGCTGGACTGATTGGCATGGGAAGTTCGAACTCGCATACCCAATTACAGCAGATCGCCCTGTTTGCAATTTGGGTGGCATTTTGTTCGGCTACACAGGATGTTGTTATTGATGCTTATCGTATTGAGTCGGTTGGTCCTGAGTATCAAGGAGCTATGGCGGCAACTTATGTGCTGGGCTATCGGATTGCCTTGTTAATGGCCGGGGCAGGTGCTTTTTATATTGCAGACTATTCCAGTTGGAAATTTGCTTACTTTGTCATGGCGGCAGCTATGCTTGTAGGTCTGGTGACAACGCTCTGTCTTGAGGAACCTGAGCATAAGCAGATTAAAGCAATAGAATCGCTGGAATACAAACTTGAAACAGTATTGGGCATCGAGAAACGCCAAAATATTTGGCAGAGGTTGCTTGCGGGGTTCTCTGATGCAGTGCTAAGCCCCTTCGTGGAATTCTTTACTCGTAACGGCAAAATCGGTTTGTTGATCCTGATGCTTATCGCGGTCTATAAAATGAGCGATATCACGATGGGTGTTATGGCAAACCCGTTTTATCTTGATTTAGGGTTTAGTAAAAAAGAGATTGCCGATGTTACCAAGTTTTTTGGTTTTCTTATGACTATAGCTGGCGCTGCTTTAGGTGGCGCAGTGGTTATCAGATACGGGATTATGCGTCCTTTGCTGCTGGGTGCGTTCTTGGTGGCGGTTACCAATCTGCTGTTTGCTGTTTTGGCGGTGAGCAAGCCCAGTTTGTTGTTGCTGGCTGGTGTAGTAAGCGCTGATAACTTAAGTGGAGGTATAGCGACGTCAGTTTTTATTGCTTATCTTTCCAGCTTAACCAGTACCGCTTATACCGCTACCCAATATGCGCTGTTCAGTTCCTTGATGACGTTGCCCGCCCAATTATTGGGGGGCTTTTCAGGGATCATTGTGGATAGTTATGGCTATACAGCTTTTTTTATTTATTCGTCGACAGTAGGCTTGCCGGCAATAATACTGGTATTCTTTTTGATGTGTCATCACAGCCGATCTAAAGCGTATAGTCAGAATCCATAATTAGCCGCGCATGATCGGAAAAGCGTTCATCTTTAATATATGAATGTAAATGATGTTAGCATTTTGCTGCTGTATCCAGATAAAGAAGCCTTTGCGTTCTGCGGAACGAATGCCAATGGCTTTTAAGGTAATGATGTGCATGGATGAATAAAAAGGGTTTGCAATTGATGCATGGAAAACGTATTATATGTGGTTCTTTAATAAGTATGTAGCCCGTTTGTGGGTAATGTGAAAGTGATATGAAACCAGAAATTCATCCTCAATATAAACAAATTACTGTGACCTGTGGTTGTGGTAATACTTTTGCGACCGGTTCTGTTTTAGGCAAGGATTTACAGATAGAGGTTTGTTCTTCATGCCATCCTTTTTATACGGGTAAGCAGCGCGTTGTCGATACAGCGGGTCGCGTTGATAAATTCCATAAAAAATACGGAAAATAATCGCTGTAAAACTTTTCCGTTTTTGTGTTCCACCTTGCGGGGTGTTTGAAAATGAAAGCAATCCAGAAAACCGCCTATCGTCTGCGCGTTGCCGAATGAGATTTATTTGCAGCCAGACTTTGCCAACAGCAAGGTAACCTTCAGGATGAATCTAAAAGATATTGTGATGCACGCCAGCAAGTTATCTTATTTGAGGATAGCCTTCAGAAAAGGAGCGCGAAAGGACGTCCTGTCGACAATCTCCAGAATACGTATTTCAGGTATATTGACATATTGCAAGGACTGCTTGTTGCCTATTTTCCCGCGAACTGTCCGCCAAGCTGGGCTTCCAAAGTTTTTAGCACTTTCTGATTGTCACCCACGTACAATACAAGGAGTTTTTCTTTCTTGTAAAAGTGCGGCGAACCGATCCAGTGGATCTTGCTTGTACCTATGGCCATGCCATCAGGCGAAATCGGCGCAGCTTCGGCATCTGCTGCCGCAGGATTGGCAAACAGAAAGACCTGGACGTCCTCGCCGTGAACTTTTATCATCTGTCCGGTAACGGAAAAAAAAGGCTGCTCCACTTCTCCTGCCGGTTGGGCGCCGGCTCCCGACGCACGCAAACTGTTAATAAAGCTTGCAGAGTCGGTCACGGGCCCGCTCTGCAATAATTTTTGCTGAACTTGATTAGAGCCCGGCGTTTTTTCGCCGGCGGTTGCGGAACCCACAGCAACAGCGCATAGCAAACCGATACATAGCTGATTTAGTCGCATAAAGTTATGTCTCCAGATGCATAAGGCGCGAGCTATGATCCTCACGCTTCACAAATTTTCATGTAAAATAAAACCTTGAAGCAATGCTCAAAGGATAGCAATTACTGCCGATCTTCTTCCCTATCGGGCACAACTTCTTCCTCTGTTGCCCAGATGACGAATGTGTATACCTTATGGCCGCCACCGAAGTCAAGTTTATATACCTCATTTCGACCGTCTTTAGATGAGTGAATCTTCTTTCCCCACTGGGGTTTCCCCTGAAATCGATGTCTCTCATGGCAGGCGGCATTTTGCCGGCGAGGATTGTCTGCCCAACTGTTCTTGTACTGTCAAGGTGCTTGTAAATCAATTCTATTATTAACTCGAATTCCGAACTATCGCCACAATCGTATACCGGGTGAAAGTGCATTTATGTCGCTAAAGAGATTAATCGAGATGTATCGTCATTCGAGGGATGGCGCAGCCTATCCGTCCTGCCTCACAATATTCTGATGGGAGAAGAGTGTAAATGCACAATGACTATTTCATGCGCAGAGCGATAGCTTTGGCTTTAAAAGTACCTGAGTTTCCGTTTGGAGCAGTCATAGTTCGCCGGCAAACAGGTGAAATTGTCGCTGAGGGATTCAATCAATCAGCCATTAATCCAACTTTTCATGGCGAAATGGTGGCGATTAATCGTTGCGCCGAATTACACCATCCGGCAGATTGGAGCGAATTTGATTTGTACACGACAGCCGAGCCCTGCGCCATGTGCCAAAGTGCTATTGAATGGGCAGGCATCGCATGCGTATACTATGGAACATCTATCCCTTATTTGCAAAAGCACAACTGGTGGCAAATTAATATCCGTGCCTCGGAAGTCATCGCGCAAACTGTTTTTCGTAACAGCCGCATCGTTGGCGGTATCCTGGAAGCAGAATGCAACGCATTGTTCGATAATGCGCCCAGAGGCGTATTCCACAAATGCGTATGATTTTAAGGTTCAAGTCTCAATTATGATGTTTAGTTATCATTGTTTTTTTTAAATCTCCTCTCCCTAGCCCTCCAGCAGGAGAGGGAACGAAAGTGCCAGCAATGAAGTACAATGAATATAGTAACCTTTTTGAACCTTGCACCTGTTTTTCGCCTTGTCATAAAAAAGTAACAGGCGCTTTGCTACAATGACCCATTTTCATTTCACTTAATTAATTATGTCTAGTTTTGATATTCTCGTTGTTGAAGATGAAGACGCTATCAGAGGAATGCTAATGATGGTTCTTGAGCAGGCGGGCTTTGTGCCGATTGCTGCCGCCGATGCGGAAGAGGCTCAGAAAGCCCTGGATGAAACCTTGCCGGATTTGATTTTGCTGGACTGGATGTTGCCGGGAATCAGCGGTGTGGAATGGGCCAGGCGCTTGAAGAAAGAGCCGTTGTATCGTGACCTGCCTATTATTTTGTTGACGGCACGCGGTGAGGAAGAGGATAAAGTTAAAGGCCTGGAGATAGGTGCGGACGATTATATGACTAAACCCTTTTCACCCAAGGAATTGATAGCGCGTATCCGCGCCGTTTTGCGCAGAAGTGGAAAAATACAGGGTCAGGCGCAAATTGTGCTGGGTGATTTGGTGCTGGATACAGAACAGCACAGACTCAGTATCAGCGATAAGCAACTGGAAGTAAGCCCCACCGAGTTCAGGTTAATGCAGTTTTTTATGACCCATCCCGATAAGGTTTACAGCCGCACACAATTGCTTGATCAGGTTTGGGGGCGTAGTGTATATATAGAAGAACGCACGATTGATGTACATATTCGCCGCTTGAGAAAAATCCTCGGTGAATACGGCAGGGAAGATTTAGTGCAAACCGTGCGCGGTTTCGGTTACCGGTTTTCACTGGTGGATTGAGCAGTATGGGTGTCTGGCAAAAAGAGATAAATACAGTAATTTTGCTGTTGTTGGCGACAGCGATTGTTGGTGGTATAACCGGATTGTTTTTACCCCTGTTATTCCTGCTGATGTTGGGCCTTTTAATGTATCAGATTGCCCAGATCAGCCGCTTTGAAAAATGGATAAGTACCGGTGGACGAGGAAAATACCCTAAAACGACCGGCATTTGGGAAGAAATTTATTTCCATGTTTATCGCATTAAAAAGAATGAAAAACGCCGCAAAAAGAAACTGGGCAAAATGATTGACCAGTTTCGTCAATCCACGGAAGCTTTGCCTGATGCAGCCGTTGTTTTGGGTATGGATGATGAAATTGAGTGGGCGAACAAAGCCGCAAGAGAAGTTTTTGGTTTGCAGCCATCGGATAAAGGTCAACGAATACCCAACCTTATTCGCTATCCTGATTTTATCCATTATCTCAAATCCCGAAACTACAAAGAATCGGTTATCTTACCGTCGCCAGTTGATAATCGCATAACTTTGGAGGTGCGGATTGTACCCTATGGCGCAGGGCTGCGCCTGTTATTGGCACAGGATGTCACACAACTTAAAAAAATGGAACGAATGCGTAAGGATTTTGTAGCGAATGTGTCGCATGAACTCAGAACGCCTCTGACAGTATTAAAAGGTTATCTGGAAACCTTGCAGGACATGGATGATGGACAATCGCCGTTATTAACCGGTTCGTTCCAGCAAATGCAGGGACAAACCGAACGTATGCAACATCTTGTTGATGATTTGTTATTGCTGACACGCCTGGAAACACAGCAGAAAAAATCACAGTGTGTTGATGTGCCTGCTTTATTAACGCAGATTTGTAAGGAAGGCGATACCCTGGAAAATACTTCGAGTCGTATTGAATTAACGCTGGAAACAGCGGCGCACATTACGGGTGATGAACAGGAATTACGTAGCGCGTTTACCAATTTATTAGGCAATGCACTCAAATATTCACCGGAGGATTCGCTGGTAAAAGCGCGCTGGTATCAAGACAAAGAATCTATAGTGCTGGCAATTGAAGATCAGGGTGAAGGCATTGCAAAAACGGATATTCCCAGAGTCACCGAGCGTTTTTACCGGGTTGAAACCAAGCGTCTCAAGAAAGTAAACGGCACCGGGCTTGGCCTGGCTATCGTCAAGCATGTGCTCATGCGCCACGATGCCCACTTGAATATCACCAGCGAATTAGGCAAAGGCAGTTGTTTTAGCTGTCATTTTCCTGTTAAACGTGTGTGCGGTTAAATGCTGACCGGACCAGACATAAGCTTAACCCTTTGGTCTCATGTGCGGAAATAACAAGACATCACGAATTGACGGCGCATCGGTAAATAACATCACCAAACGGTCGATACCTATGCCCTCCCCGGCTGTAGGCGGCATTCCGTGTTCCAGCGCTGTTATATAATCTGCATCAAAGTGCATGGCTTCATCATCACCCGCTTCTTTTTCTTCCACCTGCTTCTGGAAGCGCGCCGCCTGATCTTCGGCATCATTCAGCTCGGTAAAGCCATTGGCAATTTCACGCCCACCAACAAAGAACTCAAAGCGATCCGTAACATGCGGATCATCATCATTGCGCCGTGCCAGCGGTGACACTTCAACCGGATAAGCGGTAATAAAAGTGGGATTCATCAACCGGTTTTCAACGGTTTTTTCAAAAATCTCGATTTGTATTTTGCCTAGCCCGTAACCCTCTTTAACAGGAATACGCAGACTTTCAGCAACTTTAACTGCCGCCTCACGGGTTTCAAAATCACCGGCAGTAAGATCCGGATTAAAGTGCAGGATCGACTCAACCACAGTCATCCGATCAAACGGCTTGCCAAAATCGTATTGTTCCCCTTGATAAGTAATCACCGTTTGTCCTAGAACATCTTCCGCCAAACCGCGCAACATGGCTTCAGTCAAATCCATCAAGTCATGATATTCAGCATAAGCCTGATAAAACTCCAGCATCGTAAATTCAGGGTTATGACGGCTGGATAAACCTTCATTACGGAAGTTGCGGTTAATTTCAAACACCCGCTCAAAGCCGCCAACCACCAGCCGCTTTAAATAAAGCTCAGGGGCAATGCGCAGGTACAGTCCCATATCCAGCGCGTTATGATGGGTAGTGAAAGGCCGTGCGGTTGCACCACCTGGAATCGTCTGCATCATCGGCGTTTCCACTTCCAGAAACTTGCGCTCGATCAAAAATTGGCGAATATAGGCAACTACTTTGGAACGAATTAAAAAGGTATTTCGCGATTGCTCGCTCATAATCAAATCCAGATAACGCTGCCGGTATTTGATTTCCTGATCGGCAATGCCGTGGTATTTCTCAGGCAGCGGACGCAAGGCTTTGGTCAGCAGCCGGACATCATCGACCTTGACGCTAAGTTCACCGGTCTGGGTTTTGAACAACACACCTTCCGCGCCGATAATATCGCCAATGTCCCACTTTTTGAACTGGTCGTTGTAAAAACCTTCAGCCAGCGCGTCGCGGGTGACATAAAGCTGGATTTTGCCGGACATATCCTGAATATGGCAAAAACTGGCTTTACCCATCACCCGCCGCGTCATGATGCGACCTGCGAGTTTTACGCGCAGCGGCTCAGCTTCCAATTCTTCTTTGGACTTTTCATTGTATTCGGCTAACAGTTCACCGGCCACTACATTGCGGCGAAAATCGGTAGGAAAGGCAATACCGCCATTTTCCCGCAACTCGTTTAATTTGCTTCGGCGTTGTCTGATTTGTTCTTGTTCGTCTTGTTGGATTTCTGACATGAATTTTAATAATTTAAATTTAACATACGGAAATGATGCATGATTTTAGTAGAAGGCGATTTTAGCAAGTTTTAGTTAAGCCGCTAACACTTCTAATAAAACAATTAAAGCTGTGAGAATAATTTTGGTCAATAGTCATGTGGGCAGCAATTTTCTTAGCCCCACTGACTTTACGATAGCCTTTGACTAATTTTTCTAGCTCTTCTGACGCATTGGATAACTTATCAGGTTCTTTGTATTTTCTAGTTTGTTGTTGTCCTGCCAGTTTTTTGATATTGAAAGCTTTTTCAACAGCGGCTAAGTCACCTAAAAACCAGGATTCCAGTTCGTGGCAAGCAATGCGTACCAAGCTATCGCTGCGTCCTGCCTGCTGACATAAATTGACTAGACGTTTTTTTATTTCAATACAATCAGCACCATCTTTATCACGCACAATAACAAAAGCAGTGTCAGGAGCTTGCCATGCGCGTAATTTGCGGGGAATTGATTTTTCCAAATCCTGTTTTCCTTCATGGGGTATGCAAAGAAAATTAATCTCTTGGGGTAGGATTTGTGGCAATAAAACATCCAACAAAGCTTTCATCGATTCTTCTTCCAGAAGAAACACTAATTGTTTCATGCAGGGTTAACTTCGCTAAATAAACCTTGTTTCCACAAAGCTCCAGGTAAATCACCTTCTTTGGATAAATTAACGAGTAACTCATTCTCACTGGCTCGATTAATAATTGTAATGCCTTGTTTTTTAGATAAACAAAAAATTTCATTAAGTTCAATGTAATTGAGGACATCAGGCGAATGCGTTGAAATCATCACTTGTCCGCCTTTGTCAGCATAATTACGGAATTCTTCAACTAACCCGCAAAAAAGACTGGGATAAAGTTGGTTTTCCGGCTCTTCTACGCATAGCAATGGATGTGGTTTAGGGTCATGCAGCAAGAGTAAATAAGCAAACATTTTGATTGTGCCGTCAGAAACATACCGAGCAATAAATGGGTCTTTGAAAGAACCGTCCTGAAATTTCAATAGAATACGACCATCATCGGTATTAGTAGCTTCGACTTTGGAAACCCCCGGAACACGCTCTGCCATAATCTTTAAAATATGTTGAAAAATATCTGGATGATTTTCATAGAGATATTGAGCAACTAATGGCATATTTTCGCCGCGTGTCGAAAGGTGTTCTGCATAACCCGCTTCTTGGCTAGGTCTAGCGTCGCCGATATGAAAATCAGACACATGCCAGCTTTCAATCAGTCTCCTAAAGCTGTTGGCTGCTTTGAAGCGTTGAAATTGTCCTAAACCTTTTAACGCCAAAATATCTGGAGAATCAACTTGCTGCTGTACTTTTTCTTCTTTAGATTCTTTATCAGAATAGTTTTCTTCATTCGTAATGGCATCACCTTTACCTTTACTAAAATCTAAAAAATGCCAAGGTTTGCCTTTTTGCCCGCGCCTATATTTAAGAATTTCTCGTTCAACAACAGGTTGATGGTTTTCTAAACTAATAGTTAGCGAATAAGTGACTAATGGGCTATGTGTTCCTTCATCATGTTCACGAAATTTAATTTCAATTTCAATCGGTCCTGTTTCTCCACGCGTGACAACTTCCTTAAATCCGCCCCGTTTTTGTAAAGCGACTTTAACGTTATCTTGTAAGGAATCGCGTAAAAAACCAAAAACATCAAACAAAGTGGTTTTTCCCGTGCCATTCGCACCAATAAACACCGAAATAGCGGGTAAATTAGAGAGCTTAATATCTTTAAACGTTTTAAAGTTTTTAACGCGCAACGCTTCAATTTTCATATGCTTTTGGTCTTGATATGCCGTTAAAAATGTCTTAATAAACTTACAATCCGCTCTTCAAACTGGCCTCAATAAACTGATCCAGATCGCCATCCAGAACCGCCTGGGTATTACCTGTTTCGACACCGGTGCGCAAGTCCTTGATGCGCGATTGATCCAGCACATAAGAACGAATCTGGCTGCCCCAGCCTATATCCGACTTGGTATCTTCCAAGGCCTGAGCTGTTTCACTGCGCTTGCGCATTTCCAGCTCATACAATTTGGCTTTTAACTGCTTCATCGCGGTATCGCGGTTTTTATGCTGCGAGCGGTCGCTTTGGCATTGCACGACGATGCCGGTCGGGTTGTGCGTCATACGCACGGCGGATTCGGTCTTATTGATATGCTGACCGCCGGCGCCGCTGGCGCGATAGACATCCACACGCACATCGGCGGGGTTGATGTCTATGTCAATATCATCATCAATTTCCGGCGATACAAACACCGAGGCAAACGACGTGTGGCGGCGATTGCCGGAATCGAACGGCGATTTTCTGACCAGGCGGTGCACACCGGTTTCGGTACGCAGCCAGCCAAAGGCGTATTCGCCTTCGAATTTAATCGTGGCGCTTTTGATACCGGCTACGTCACCCTGCGATTCCTCGATCAATTCGGTTTTAAAACCTTTGCGCTCGCCCCAGCGCAAAAACATCCGTTCAATCATCGATGCCCAATCCTGCGCTTCGGTGCCGCCCGAACCGGACTGTATATCCAGAAAAGCATTATTGGCATCCATTTCTCCTGAAAACATGCGTCGGAATTCAAGGTCTGCCACTCTTTTTTCAAAATGCGCCAAATCATCAACAACGGTATCAACGGTTTCTTCATCGTCTTCGTCAACCGCCATTAGCAGCAGTTCTTCTGCATCGGCCAGACCGCGTTCCAGTTCATTAATCGTGTTGACAATGACTTCCAGCTGTCCCCGTTCCTTACCCAACGCTTGCGCCTGTTCGGGATTATCCCAGATTTTCGGATTTTCCAGTTCTCTTAAAACTTCGACCAGGCGCTCACTCTTGACATCAAAGTCAAAGATACCTCCTAAGCGCGTCTCCACGGCTTTTCAGGTCGGCTATTTTATTTTTAATCGGATTTATTTCTTGCATGGGGTGTTTTTAACCAATGACTGCCAGTCGATACAAAAAGCCAATTAGTGAGCTGGCCGATGATAATTTTTAAAAGAGATCAATTATAAACTATTAGCGAAGCCTGTTCATGCAGAACTTGGTGCCAAACTGAACCGCACACAAGTGCGGCGTTAATACGATGATTAATGCTACCATAGCATATTTTTTATGATAGCTCCCAGATGGCGGTAATCGGAAGGTTTAATCGATATGAAAAATATTATTGTGATGTCAGGCGATATCGGCAGTGGTAAATCATCAGTGGCGGCTGCGCTGAAACAGCTAACAGGCTATGAGATAATCGGAACCGGAACCATACAGCGCGCCATCGCAAAAAGACGCGGCGTAACAACGCTGGAACTGAACAAAATATCACAAACGGACCGCAGTATTGATGATGAAATCGATTCTTATGTGGTTGAAACAGGCAAAACACAAGACCACTTGATCCTCGACTCCAGGCTGGCCTGGCACTTTATCCCGGCAGCGTTTAAAGTGTTTTTATCGGTTGATCCTGTTGTAGGCGCTGAACGCGTATTTAACGAATCTCGACATGACGAGAATAATCCCAGTTTAGAAGCGACACTTGAGAATAACCTGAAACGCCAGGTGATCGAAGACCAGCGATTCCAGAAGCTATATAACGTGAATTTTAGAAAATATGACAATTATGACTTGATAATTGATACCTCCTATACATTACCTGAAGTGATTGCCGGGAAAATCAAGGACTGTTTTGACAAGTGGTTAAGCCATAGTTCATATCCATCGCTGTGGATAGCCCCCCGAAAGTTATTACCGACGCAACCTGTAAAAGCGGTTACCGGCGAGGACTATGAACTCTCAAATAATGGCATTCTAGAAAATCAGGCTATAGACGTTTTTGTCTGCAACGGATTTATTTATATCCGGGATGGACATAAGCGGACAATGGCTGCACACAAGGCTGGCTGTGATTTGATTCCTGCAAAAATTTTAACCGAGGAACTTTCTGCTGAGCTAAGTCCAGGTCTTAGCGCCGGTAAGCTTGCCAGTGATGTTACTTTATCAATGCTGCATGATTGGGAAGCAGCGCTAGGTTTTAAATACACAATGTATCCAGAGAAGGCGCCTGCAGGATTTTAATAATTAGCTTGCCCCCGCTTACATCTCGGAAAGAATATCGAGCGCTTCAGAAAGCGTGGACACTGGGTGAATCTCCAAACCCTTAACAGGCGTTTTTGGCGCATTGGCTTTGGGAATCACTGCTTTTTTAAAGCCATGTTTCGCCGCATCATTGAGCCGTGCATGGCCATTGGCAACCGGCCTGATTTCACCGCTCAGACCGATTTCTCCAAAAAAGAACACATCGTGTGGAATCACCTTATCCCTCAGACTGGAAACAATTCCGACGACAATAGCTAAATCGGAACTGGTTTCCGTCACTTTAATGCCGCCGACGACATTGGCGTAAATTTCGTCCTGTGCGGTAAAAATACCGCCATGCCTATAAAGCACAGCCAGCAACATGGCTAGACGGTTTTGGTCGAAACCAACAGCCAGCCGCCTTGGATAGCCATACTGACATTCCGTAACCAAGGCCTGAATTTCCACCAACAGAGGCCGCGTGCCTTCCCATAATACGGTAACCACGCTGCCCGATGACGGTTTTTCCGCTCTGTTCAAAAACATCGCCGAAGGGTTCCTGACTTCTTTAAGCCCTGAACTGTCCATGGCAAAAAAACCCAATTCGCCGACACTGCCAAAGCGATTTTTATCCGCCCTTAACACACGAAAGCGGGCATCATCAGTCGAACCCAGCATGACCTGGGTATCGACAATATGACTCAAGGTCATCGGCCCTGCCAGTGATTGATCCTTGGTCACATGCCCGACCATAAAAATAGAAACATGATGCTTTTTGGCATATTGAGTCAGATAACTGGCCGACTCCCTGACTTGAGAAACTGATCCAGGCGCTGAATCCGCCTCTTGTGTATACATAACCTGAATCGAGTCAATCACCAGAATTTGCGGCTTGATTTCATCCAACATATCACAAATACGCTGCACCGAAGTTTCCATCAGCATCATGATTTTATCGGCCGGAAGCCTTAACCGGTGCGCTCTTTCAGCAATCTGTTGCAGCGACTCCTCCCCTGACACATACAATACACTGACGGACCTATCGGCAATATTGGCAATTGCCTGCAACAAAAGTGTGCTCTTCCCTGCCCCCGGCGCGCCGCCAATCAATACCACACTGCCTTTGACAATACCGCCGCCTAAAACACGGTCAAATTCTGAAATCCCGGTCGAAATGCGTTCAGCTTGCGACAAATTAACATCGGTCAATAATTTAACCTCGGACCGGCTGCCGGCATAACCTGTGCGGCTAGTTCGATCTGCGCTTGCAGAACCCAGCCTTACTTCCTTGATTGTATTCCATTCGCCGCAACTGGTGCATTGCCCGCCCCATCGCGGAAAATCCGCGCCACATTGATCGCAAACAAATACCGTTTTGATTTTTTTACTCATTACTTGATTAATCCTGGAAAATTCGATTTTATCACTATAGAAAGAGTAACCGATTGATAGCTTTTATAGTGCCGTCAGCATCTTGGAACAGCAAACACCTGTTAATTATACATTTGGCAATTACTCCAATTACAACAAGAACATGGAAAATATAAAAGTTATATCACCGGTCTCCTTGCAGTTATGTCATGTTTTGTGTGATCATTTTCCCTTGAAAATACAGCTACTCTCATTCCCATTCAGTATTGGATAGAGATCATGACATCGCAACTCATCAGGTAATTTTATGGCAGACAAAAAAAACATTAAAATCAAGGTTAGATATCCTACAGCCGGAAGTAAACCGGGAAAAGACATTCCTGTGCCAGGAATGATAACGTTATGGAATGTTAAACGGATATTGCTAGCCTTGGGCTGTATTGCGTTGATTGTAGTATCGATGTTCTTTTTTATTAACGATGACGCTCAAAAAACTGGTTTGCAACCCCAGGCGACCTTACCTGAAAAAATTGACGTTCAAAAAACGGATTTGCACGCTCAAGCGGCTTTGCCTGAAAAAAGTGTTGATACTACTGCTATTACGAAAGCAGAGATTAATAAAAATGTACGCAGAGCTCTGCTAACTTACAAGATTAATAAAAACGAACCGGTAGGTGAAATAAGCCTACCGGTGAAAGTTAGTAAAAAAAAATCAATAAAGATTTATTATTTTGTTGAATTAACCGGAATGAAAGGCAAAACCGTTTATCATGAATGGTTGCTGGATGGTGTTCTCATTTCCAGAAAAAAAATAAATATTTCTTCTGATGCCTGGCGCACATCAAGCCGCCAAATATTTTATAACACAGCCAAGCATAATTGGTCAGTAAGGGTAGTTGATGAAACAGGCCAGTTAATAAATGAAAAACACTTCGATGTTATCTTTGAATAAGAATCGTCGATATGGGCGTGACTAATTGACGAAACGTGTCATAGCTCGCATCCATAGGGCGATTGTAGTAAGTGATGTCGGTGCCGTTTTGACGGGTTCGGAAGGAGGCGGCAATAAGCCTCAGCACCAAATCGATATCGGCGCCTTGGCGCAGCAACATGGTGAGTTTGTTTTCCTGAATGGGCGTTGACAGCCGCCAAAAGATTTCGCTTTTTCAAAACGGGACGTGGAAAATCGGGCATGATAATCCTGTAGTCAAGGTTTTTTTCGTTGTCTTTGGTTATTAGAATGCTTTAACGCGACGAACGTCAGCCAGCCGATTAAAACAATACCGGCAGTAAACACGCTGTAGGCCACAGGCCAGGGGATACCCTCGGTCATCATGGTATATTCGGACATGCCGCCGATGCCGGCCAATAGGTTAAGTGGCATAAACACGATATTGATGATCGTTAATTGCGAAATATACCGGTTTTGATTGACATTGACAAAGCCTACGGTAGCTTCCATCAGGAAATTGATCTTTTCAAGCAGAAAAGCCGTATGTTTGTTAATGGACTCGATATCCCGCAATACTTGATTGGCGGTGACAGACTGCCTTTTCGATAAAAACCGGTTCCGCATTAAAAAAGACACTGCCCGCTGAGTATTCAGCATATTGCCCTGAATCAGCCCATTAAGATCTTCTTCAGTAGCAATATTTGCCAGGATACGGGTCGCCTCGGCATCGGTTATTGTCTCGCTCGATACCTTTTGCCCAGCCTGCCTTAGAGTGACATAGCTGTCCTCCAAAGCATCCGCGGAATACGCCACATCTGCGTCATAAAGATCAAGCAATACCTCTTTGCAATCGGTAATAATGCCGGCCTGGTTACGAGCACGCAAGCGCTGTAAACGAAATACGGGGAGATCCTCGTGGCGAACCGTGAATAAAATATCGGCATTGATAATAAAGACAACCGGAATGCTGAGTGGGGTAGGTCCACGATTCAACAAAAAATTGGAATTAAGATGAATTTCGCCATTTTCTTCAATATAAAAGCGGGCACTGACTTCTAAATCGGTCAGGTCATCGGGATTGGGCAATTTTAATCCGTAATGGCGTCCAATAGCGCGCCGTTCGGATTCAGACGCATCGAACAAATCTATCCAGATTGGTTTGGCGGCCACTAAGTCTTTATAGCTAGTGATTTCGGTTACCCGTACCTGTTCGTTGATCAGTTCGCAGACGTTAATCGATCCTTTACTGAATTTTGGCTCCCGGTCGCCGACCAATTGCTCGCGCAGCAGCTCTGACAACTCCCATAAAATATCTTCTTCCATCTCCGGATTAACCTGGGCCCACAACAGTTGGGCATCCTGGAGAGACAAGGCTTCCAAAGTGGTGGCGATCTCGCCGGGCGATAAACGTCCGAGAGCGACCTGTAATTCAGACAAATGCTGTTTGTGTGTCATTGATTCAACCAGATCCTGCCGCTGCATCGTCTGATTGTGTAGCATCTGCTCTACAAGTTTTTGTTTATTGAGTAATTCAGTGATAGTTTGCAAAGACATCAATATACTCTCCGGAAAAGGGTGAATAACGGACATTTTAACCCGGAAATGCTTATTCACAGAACGACCCCTTCACGCGCTACCGGATTGAAGCTGGAGCGACCATGGCTTAGGTTACCAATCCGGAGGCTGGGAACCAGAAGCCGTGCTGTTAATCATCCCCGCTTACTTGAGCCGCCAACCCTTCCAATAAGAATATACCGCTGGAAAAACAATAAGCACCATAAGCAACGCAGAGATGATTCCCCCCACCATCGGCGCGGCGATCCGTTTCATCACATCCGCGCCGGTTCCTGTATTCCACAGGATAGGGGCCAGGCCGAGCAGCATCGTCATGCCGGTCATCAGCTTTGGCCGTATGCGGCGTACAGCGCCTTCAACAATCGCTTCGGTGAGATCCTGGCGGGATTGCAAGCGGTTTTCCGCGCTGCGCTGGCGGTAGCTCAAGTCCATATAAAGCATCATCAGTACGCCCATCTCGGCATCAAGTCCGGCAAGCGCAATCATGCCCACCCAGACCGCGATGCTCATATTGTAATCAAGTAAATACAATAGCCACACGGCGCCGATAAGAGAAAACGGAATGGTCAGCAGGACAATCATCGCTTCGCCGATTGAGCCGTGGTTAAGGAACAGCATCAGGAACACAATCACCAGGGTTAAAGGCACCAGCACCTTGAGTTTGGCCTTGGCCCGCTCAAAATACTTGAACTGCCCGGCCCACTCTACCCTGACGCCTTGCGGGATAGCCGCCTTTTCATTGACCACCTGCCGTGCCAGATTGACATAATCGGCGATGCCTTTGTCCTTGACATCCACCAGATATTGGGCATGCCGGGATAGCGCATTTTTTCGTCCATTTCGGCAATCAGGTCATCCCAAGTCATGCCCTTGCGCCATTGATCCATCGGTTTTAGAGTGATGACGGTCTCTACCATCGATAAGGGCGCCGAATCGGTGGGGCTGCTGGAACGGCCAATTTTGCCGAACACCCGTTCCACTTCCGGAAAAGTCTTAATCTGTCTATCCATGGACTGCAACACTTTTCCCGCTTCGGTAACGGACATACCCGGCAGCGCTGTGGGCATACACAGCATACTGCCTTCGTTGAGCGGCGGCATGAACTCATTGCCCAGCTTTTGGAAAACCGGAATGGTCAGCAGCAGAGACAGTACCGAAATCCCGATCACCCAGGCACGAAAACGCAGCGCAAAGCGGACTACCGGCGTATACCAGGCAACCAGCGTCCGGTTGAGCAGGCTGGTGTCGCTGCGTATTCTGCCGCGAATCAATAATACCGCCAGCGCAGGGGTCAAGGTAATGGCCAGCACGGCAGCGAAGCCCATGGAATAGGTTTTGGTGAACGCCAAGGGTTTGAAAAGCCGGCCTTCCGTGCCTTCCAGTGCGAATACCGGCAGAAAGGAGAAGGTAATAATCAGCAAGGCGAAGAATATGCTCGGTCCCACTTCCTGCATGGCCTGAATAATCACTTCGCGGCGCCTGGCAATGGCGTTGTCCCCCTCGCTTTCCAGTCGTTTATGGATGTTCTCGATGATGGTGATAGCCGCATCGATCATAGCGCCGATAGCCACGGCAATGCCGCCCAGAGACATGATATTGGCGGACATATGCTGTGTCGACAGGGGATGAAAGCCAGCAAAATGGCGATGGGCAAGGTCAGAATGGCGATCAGGGAGAAACGAAAATGCAATAAAAACGCCATGATCACCAAGGAGACGACGATCATCTCTTCAATCAGGGTATCCTTGAGGGTTGCGATCGCCCGTTCGATCAAATCCGAGCGGTCATAGGTGGTGACAATCTCGACCCCTTGCGGCAAAGACTTTTTAATCTCACCGAGACGTTGTTTAACCCGTTCGATGTCGGAAACAGTGTGGATATAACCGCGCCCACGGATAAAATGCTCATGCCCTGCGATCTCCAGTACCCGTCCGCCGACGTCATTATTGGAGCGGCGGATGGCCTGTGCGACCTGGTTTAAAGAAATGCCGTAGGCAGCCAGCTTGTTGGGATCCACGGTGACCTGATATTCCTTCTCAAAGCCCCCTATGGAGGCGACTTCCGCCACGCCTTCAATCGACTCCAGCCAATAACGCAGTTTAAAGTCCTGCAAGGATCGAAGCTGCGCCAGGTTATTATGGCCGGATTTATCGACCAGCGCATATTCAAAGACCCAGCCTACGCCGGTGGCATCCGGCCCTAGCGTAGGCCGCACAGCTTCGGGCAGTTTGGCTGCCGCCGAATTAAGATATTCAAGCACCCGCGAACGCGCCCAGTAAATGTCGGTACCGTCTTCGAAAATGACATTAACTAAACTCAACCCCATAAAACTTTGACCGCGCACAAATTGGACTTTGGGCGCAGCCAGCAGCGTGGTGGTGAGTGGATAAGTAATCTGATCCTCGACCAGATCAGGACTGCGTCCGGGCCAATCCGTGTAGATAATGACCTGTACATCGGACAGATCAGGGATGGCGTCCAACGGCGTGCTGATTAAGGCCCGGTAGCCCCAAAAGGCACAGATTGTGACCAATAGCAGCGTGACGAAGGCATTGCGTGCGCAGTAGGCAATCACTCGTTGAATAGGGCCGACGCTAACCGTGTTATGTTCATTCACCATTGTTCTAGCCCCGATTTGAGTTTGCTTTCCGAGGCAAGTCAAAGCACTGACACCGCGAGGCCCCCATAAAACGTTGGAACCGACCCTGGACAAGATCAATCAATGGTATGTGGGCTGGTCGAACTATTATAGTTTGACCAACTACCCGTCCCAATTGCATAAAATCGAAACCCATACCCGGCGGCGATTACTATCAAGAGTGGTGAGTCAGCAAAAGAGAAAACAGCATCTTTACCGAAATCTGTTCAAACGAGGGGTACCACGAAAACAAGCATCAAAAACGGTCTTTTCAAACAACAAACGGTGGGTGCTCTCAAACGCCAGAGCGGTGACGAGAGCCTGCCCCAACAGTTGGTTTATTAACCTGAAAGGACAGGAAATACGATCCGACCGAAAGTTGGCGCATTGGTTTGAAGTCTCTCAATGGATACGTCTTGCATGAGGAGCCATGTACGGATCCATACGCACGGTTCTGTGGGCCAACGGAGACTGGGCCTCCTCTGACCCGATATGATGTCTCCCGAGCAGAGAAATTGGGACAGCGCCATTCAGATGTAATGTGAACAGGGCTCTATCTTAAACTCAGTGAATATTTGTCTGGACAGGGGAGTCCGCTGTAGTCTAATGAATATTCCATATTAAAAACATAGTCAAATTTAGACTGTAAACATGGCAGAAGCTTTTTGCTGGGATTGAATCCCAGAGAGCACGTGGCTATGCCACACATGATAATTGAACGTTTCGCATAATTTTGAAAACCACATCGATGGAAAAACTTATGAAATGTATTTTAGCTTACTTGATGTTCTCTTTGCTAATGTCAGCACCTTCCCTGGCGAATGATGCCCCTAATGCTAACGAGGCTTTGCCTCAGACCAACGAGTCATGGTTGGTGCTAACTGGCGTTGGGAGGGCTCCGCTGGAGCCGGTATGGTAAAATTTCCACGCCGGTATTAGATCGCTGGGCGATCAGACCTTA
>JAQTMV010000045.1 GCA_028714175.1 Methylococcales bacterium
TTAAATACGCTGGTAAAAAAATATCCCGGCACGACTATTCTGGAAGTTGATTTGATTTTGCAGCAATTTAAAACCATATTGACTCAATTGACCGAAGCCATCAATTACTTGCTGTACTTTGCCTTGATGGCAGGGTTTACCGTGTTGTTTGCCGCCGTTTATGCCACCTTGGATAGTCGAATTTATGAAGGCGCGTTAATGCGAACGCTGGGCGCGAATCGTTCATTGTTAAGAAAAACTCATATTATCGAATTTACCGCGCTGGGGCTAATATCCGGTTTGTTGGCTGTAGTCATTTCGGAAACCATTATCTATGCTTTGTATACGCAAGTGATGACTATGGAGTATCGCCCCAGCCTTTACCTGTGGCCTGTAATACCTTTTACAGGGGCTTTATTCATAGGCTTTGCAGGATGCTGGGGGGTAAGACATGTGCTTAATAAATCTCCGCTACGGGTATTAAGGGAACTATAATAATGTCAAAACGTTCAGATTGTGTTCATAAATAATTAATAAACTGTAACAATAACTCACTAAGGTAAACTGTATGAAAAAATTAATAACCAGCATTGTTTTTATAGCCGGCGCCTTGATCTCAGGTTGCTACAGCTATGGAGGATGGCAGCCTACGGTTGACTCCTATAATGATCCGAATGCTTATCGAATCAACCAGGATATGGCCGAATGCAAACAACTTGCTAGTCAAGCTTCTGGAGGAACCACAAAAGAAACCGCTATAGGCGCGGGAACGGGCGCATTAATCGGAGCTGCAGGAGGTGCAATTGTGGGTGCATTCACCGGAAATCCAGGCGCTGGCGCTGCGATAGGCGCTGCAGCAGGCGGTTTTGGCGGCGGCGCTAAACAAGGTTTTAGCGCGGAAGAAGCTTACAAAAGATCCTATTCCAGCTGCATGAGAAATCGCGGACACCATACCATTAATTAATCTTAAACCGCAATAAGGCAACACAGGGATGTGTTGCCCGGGCTATATGCGTTGTCACGGATATAATGAAAACCCTATACGGGAAAGCCTTACAGAATTCGTTATAAACCGCTATGGTTTCTGTATGGATTAATTTAATTCTTTGTGAGCTCTGGGCTTTTGTGGGGTTTCTACCGTTACGGATTCATTACCTGCTGTAATAATTTGAATCCGGGTCAGTAGTAACCCACCTCGGCTGCAATCAAAGAAATTGCCGCCCTTTGCGTACTTCTAAGCCACAAGGACAGTGTTGAATATTCCGGATCGATATAAGTGTCGCCAATCACATAGGTTTTCATAAAAGGTGCGCCGGTTATGGTTTCCTTTATTAACTCCCGGCTCACATGTTCATTCTTTCCAGGATCCCAGCCGCCACATAACAAACTGAAAGCGATATTGCCCTCGTTTATTGATCCTGCAATTCTGAAGCGAAGGATTTTAGTAACTGAAGGTGGAAGTGTAATTGCCATCGTCCCTGCTGCTCCCTTGTCCTTGCCATCCTTTTCAGGTTTGGGCGACAGGGCCTCGGTAGCACCCACCCTAAAAGCCGGTGGAATTTCGTCTTCGCCTACCGGAATATTTACCAGTGCAATTGGGCGATACGACATTCTCACCCAGCCTGGCGCCAACATTGTACCCGCATATTGAGTGTCTGAATAATCAATGGCATCTACAGCGGCCTTCTTTTGCGAGTCAAGTTTCACTCGTGCCAGCAATACTTCAGTCGGATATTCTTTTGCCGTGGCCGTTAGGATAACCGCAAAGCCCGGTATTGAATTAGTGTTAATAACACTCTTGTTTATGACGCCTTCTGTCGACTCGTCTTCCTGAAACATCAAACTGACGTTGACAATATCATTGGGCCCGAATTCGGACAGATCGATTTCTTCTGCGCTTTCAAGAAATATTTCCTGTCCTGAATGATCTATCGCGTATCCGGGTTGCACCGTAATCAATGTATCGCTTCTGCGTACTACTTCAAGTCCGCGAACTACCCCGCTGCCGTGCAATTTCAGATTATGCCGGCGGCGAGCGTTGATATGATAGCTTTGCTCAGCAAGAAAATCCTTATCAAGCAGTAACTGACCATTTTTGTAATTGGGTCGATTCTCTATCTGTTGTTTCTTCTTCATATCAAGACCCTCCAGTTAACGGCCTAAAAAATTCATTTCATAAAGGTTTATTAAATGATCATTCCACTTTTGATGATTGTCCGTATTTTTATTCCTATCCTGCAAAATCACATTCCAGTTGATACGCCGTATGCGCAGGCTTGGCCAGATCGATGACAGCACGCACTCTCTCCAGCAACTGCGGGTGCTCGCTTTCCTGTGCCGGAAACAGGAGTTTTACATAAAAATAAAACGGTATATCCCCGCCCAGACGGGTATCCTTTCCTATAATTGAATATCCCACCTTCATACTAGGCAATGCTTCATCATTAATTTCCACATTAATCTCCGGGAAATACATGCCCAGTATTTCTTTAAGATAGCTTTTGGTTCCCCTGATGGCATACAAAGGTACAATTCTGGCGATAAGATTTCTGTATTGCTCTTCCACTTCCTCATCCTCTTTTTCTGTTCGTGGAAGTTGCTGTAATTGTCCAAGCGCAACCCATTGCGCCAGCCAGGGCAAAAAATTTGCCGGCGTCCTGGACAGGATGGATTTCGATAGAACGATTCCTGGAGCTGGATCGAAAAGATTCGGAATATTGGCAATAATCTGTTCCAAACCCTCATAATCACTGCCTTTATTTCCTAGAAGCACTTCTTCAAATGCGGTTAATAGTGTTCGAAGATCTTGAGAATCATGATGGTAGATCTCCGGCAAATGCCTTAGCAGTATGTCTGTCTCATTCGCCATAAATATCTTTCTCCTCCCAAACCTTCGGATCCGGCAATGACTCCACAATCCGTATATCCCCTTCCTGTAATTCTATACCAAGCAACTCATAAGGCTTGAGCATAATTCCGGCAAGTTTTCCCGTGCCATCGATAATGAATCGATCGCTATCAGAAAACTTGATACCAATCATGGAATCCACTCCCACTGTAGAACTCTCGCCAATCTGCACACCGATTATTGTCTGGTCATCCAGCAAAGACTCTTTCGTTAATGAGAAACGCCGGATTGTCACTGTTTCTATATAATCGATCCCGGCTACCTGTTCCAAAACATCATATATCTCGGAAAGGTATAGATTGCGACCGAAAGGCCAACCATTGCCATCCGGGCCGCCTCCAGCAAATGGGCTGCAAAATTGTCTGAGTTTTTTAATAACGGATTTATGAACATTTTCCGATAACACATCAAGTCTGGGCTGGATGACCACACTGAATGCAAGCCATACATAACAAGGCTGAACAATATGAAGCCGGGTAGTGAGCAGGCGTTTGGGTTCCAGACACGCACGAACTTCCTGAATCAATAGTTGATAGTTATCCGGTGTACTATCGCTGCCAGCGGCTACAACCAGGCTTATGTGCCCTGGGCGATCAAAATCACGAGAAAACTCGTCAGCTTCAAGATTTTTCCTCTCGACACAACGGATGCGAATGCCATGATTCTCGCCACAAAATGGCAAAACTGCCTGTTTAGCCAAATATTCATAATCCTCGCAGGTAACGGCTCGTTGCGGTTGTTTTAAGCCCACTACAGTCTCTTGAATAAGCTTCTCTACGTCCTCAAGCGATAACTGTTTTAATTGTTTCCAGTCAGCGCCGTCCAATCCGAGAAGCAATCTCAAAAAATTGACTTTATTGTCCCGGCCGACACGATCCAGCCGGTATATCAGCATCTCGGTAAAATACGCAAGCAGTTCGACCAAGGTAATGCCGGGGTCGGAAGGGTTGTGATTCGACCATGACGGCGCATAACGAGGGATCATTGAAATCGCTTCAGCCACCAGATCGCTATAATTTCGATCATCCAGTTCAGGTATTTTCAATGGCATAGTAAATTAATCCCAAATGCACATACAAATATTCATTAGCCTAGTATTAATCCAAATGAATCTTGTGTTTTCCAGAACAAATCAAAAAACTTCCGCTTTCGAGCAAGCCTTGCCGCTCTTCTTCGCTAATAATCCGCAGGGTCCGCACATACTCCAAGCCAGCAACAGATTCAAGAAGCGCATACAAATCAGATTCATGGGGCTTTTCTCCGAACCCCCATCCTTGCGAATTTTCTCCGCCGGTCAAAGGA
Organism: Methylococcales bacterium; assembly: GCA_028714175.1. Lineage (GTDB taxonomy): Bacteria > Pseudomonadota > Gammaproteobacteria > Methylococcales > Methylomonadaceae > JAGXGJ01. The sequence goes on from JAQTMV010000045.1 coordinate 4,190, forward strand.
TGCAAAAATGCCTCCAGACGCTTTTGACAGGTGCCAGCAATATCAGCCTCCATAAATTCATACGCCGGCACGATCACCGCCTCAACACTGATGCGCACGTATTCCGGGCCGGCAACAATCAACGTCGGGCCTTGCTCACGAACCTGATCTATAAAATTCCATATACGGCGCAGCAAATCCAGATTTGGCCTTGGTTCAGCTTGCACATTTTCGGGTACGACGACAAGACTGACAACACCCGGTTTAGCCGTATCCGCTGAATCGGAAGCAAGATCCTTATTTGGATAGCATTTGGCCCTGGCCACTTGCCGTGATGCATTTCTGGCAAGATCCTCGTAATCTTCCGTAGTCACTGCCCGTCCGCGATGCCTCAGATAACTGGTACCGCGGGTGTACACTGAATTCCAGTCCTCGATATCCTGCCCGCCAAACGCAGCATCAGGATTCGTCACTGAAGCTACCAGCGGCAAACTGGTGCGCAACTGTTTGATACTGTTTACCGGTTTGTTTCCTGAAGTTCCGCCACCGGTTTTATAGGCTCGTAAACGAATGTTATTGGCTCCCAACGGGGGTAACATTCCTTTCGAACCATCGCCGAAGCGAATTTCACCGCTCAAGCGCTCGACGACAAAATGCCGATCCAGGTTATTGGACAAAAGGAAATCATTCACTTCGTGCCAGCGAACCCAGATTTCTTCAATTTGATCCTGGGCATCTTTAATGATTGCGATAGCATCCTTGCCTTCTTCCCGGTAAATCCTGCTTGATTGCGCTTCTGACGGTAGTTGCGGCTCCCTTACTTCCAGCAGCGGATTATCAAGTATCGGCGTACGGGCAGTGTAAAAAATCTGATTTGGCATGCCATTGCCTGAACCAAGAATTTCATTGTTCAGCGTCATGACCTGAGCAGCAAGCGTAGTATTCAATAGCACCCGCTGTAACACGGGGTTACATTGATAATCACCGGCGACCCAAACTGCCCGGATCCAGTAAAGTGAAGCGTCTCCGTCTGTGCACAAAGAGTCCCCGTTCTTGCCCAGTGAAGTTTCATCCCAGCTTGCGATATCCTCTGCTATAAATATCGAAACAACGCCGGTAATATTAAAAGACTGCGTCTCATCCTGCACCTTACAGACCTGCCAGATTTTGCCATTCCAGCATTGCCAGCTTAATGCGGGAAACTGTTGATCGCCACGATAAATAATTTTATTGGCGGTCTTGCTTACTCGAAAATACAAGTCCAGCCAGTGTCCTGCGATGATTTCGCTGCCGCTCGCTTTAAAGCCGAAATATAAAGCCTTAATCGGATCATGGCCGATCCGGAAAGGCGCAAATGACTTATTTTTGGCAATATCGATATTTTCGAAAACAAAATCATTATGGGTAATTATTGCTTCCGGCCTGGCCGGCCCTGTTTCCTTGAAAGAACCGACAGAAATCGATTCAATGGCCGGGGGCGCCAATGTCGAAGCAAGATATTTAAAGCCCTGACCCACTGCATCAGGGTTGCCATATGCAAAATTTCCTTCCAGGCCATAATGTCCTGAAATCAGCCTGGCGCGAATCCAGTGGCCATCCAAACCGTTGACCTCCGTGTTTCGTGATCCTTGCGGAACTCGAAAAGACACTATTCCGTCTTCCGTTAGCGCCCGTGTATCATCGCGGCATTTCAGAATTTCCCAGCGCTTGCCATTCCAGTATTCCCATTGAATCACCGCCCGGCCGCTTTGGTTTACTTTTGGAATTGGCGGTTCTTTCATTGCCGACGCCGGATTAGTCAATTTTATTTTAACGGCAACATCGGCTTCAGATTGAGTAAATGCACTACATCCAAGGTATAACACATCGCCAAAAACAGGTCTTGCCCCCAAAGGAAAGAAGTCTTTGCTTAAATCGAGAGGCAGGCCGTTAAAAAATGCGTAATCGATTTTTGCACCTTCGACTACCGAGTCGCCTGCAATATCTATCATTCTAATGACCGGTAATTTTAACGGTGGCTTTATTCGCGTTCCGCTGCTTTGTGATTTGACTTGAGTTGTTAGGCGGCACGATAACCAGTAGTATTTTTGCCCTGAGATATTGCAAGCTTCCCATTCAGGCAGATCGTTAAAAATAATCTCGCCGCTGCGGTTTAACTCTAAAGTCGTATCTTTATCCGGCGTTAAAAGCTGCCCTCCCTGGCTATTTTCAATTCTCCATTCCAGGATATATTCTTTCGATGGGGGCAGTTGTTCCTCAACAGAAAAAAACAGGTGCAGGCTGGATATTTTGTTAGCCGCGAAAGCTTCTCCCGCGCCGATATAAAACTCGTGTTTTATCGGCATTGAGCCCTTAAAGGGTGGTGCTTCGCACATTTCCTCGTCTGCAGAAATCAACAAATCATGATCCTTATAACGATCTTCTTTGGTATTCAGCGTAACAATCCTGTGCAATTCAGCCAGCGTCAACGTCATCGCTTGAGCCGTCTCGAAAACAACCGGCGAGCTTTCTCCTTCGCCAGCAGGTGCAGTCACTTTCGTGTATCGGGGAACTACAATGGATGTATTTGCGGCACTTTTAACCGGGGTAAAAGTGAGAGGGACTTGCGCGGCAATGGGCGGATTTCGGGAAACACCGATCTCATTCAGAAAGGCGCGGTAGTTTTTTTCAGGAACCTTATTCAAACGCTCAATAACAATTTCGCAATAACGGGCAAAAATCCGTACCAAAGCTTCACCCATGAGATCGTTTTGGGCATCAGCCAAGCCCGCTCGATTCTTCACCCGGTTGACTATCTCTTCAACAGAGCGAGTGTCAATCTTGGGTATTTGCGTGGTCATTAAATTGCACCTCGTTGCAAATAAAACGGATACACAAGATTAAATCGATTATCTGTCGTCCTGACCCGGTATAAGACGTTAATAAGCAATTCTTCTCCGAGTTTTCCCGACGCCGCCGCCTCAACATTTAATACCTCAATCCTGGGCTCCCAAATACGCAACGATTCTTCCACCTCAAATTTCGCTTCTCCAGTCGTGGACGCATTGTTAATGGCAAAAACAAGATCATGAATGCCGCAACCAAAATCAGGACGCATCACCCTTTCTCCTTTTGCTGTCGAAAGAATTATCCAGATTGCCTGATGAATACTGTCTTCATACTCGGCTTCGGCTATACGCTGTTTATCCCTGTTAATTTCGACGGGGAATTTCCAGCCACGGCCTAGGAATTTTTTAGACATTTTTGTCCCACCCTCTGTTGATTATCCAAGTATTTGCAGAAACACAAGCAAATACTCCGAGTAACAAAAAATATTATCTTTCAATTCAAATTTATTATGGCTCCCTTTACAGTGACTTGTGCATTGGCTTTTAAATCTACCGTGGTCGAAGCTTCAATTTGCACGCCTGCCTTGGAGTTAAGTTCTATGCCGATTGCACTTAAAGTCAATTTTCCGGCCGCTGATTTAATCTCGATATCGGAGTTAGCTTCTATAGTCACCGTATTTTTGGCTGAATCGATGACGATTTTGTTGTTTCCGGTTTTATCAATGATCTCTATTGTTTCCCGGCCATCCTCGTCGTTAAAACGAATAATATGACCACTACGCGATTTGAACGTGCGGTGGTTATTTTTCCCGTTTTGGTTGGATTCAGGAGGCAGGTCTTTGCCATTCCAGAGAGAACCTATGATATAAGGTTGATCAATGAGTCCGTGTTCGAATGCCACCAATACTTCGTCGTCGACTTCCGGTAAAAAATAGGCGCCTCGGCCATTGCCTGCCATAGACGTTGCCACTCGGGCCCAGTTGCTTTCATGATCCTGGTTAAGCCACGGAAAACGGACTTTGACCCTATGCATATTGTCAGGATCCTGGTTATTGGTTACAATCCCCACAACTACACCATAAAACCGGTCATTAAAACCTGCAACGTCAAATAGTTTTCGAAGCGGCTCAGGATTCATCATGTGCCATCCCTCCTGAATGAAAAAGCGGTACGATAACCTCTGCCAGGTTTGTAGGAATGCTCGGTTCCGGTCACATAATAACGGCCGCTAAAGCGCTTACCAAGCCCTTCAATATTAATAAGCGTACCGGCGCGCAATTCGGGGAGACCGATGCTCACTCCGTCGCCAACAACATACTGTAACGACATTTCCTTGAACCAGCCACTAGCAATCTGATCGGCTTCAGCTTGAGAGCCTATCGCCAAATCGGTCGCTACGCCGCCCGACTTGCCCGGAAACGCCTTGCGCACGATGGCAGGTCCTGATACCTGCGCGCTAACCAGACTGGCTGCATCGCCAACTTGCGAGCCGGCAAAGACGGCTTCCTTCTTTTTTGGATCCCAGCCCTGAACCGAGATATTTTCCAGTTGGCCAACCGTCGATAGGCGTGGATAAAATTCCAGCAATTCCACTTCCCGGCTTAATGTCAGCACCTCTGTGCCATTATTTCGTCTCGGACGAAAATACAGCGTCTGGTCGCTTACTCCTACTTCATAGCCTATGCGCTGGGCTCTTTGCCGCAAAAATTCCAAATCAGTCTGATTGTGCTGGAGAACATAAGCCATCGTGACCCTGGTATCGGTAATGTCAGATCTCAATCCGTTATTGCCCGCTATCTGACTTGCGATATCACTGTCCTTCATGTTAACAAAGGACATCGTTTTGCGTTTTCTCATTATCCGATGACCCCGATCGTAACCGAGCACCGTCAACACAGGTGGCTCATCACTGGTAAATTCAGGTTCCAATCCTGTAATCTCACCTTTGAACAAGGTCTTTATGCGGTCTCTGTAACCCATTTGAATTTCAATAACATTGCCTTCCTTGAATAGATCATCATCGATCCATTTGACTTTCATCCGGGCTCCATCCCAGCACAACAATGTCACAGCAAAGGTGCCTGTCGTATTGACCTCCTCGGAAATACTGACGGCAATCAAATCAGCCCTGGCTGCGGCGGGCAAATTCTGATCATTGATGCGGAGGCGAATTTCGGGGGTCAAGGTATCAAAGTTTCGCCTGCTGTTCATGATGAACGACTCCTGTCAGTCAAGGTTGGCAGTAACAGCAGCGTACCAGGGACCAATAACCGAGGATCGTCTATACCGTTTTCGATGGCAATAGGCCGCCATAAACCGGGATCAAGATACTCTTCTGCGGAAATACTGCTCAACGTATCTCCCCGCTTAACCATATGCATTTTTGCAATATCTGATGATTGGGTTGCCTGCCTGTTAAGATCATCATAATTCGTCCACCATTCCTTGAACGTACAGCCCAGTTTTGCCCGTACCGGTATGCCCTGCTCAGTAAAAAGCGTAAACTGTTGCTCCAGCTGCTGCAAAACGCCTTGAAAGAAATACCCGGCAGCACCCCATGAAAGACGACAAACGGGGGGTCTATGTTTATCGCCGTGTTTTTCGACAGTAGTGAGATGAAAGACTTTATCGGTATACGCCCTCCGTACATCCTGGTCCTTCATCCCTGGTTCCTCCGGGTCGAACGTATCAAATATAAGGTCCAGACGCAGGGTTCGTGGCTCAGCATTGGTAAACTGCAATTCAGGGCAATCGCGTTGCTGTGCGCCCTGTTTTATCCAATTAGCCGTTTTGCTAAAAACCAGTTTATCCGGGTTGAACAAGGCTGCAAAAGAATCGCCGAAACTCAGCACCGATCCGGCCCGCTCGACTTTGATCGTTAATTTTGCTAGCTGGCCCATCGGCTGCTACCCCCCATTCTTTCCTGTTCCGATGCCAGTTTACGCATCAGCTTTCGCCAGACTTTATCTGCAATATCATCCGATGATACTGAATCCGAATCAGACTTACCCATTTCGGCGCCGGCGGCTTCAGCTTTCTGTGTCGAAGCCGCTGGCGAAGTCAATAAACTACTATTCGAAATATCTTGTCGCTGCAGATCAGCCGGTATCTCGCCAGCAACAGGGTGTTCCCCGGAAACGGAGACTTTACGCTGAACACTCGAATGCGGCGCCAACGGTAAACGCATTGCGCTATCTATCGCCTGCTCACGATAAAAGAACTCACGATGTTCTATTGCTGCCGGCCGTACCGTTCCGGAAGTCAAATTGCCGGCATCTGTTGAAAACGAATTCGCCCTTGTTCGCGAAAAATCGCCTGACTCAGCGCGTCTTACTGTTAGATCGCGTTGATCATCACTGTCTTTTTTCGAAACAGTATCTTTAAATTGACGACTCAAAAGCATCTGAACCAGCGGTTTTACTTTTATCGGAGATGATATTCCTGATCCCCTCAATAAAGGATCAACAGCATAAAAATAAGTACTTTCTCCGGATATCGGGGCAATATTGGCATATCCTCTCATTGAATCATGATGCCTGGATCCGGGTTCAATACTACGCAGGGCAGTTTTTAAATCGAGACGCATATCCAGCATCCCAGGCTGAAACGATCTATCTACGGCGCCGCTATGTTGCTTTTCAACCGCCTGCTGCACGGAACTCTGTGCACGATTAGTCCCTGCCGGAACCGCTCCAGACAGGATTTGTTGCTGCCGGGCAATTATTCCGGATGATGGCTCGGCTTTGGCGCTAATAATGGGAACCCCCGAAACAGCATCAGCCCTTGGGACCGTTTTGCTATCAGCATTGTAATATTTAAGCGGGGCAAATTTCTTAACTGTGCTTGCAGGGATAAAATCCGCAGCATATCCTGGTTGGGAAAGCGTGCCCTCGGTAAGGCCAGCGATTTTTCGACCTAATCCAAAACCCTCGAACCTGCTGCCCGATGAAAGTGAAAATTTACGGTTGACTGTAACAAACGGAGATGCAAAATAATGAGTATGATCATCTGTCCACAGTTCATTGCTGACGAATCGAGCCGGTCCGCCTTTGAATACATGATTGTCACGGGACTCATTATGCTGTTGAGAAAGCACGCCGGTGTGTCTGCTAATCGCCCGTTGCATGGAACTCGGAGCACGATTTTTCGACGACTGGGTAAATTCAGATGAAGTTTGTTCCTGCCGGCCAATATTATTGAAAGATGGTTCAGCTTTGCGGCTAATAACCGGAACTCCAGAAACAGCATCAGCTCTTGGCGCCGTTTTGCTATCAGCATTGTAATGTTCCAGCAGGGCTAATTTCGTAATTGCGCTGGCAGGGATAAAATCCGCAGTATATCCTGGTTGGGAAAGCGTGCCCTCGGTAAGGCCAGCGATTTTTCGACCTAATCCAAAACCCTCGAACCTGCTGCCCGATGAAAGTGAAAATTTACGGTTGACTGTAACAAACGGAGATGCAAAATAATGAGTATGATCATCTGTCCACAGCTCATTGCCGGCAAACCGGCTCGGTTCGCCTTTAAATATATTATTGTCGCGGGGTTCATAATGCGTCTGGCAAAGCAGGCCGGTGTGTCTGCTGATCGCCCGTTGCACAGAGCTTTGCGAACGATTATTCCCCGACTGGGCCGCTGCAGACGAGATTTGCTGCTCACGGGCAATAATCTCGGATGAGGGCTCAGCTTTGAGACTGATAGCGGGTACTCCAGAAACAGCATCAGCTCTTGGCGCCGTTTTGCTATCAGCATTGTAATGTTCCAGCAGGGCTAATTTCGTAATTGCGCTGGGAGGGATAAAATCCGCGGCATATCCTGGTTGGGAAAGCGTGCCTACAATACGGCCAGCAATTTTTCGCCCTAATCCAAGACCCACGAACCTGTTGCCTGATGGCAGTGAAAATTTACGGTTGACTGTAACAAACGGAGATGCAAAATAAAGAGTATTGCCTGTCCAGAGCTCATTGCCGGCAAACCGGCTCGGTTCGCCTTTAAATACATTATTGTCGCGGGGTTCATAATGCGTCTGGCAAAGCAGGCCGGTGTGTCTGCTGATCGCCCGTTGCACAGAGCTTTGCGAACGATTATTCCCCGACTGGGCCGCTGCAGACGAGATTTGCTGCTCACGGGCAATAATCTCGGATGAGGGCTCAGCTTTGAGACTGATAGCGGGTACTCCAGAAACAGCATCAGCTTTTGGCGGCGTTTTGCTATCAGCATTGTAATGTTCCAGAAGGGCAAATCTGGCAACCGGGGTTTCAAAAGCAGGATTCAAAATAAAATCCCTTTGGCTTTGTCTGTCAACTACTCGTTGTGCTAAATACGAAAAATGCCCACCACTTGGGTGGGTATCCATCGCGGGTAAAGAATTCTCGAGGGAGGACTTTTCGGTTATAACTCCCGTTTTTCTGTGAATGATAGCCTGCTCTGAAGTATGCGCCAGCATAGAAGAGGAATGAGGCATAAGGCTCAAACTGGTTGCGTTGGAGGTTACCGTGGAACTTTGAGCAGATGGCTTGGACGGATAGATCAACATCGAAGAATTCTGATTCGCAGTCAAACCAGTTGCACTTCGACGTAGCTTGATGTCCATTAATCCATGCTTGCCGCCAATATGTAGTCTATGCGGCGATACGTTAACCATTCGATGTAAAGGGTCCAAACCTAAAGACGAAAATGGGGGTAAAGATTCTCTACCTCTGCTATCAGACTGCAATGAAGTATGAGCGAAAGCATTAACGAGCGGAAAATCGGCGCCGCTAAAAAAAGACAAGCTGTTCCGATGGTATCGACGATAAAGATCGGCAGCCAATGAACCCCGATTTCGTCCCAAATGACTTTGCTCGATATAGCCGCCCATGTGTCTGGCTGCCCGTTTGTGCTGTTGTGACACACTCCGGCCCAATCCTTCAACACTATCCCACGGGTGTAAATCAGCGGTATTTTTTCTCTCATTGCTCATCATAGGCACCTGATATAACCAGCTTCTTCCTTACTTTGATTTACAAAACACTCACTACCACCAACTACTACTATCAAAATCCAAGACACAGCTTCCCGACAGCTCGCAGTTAATATGTATCACAATCAAACACTATTTATTTATTTCTTCCTTCCTGTCCATACTTTTTACCCAATAATCTATATATCGAACCCGATCATTGGGCTTTTCATTTGCCCGGCAATAAACCTTTGTGAATTAGCTCTATTGTTTCGAAAGCCACTTCCGCCGACCCTGCTCGAAATTGAGGGCCCGTCCACTTTACCGGACAAACCTTCATAAACACCCATTCCCAATTTGAAACCCTTTCTCCTGAAAAATCCAGCAAGGTAATAGTCAACTGATCTTTTCTTACAAGCTCTCCTGCCATTACATCCTGGTACCATAACCAAAGAGTGGTACTGCAGAGCCCTCGTTTCAAAACCAGTTTTTCAGGGCATTTTGTCGGCCCGAACAACTGGCGTTCATGTGCATTAAATCCGCCTTCTCTAAACGACTCCACCTCTGTTTCCAGGGTTAGACCCGTAACCTCGTTAAAGCCTGCGGCAACTACGCCATCGATTGTGACTTTAAATCGAAATGACAAATAAGGATCTTTAATCAAACTACGTGCTTGCATGGCTCTACGATTATTGTTCAGAAGATTCCGATTTCATGGCATCATTTAACCTGCGATTGATCCTGGCGATTTCTTCAACCCATCTATGCCGTTCAAAATGCTCCAGATTCATAATTTGCTCATACGGCCAATGAAAATGATAGGCCACATAGGCTACCTCCTCGGACAGCCTTTCAAGGGGGTAGCCTATCGCTCCCCCAAACCACCGCCCGCCACGACATCGAAATTCGCATCACACTCTGGACATGTTACCGATATTTTATTATGACCCAGCTCATTAACCCGTCTATACAAGTCTTCGAGAAAAGCAAAATCCACTGAGAAGAGATTTTCAATAACCTTCGGATTAACCTGTTGCAAATCACCTAGCTGCGTTATGACCCGGGATAACAAAATAACAGCCAAATACCCTGGATTGGATTGAACCCGTGGATCCTTCATAGGCGCAATCTCATCAAAAGCTGTTGCCAGACGCATCACGCCATCTTTATGAAGGTTACCTTCCGAATCGACATACCCTCGTGGCAGAGTAAAATTAAACTCCGTCTGAAGTGTCATGCTTTCGTAAGTCCTTCGTGAGCGATTTCCAGTGTTTCGATAGCAACTTCATTGCCTGTCGCATTAAAACTTGGCCCTGTCCATTTGGTAGGCCAGCCCTCGATAAAATTCCAACGTATTTTCTCTTCTCCTGCATCATTATAAAGAACAATCGAGCCATTCTTTCGCTCCACAGTGCCATCAATACTTTTCTTGCGCCATTCCCAGAGTTGTGCATCGTCTGTAATACCCCACTTCAGAGAGATATTGGAAGACTTGTTCAATCCCGGCAATTTCTTTGAATGCAGCCCATCGGTTCCTTCACGATACTCAATGGGATCTTGGGTAGAGTCCAATCCCGAGGCCTCACGAAATCCACCTCGAGTTATACCATCAATTTCAACTTTAAATTTATAGACACGATATGGATCAGTACGATTAGCCATAGCTTTCTCCTGTTGATTTAATTAAAAGACAAAGGCGGCAATAGTTCCGCTGGCGCTTTGAGTTATGCGCACAACAATAAATTCCGCAGGCGCCACAGAGGCCAAACCAACTTCGGAAACCACCCTTCCCAACTCCCGAACTTCAACGTTATTAATTTCCCTGTCACACTTGACAAAATAGGCTTCAGCAGGGCTATACCCCTGCAGTGCGCCGTTTTTAAACAATTCGTAGCAGTATCCCTGCAGCCGATGTTTTATGCGATCCCAGAGTGAAGGATCATTGGTTTCAAAAACCAGATCACGCATATTTATCTCCACCCATCGAATCAGCGTCAGAAACAGCCGCCGGGTACTTATATATTGATCGCTTTTCTGAATGCTCAAAGTGCGCGCGCCCCATACTCGAATGCCGCGCCCTAAAGAACTCCTGAAACAATTGACGCCGATATGGTTTAATTCGGCCTGATCGTTGTAAGTGAGAGATACTTCAAGATCGAGCGCGCCCTCTATAATCTCATTCGCGGGCGCTTTGAAAACTCCAATTCTTGCATCGGTGCGCGCATAAATCCCGGCCATATGACCACATGGAGGAACAAGGCACATTGCCAAACCGTCTGCACGAATTGTTGTAGCAGCCATGCTCTTGACTAAATCCTCGGATAGGTCAGCTTTCTCATTCTGCATAGATATTGTAAGCTGCTGAACAAAGATCCAGGGAAAGTAAAGAGCCCCTTCCGATCCTGAAATACTCATTCGATGATCAGAGATTTTTATAAGATCAAGATTTTTTTTATGTGCATAAGACTGGCATTCTATATCACCAAGTGGAAAAGCATCAAAAATCGCAAACCGGTCGCCCATTTTTCTGCAATGCTCCAACACTTGCTGCTGAACTTTTATAACAGAATCGCGTGAATGACAAATATTTTCCATCATCAGATCCGGTATACAGACCAAATCAATATTCTCGATATCTTCCATTACTCCCTGCATTGCACTTGAACTTCCCGGGGATATGTTCGTATTCAAAGTATCCCGGAAAGGCTCCGCCAGCGCCGAAGCAGTCAGTTTGCTCTCCGATACGGGATTACCTGCCGGTATCGGAACAACGACACAACATTCCCCGCCGTTCTCAAAAAAACCACGCACGGCATAACGAAGAAAACTGTGTTTTATTGTCTGCTTGATGCGCTGTTCGAATTGCTGCCAGGATGTGATTCTGCACCAGCGTCTCTTATCCTTGTCATTCCAGGATGTTTGTTCAATCAATTCACCAAAGCCAACGAAAACAGGAATACCGGTCCTCAACTCAGGAATTTTTTTCTGAGCTATAAAATCAATTTGCACACCCGGCCTTCGGTAACGGCTGACCTGATCAACTGACATATTCATTGCCTAAGCTCTTACGCAGTCAATAACTTGAGTTAAACCTTTGCTCCAGTTGACTGAGAAATACGGAAGATCACAAACTCCGCGGGACGAACAATTGCAACCCCAATTTCAGTGATGACCTGCCCCAAATCACGAACTTCAGGCGGGTTAAGTTCGGCATCACATTTCACATAGAATGCTTCTTCAGGAGTCGCACCGAACAATGCACCGCTGCGCCATACATTCGTTAAAAAAGCAGTGACATTGCGCTTTATTTTTCCCCACAAGGCAATATCATTTGGTTCGAAAACGACCCACTGGGTGCCTTCGTCGATGGATTCGCGAAGAAAAAGCATGACCCGGCGCACGTTAATGTATTTCCATTCACTGTTAAGATCGCCTCCGATAGTTCGCGCGCCCCATACTGCAATGTTACCGTTAATATTCCGTATGCAGTTTACCCCTTGCGGGTTAAGCCCCTCCTGATGCCGTTTGCTCAGATAATATTTTACGTTAATCGCCCCTGCTATTGCGCAATTTGCGGGTGCTTTATGGACGCCGCGCTCCACATCGGTTCGAGCATAAATACCGGCGATATGGCCGCTGGGCGGCACATAAACTCTACCCTGGTATTTTGCATCAATATTACGAGCGGGATCCTGATCCTGAAGTTGTTTGGCCGGATCTACCACCTCGATCCAGGGAAAATAGAAAGCGGCGTTTTTACTGCGTTGAGGTAACACACTTTTCTCGGGATTATATGTCAATAGCTCCAAATCAGGGTCGCGATCCGATCCAACAACTTCAGCGCTGTCAAGAATAGCAAAGCGATCTTCAGTGTTATCACAATGTTTTACGAGTGAATTCCAGATTGGTTCTCCCTCCAACCCCGGAGCCGTGACTATCGCAACTTCATCAATTGAAGCAACCCTTTTCAGGGCATCTTCCAACTCTGCACTGGATTTTACTCTGGCCACAAAACACCGCGATCCGCCATTTCCAAAAAAACCGTTTACTGCATGTGTTAACGCTCTATGGCTTGCATATTTTGGATCGTCCGCGGGAAATGAACCAAAACGTTCTGTATATTCAGTAAAATTCGTACACAGTTTCGTAACTAACGGGTCAACCTTAACGGTAAAGGTTTTAAGTAGATACGGTTTGAGACATCCCCTATCTTGCTCTGTTGCAGTGGCCTTAGAGCTCGGCTTGATATCCAGTTTTCCTTTTTGCTCCAACAACTCATTTTTCCTTTTCTCAAGTTCGTTTTTTTTATCTGGAGCTAAATCCGCCTTTTTTAGCTGATTTTGTACATCATTGAGTTCCTGTTGTAGCTTAATCCTTTCTTCATCTAGTTGCTTTGTATCTTCTTTACTTGCAGCCAAACCCTTCAGATCAGCATTCCATTTATCCAATACCATTTTAAGATATTTCAGCTCATCTTCAGTTGCATCTTCTGCATCAGGATCTTTCCCTTGTTTAAAAAAATCATGTTTAAAAGCAATTTGTGCAGCCTTGGGATCATATTTATCGTTTCGTACCGGATACTCGATTTGATCGGGGACCACCCCAATAAACGCCGCCGTACTTGTACCTATACCTGCTATCGGCTGTTGTGCGGATGGAATTTCCTCAACATATACACCAGGTGCACTATAAGTTAATCTAGCCATAATTCTCACTCCTGTTATGTAATTAAGTTCCCTCATTTTAGAGGGTATTGATATTATTAGACTTTCATAAACACAAGATTTTTATTAGGATACCTACTGTTGAATACTCTCTCAGATTAAGAATTAACCATCACCTCTTCAATTTTATACCCCGGATTTTCCAAGTATAAAAACTTGCAAATTCACCAAAACTTTATCGGCCTTCAATCTTATACTCGACGGGGTTAACGCCGGGGATTTTAAAAGGTACATGAGGCATTAATTTACAGGGAGCTACTATGTTTCCTTTTATTTCATCCTTGACCGCAGGGAATATATCCCAGATAACAGCCACTTTTTTCTTATCCCGTGAGTCAGTTTGTGTATCAAAACTCAAGGTGTATTGTCCGGCAGGTAGATCCAGAAAATAGAAAATGCCATCCATCCTTGTCGCGGTTCGATCAAGGCGCTCCTCAAGATCATCCCATTTCTTTTCCGCAGCGCCAGCTACAGTTGAAACCCGAGTCAGAAATACTTCGGGCATTGAGACAATATTAACTCTTACGCCGCAGACTCTCTCGCCACTTTCATCCAGTACCCGACCGCAGATTGCCACTTGACGCCGGATGGTTTCCCATGAACTCCAGGTTTTCATGATGCTACACCCTGCTCCATACGAATTTTTATTACCTTTTCGGTGACAAGCTCAACTTTCTCAGCATCTGCAGCAGCTACCGATAGAGTAACCTGCAAATTTAAAGCCACCTTCGGTTTGCCGCCCAAAGCTTGCCAGAACTCCCCCAGGCTCTGGAGACGCCCGGGCTGAAGAGAAATCACCGGTAACGATGGCTCTTGTACCTTCAATTCACCCTGCAATATATTTTGGGGAATATGCTTGTAACGCAAGAGCACACGCATTACTTCGCCAAGCAGATGGTGCTCATCTTCGGAAGGGACTTGCACACTTTCACTAGGCCAGGCAGTAATCAGGTAGGAAAAATCTATTCGGACCGGCGCCGGAGTTCGTATCACGGAACCGTCGCTATGATAATCAAGGAAAACCTCGTTACTTCGTAACTCCAGGTTCTCGCGTATATCGTAAAGAAAAAAATCGATTGCCGGTAACATAACCGACTGGGGGGGAAATTGATCGTCTGGCGTTGCAAAACTGACCTGTACCTGATCTGCTAACGCAGGCGGCAACCCCTGGTTAAGGAGAACACGAAGCGTTGAATCCAGATCATTGATCATATCAATCTACCCGCAGTGTGTGTCTTTTGAAATATTTTCGACTACTTGATAACGTTGCTTTGGTAACCCGACTAAATTTCATTGGCGACTCTATGACTACAATCCTGATTGAGGCGCCGTGATTTTCTTTATACACCCATGAATTTTTTTTTACAAGCAAAAAACTTCCAATATTTCACTTCAAATTTAGATCTTGCAGAAATCAGGTAACTGGACGTATGCTACAAATTTATAAAATTGATGGCATAATTCTTATATACATGGTAAGTAGATGTTGTCTAAAATTTTTTTCGCGCCGCAGCTGACCGACTAAAGCCAAAAGTCAAGTAAAAATAGAAGTAGCAGCATTATTGATAACCCAGAGGAGAAGCACCAATGATTACTGAAGATATATTGCAACAGATCATGCCCAATCTCGACACAGCCAAGTGCCAGGCCTATTTTCCGTTTTTGGAACAGGCAATGGCTGAGTTTGAAATCAATACGCCGCTACGGGAAGCTGCTTTTTTAGCGCAAATCGCCCATGAGTCGGGCGAGTTTAAATGGATGGAAGAAATCTGGGGCCCGACTGAAGCCCAAAAACATTACGAACCGCCGCATCCCAAAGCCAGGGAGTTAGGCAACATCCATGCCGGAGACGGAAAGCGCTTTAAAGGGCGAGGACCCATTCAGATTACCGGCCGGACTAATTATAAAAAATATGGTGACTTATTGGGATTGGACCTGGAGGAACACCCGGAATCGGCGGCAGAACCTGAAGTCGGATTTCGCACTGCCGGCGCCTTCTGGAAATCGCATGGCCTTAACGAACTGGCCGATGGGCAGCAATTCGAAAAAATTACCCGTCGCATTAATGGCGGCTTGCTAGGACAGAATGAACGCCTGAAATACTACAACAAAGCCAAGGCTGCGCTTTCCATGAATACAGAAACCACCGATTCCGGAGACGATTTTGTTTCTCGGTAAGTTAAATTCCAATACCGGATGCAACGCCCAGGCTGCCAAACATTCATGCGGCGCTGGATCGATGAAACGTCTCCTATATGCCGTTCTCCTGACAGTCCAAGTCTTGATCTTCTGTAAAGCCGCAAATGCAGGGGAGGGTCGGCGTATGCTTGATATATCCAGGCTTCCGCAAAATGGCGCATTGGCATCTGACTTTGTACCTGAGGGATGGCAGATTGAATCCGCCATCTCGGGGGATCTGAACAGCGATGGCAAACCTGATACCGTATTGACACTAATTGAAGCTTTACCGGCTAAAGTGGGCGACGTTCCCAATGAACGCTACCGGGCGCTGGTGGTTCTGCTTCAAACCAAAACAGGTAAGTTGCAACGCGTTGCCGTAGCCACCCGACTGCTTCGCTGCTCCACCTGCTATGGGATGCTGGCAGGGCCGAATGGAGGAGAGCCCGTTATCAGGATAGTCAAGGGGGTGATTATCATCGAGGAACTTTGGGGATCCAGGGAGACGGCTCAAGTTACGTTGCGCTTCCGTTACGACCTCTCGTCGAAGCGCCTGGTGTTAATAGGCGAAGATATTAATCGCACTGATCGTGCAACCGGCGCGAACAGCTACGAAAGCAGGAATTTCCTCACCGGCATTAAGCTCACGGAAGGCGTGCAGTACGATACGCAGCAGAATCGTCTCACCGAAAACTCACCAAAAAAGCAACGACTGCCGAAGATTAAACGGTTTATTGAGGATGTCGATTACGAAGATTTCGACCACTAGGCATACTTCAAAGATAGTGTGAACAGCGCCGAAAATCCATTTTTTCTTGTCTTAAGGATAAAGCGCCTTATAAATCGCCAGAAACAATATATTTTTTTGTCAGCCATGGAGTAAGGAAAAAATGTAATGTGGATGCCCAAATTTTTTATGGGTTTTTTATAACCCAGAGTCATTGGTATTTCAAATCGCATTTTTGGTAATAAAGGAAACACGCCATGAATTCAGAGTCGACAACAGATCAAAGCCATGTAAAGCAATTGCTGAACAAGATGTCAGAAGTCCGATCATTATTGACGGATATTACGTATGTTGTTTTCACCTTAATTGCGGTATTAATTGTGATGACTATTGTTTTTAAAGATATTTCAGTTGGAAAAGTCATAATCGAACCTATCGAGGTTCCTGAAGCTCCTGAAGACGGACTGCCTGTAGGGTATACCAAGCTGACCCTTACTAGACAACTACTGGATAAGGCGCAAAAAATCAATGAGGAACTCCAAAGTTCCATTTTTGATAGTTTTGATGAAAGTTATTCCCTGGCGAGGCTATCATCCTCCTCAAAATACAGGTCAACTGTATGCCAGAATAAAAAAAGTCCCATTGATTGCGACGCCGCTAAATTTTTAGGTTCCAAGTTCAAAATCCCTCCTCCCAATCCATTACAGCGCGATCTGGACGAAGAGACGGATATTCAAGTTCCAGGGACTCAAATGTCCGTTAAATCGCTGCAACGATTCTTAAGACAAGCTTTTGGCATTGATAAAACCTACATTACCGGGGAAATAACCGTAACCAAATCTCCCTTAACTGAGGGTAAAACAAAGGCAGGCAATGTAATACAATTGAATTTGCGAAGTAACAGTCCAAAGGATTTCCAGCCGGAGCCCATTGCAGAAGACGATATAGATAAAGTATTGACAAAGGGTGGAATGAATTTATTGGCGCTCACCCATCCTTGCGCCTTGGCTTCTTATTTTTACAGTAACCAGATAGAAATGGAGGAAGAACGTTTTAATAAACTCATCGATGCTTGTTTGAATGATTCTCCGGAGGTTGCATTTTATGGTTATTTGCTGTCAGGTCAAAAAGCCGTTCAACAAAAAAATTTCAATGAGGCAATCAAACAGTATAGTAAGGCCATCAAGATAAACAGCGAATCCTCTTATGCACCTGATTGGTGGCTTGCTTTGTTTGCACAAGACAAACTAAACGAAATTAATGGCAGATCAGCCGATGCTTATTATTATTGGGGTCGCGCCTTGCTTGAACAAGACCGACCCAACCAGGCTGACGCCGTTGATAAATTTAACAAAGCCCTTGAGGCTATCAAACAAATAGAAAAGAATATTGATAAATTAAATCCGAAACAACAAGCTGATACCTATCTTTTGTGGGGCAATTTACTATTGAATATAGCTTCCATCAAAAATGATTCAGCTATCAGAGACGAAGCTTTCAAAAAATTCGAGAAAGTCAGCGATCTTGACAAACAAAAGGGAGCCACTGCTTATGTGCTTTGGGGCAATGCGTTATTAGACTCAAAAAACATTGATGGCGCAATCGGCAAATATAAGAAGGCCGCTGAACTTCAGCCGGACTATCCCATTGCCTACAATAACTGGGGTATTGCCCTATATGAGCAAGGCAATGACTTGGAGGCCATTGCAAAGTATAAAGAAGCGGCTGGGAAAAATTCCGAGTATGTTGAGCCTTATTATAACTGGGGACTCGCTCAAATGCAGAAAAGTAAAATAACCGATGCCAATGCTTTATTTAAAAAAGTCATTGATAATGACAAGAATCATAAGTTCAAAGATGTTTATTATCTTTATGCAATTACCCTCGTAAATCTTGGCAAACCGGAAGAAGCCATCCCTTATTATGAAAAAGCCGAGAAACTGTACCCGGAATCGGCGGACTTCTATAATGATTGGGGCATTGCGCTTTCACGAGCAGCTACAAAAGACAAACAAAAACTGGATAAAGCTATCGAGCACTATAAGAAAGCCATATGCATTGATCAGACTTATTTTTATAGTTATTACAACTATGGATTGGCTCGGCAAATTCAGGGCCGTTTTGCAGACGCCATTATGCTTTACCAAAAAGCTCTTGAGACTGACAAGAAAAAGGTTTTATTTAATAAACTTTCCATTCCCCTAGACCAAAAAATTAAAAGCGCTCGGACAAATATGGAAAAAAGCAAGCAAATCCAGGCCACTACTACCGATCAAAATCTTCTGAAATGCCCTTCAACTGAGAGCGCCATTGAGCAGCCAAAATCCGAAGGTGATTTCGCAGAATCGGAATTGGATTCCCGGGCACCAATTATTCCTAAGGTGATTATATGGTCGGTTAGCGGAGGGATTGCGGTTTTATTGACTGGTTTACTGGTGATTTTTTTCAAGAGGCGGAGTGATCAGTCCAGAGAACCACCCATCCAGGAACCACAGCATCCTATAACTCCTGTAAATGATTGGGTTCGCGAGGAGAAAAAACCAGCGCCGCGAAGACTGACCCAGGTGGAAGAATACATTCCATCCCCGGAACCTCATCGACCAGCCGTTCTACTTTGCGTCGCAGGAACCATGCAAGGCCGGAAGTTTCCCGTAGCAAAAGAGATCTTTAATATCGGCGCCAATACGCAAAATGACTTGTGTATACCGGACGATGACTATGTTTCCGGGCATCATGCCTGTCTGAAGTACGAAAAAGGGAGTCTGCTTATCTTTGATCCAGGCTCTCGAAACGGCACCTTTGTCAATGGCCAACGAATATCCGGCACAGCTTGGGTACTCAAGCCGGGAGACCGGATTCAGATAGGAAAGGAATCGTTTGAAGTACTTCCTGCCTGAATGAATATAGTGAACTTCCAGGAATTACCCTCTATCGAGTATTGACAAATTCATATGCCGTTAATGCGATCACCAATTTCAGTTTGCATGGTACTTTTCAGGTCGGATTACAGCGCGCTGACCCGTTAATACTAGATGCCGCAAGTCGGGCATAATGGGTTTTTCTTCAGCGTCATGCTGTTAAATTCCATCGTTAAGCCATCTATTAGCAGTAACCGTCCGGTTAAAGTTTCACCAATAGCCATAATCAACTTCATGGTTTCCAGCGCCTGAATGCTACCGACAATCCCGGTGATTGGCGCAATAACGCCATTGGTTGCACAATTTTGTTGCTCCTCGCCGTCACTGTTATATAAGCAGTTATAGCAAGGGCTGTTGTTTTTGCCCGGTGTGAATACCGATACCTGGCCTTCAAAACGAATCGCCGCTCCGGAAACCAGTGCCGTTTGATGCTTGACACAAGCCTTATTTATTGCAAAGCGGGTGGAAAAATTATCGCTGCAATCCAGCACCACATCGGCTTTAAGCACTTCTAATTCAAGTTGCTCCCCCGCCAATCGCTGTTTAACAGCCCTCACGTTGATATCAGGATTTAGCCTATTAAGAGTTTGACGGGTTGAAATTACTTTATCCATCCCTATATCAGCTGTGTGATGAGCAATCTGTCTTTGTAAATTGGATAAATCCACTTCGTCATCGTCATAAATAGTGATATTGCCGACACCGCTGGCTGCAAGGTATATTGATGCGGGAGAACCTAAACCTCCAGCGCCGACAATTAAAACCCTGGCGGCGAGCAGTTTTTGTTGTCCCTCAATATCACAAAGCGGCAGCATGATTTGACGGCTATAGCGTAATAGTTGGTTGTCATTCATAAGGCATATTATTTATGTAGAGTAACAAGAGATGATGCCAAATAACTTGACACACTGCAAAAGCTCATTATCATTAGCACTCCTTACTAGCGAGTGCTAATAACTTAAGTTTAATCTTTAATTTTAATGTTAGGAGATATATATGAATATACGTCCGTTATACGACAGAGTGATAGTCAAACGTGTTGAAGAAGAAACCACCACGCCTGGAGGTATCGTACTGCCTGGCTCTGCGGCTGAAAAACCCAGTCAGGGCAAGGTGTTGGCGGTAGGCAAAGGCAAACAACTTGATAATGGTTCGATACGCGCGCTAGAAGTTAAAGTTGGCGATAAGGTGTTGTTTGGCAAATACTCTGGTAACGAAGTTAAAGTTGACGGTGAAGACCTCATCGTTATGCGTGAAGAAGACATCATGGGCATTTTAGGTTAAGCCTGAACCCTTTAAAAATCATAATCACACAACATAATTTAGGAAGAAAAAAATGGCAGCAAAAGACGTATTATTTGGTGATGACGCACGTGTCCGTATGGCGCGCGGCGTTAACATTTTAGCAAACGCAGTAAAAGTAACCTTGGGCCCTAAAGGCCGTAATGCGATTCTGGACAAAAGCTTCGGCGCTCCAACCATTACTAAAGACGGTGTGTCCGTTGCGAAAGAAATCGAATTAAAAGACAAATTCGAAAACATGGGTGCACAAATGGTTAAAGAAGTTGCTTCACACACATCTGATGTGGCGGGCGACGGTACCACTACTGCAACCGTATTGGCGCAATCCATAGTCAACGAAGGCTTGAAAGCCGTTGCCGCCGGCATGAACCCAATGGATTTGAAACGTGGTATTGACTTGGCTGTAATTAAAGTCGTTGAAGCCATCGTTGCTTCTGCAACACCTTGCACAGATAACAAAGCGATTGCTCAAGTAGGTACAATCTCAGCTAACTCTGATGAGTCAGTTGGTCAAATCATTGCCGAAGCCATGGGAAAAGTCGGTAAAGAGGGTGTCATCACCGTTGAAGAAGGTTCAGGCCTGGACAATCAATTAGACGTAGTTGAAGGTATGCAGTTTGACCGCGGTTATTTGTCTCCTTACTTCATCAATAAACAGGAAAGCATGAGCGTCGAATTAGAAGACCCCATGATTCTTATTTATGAAAAAAAGATCTCCAATATTCGCGAAATGTTGCCAATATTGGAAGCCGTAGCTAAATCCGGCCGTCCTTTATTAATCGTTGCCGAAGATGTTGAAGGCGAAGCATTGGCAACTCTGGTAGTTAATACCATTCGCGGCATCGTTAAAGTCGCAGCGGTAAAGGCACCTGGTTTTGGTGATCGTCGTAAAGCCATGCTGGAAGACATCGCCGTATTGACTGGTGGTACCGTTATTGCTGAAGAAGTCGGCTTAAGTCTGGAAAAAGCAGAATTGGCACAACTGGGTACAGCGAAAAAAATCCAAATCACTAAAGAAAACACCACTATCATTGATGGTGCGGGTTCTGAAGAGCAAATCAAGGGCCGTGTTGCCCAAATTCGCGCGCAGGCTGAAGATGCAACTTCTGACTACGACAAAGAAAAACTGCAAGAGCGTCTGGCTAAACTGGCAGGTGGTGTTGCTGTTATTAAAGTCGGCGCGGCAACTGAAATTGAAATGAAAGAAAAGAAAGCCCGCGTAGAAGATGCCCTGCATTCAACACGCGCAGCGGTTGAAGAAGGCGTAGTTGCCGGTGGTGGTACGGCACTGGTGCGCGCACTGTCTGCACTGGTTGGGCTTGAAGGCATTAATCACGATCAAACCGTAGGCATCAACATCCTGCGACGTGCAATGGAAGAGCCTTTACGTCAAATCGTAGCTAACGCAGGCGACGAACCCTCTGTAATCTTTAACGAAGTGCAAAAAGGCACTGGCAGTTTCGGCTACAATGCAACAACCGGCCAATACGGCGATATGATCGAAATGGGTATTTTAGACCCGGCGAAAGTAACGCGTACCGCATTGCAAAACGCCGCTTCTGTTGCAGGTTTAATGCTGACCACGGAAGTGATGGTTGCTGATGCACCGAGCGACGAAAAAGGCGCTCATGGCATGCCGGATATGGGCGGCATGGGCGGCATGGGTGGAATGGGCGGCATGATGTAATCGCGCTGTCTTAAAGCCTTATTGCTTTGAGCTCTCTGTTGTAAAAATTAAAAAGCCCCGATTGCGTGATGCAATCGGGGCTTTTTTATATGTGAGATTTTGAATTTTGAAATAGGGGGCGCAGGAATGTCTGGTTTAAGAATGCTGGAAAAAGTGGTTTTTGAAAAATTATTTCACAGAGGAGGTTAGGTACTCAATTTTAATGATCGAACATATAAGGAATATTTTAATGAATACGGTATAGATATAGAAAATCAGAAATATATGAAAAATGGCACTTCAAAAATGAAGAGGCTAAGAGCTTTCTGGGAAATTGAAGATGATAAAACAGTCGGCAAGCTTTTGAATGGACTTTTAAGCTATGCTGATTCCACAGAAAAAATAGATCAAAATGATAAAAACAAAGCTCAAGTAATTATCAACCGTCTTCTAGGAAAGAAAGAAACAACACAAAAAACATTACAAGCAGAAGCTGCATTATCTGTTATTTTTTTATGCGGAAGTACACTTAGTCTCTTCCAATATGAAATGAGCCTGAAGGAGGTGGTTCTTTCTAACATGAAATGAGCCTGAAATAAGCCGAGATTCTGTTCATGATGGGAGGATGAAAACTCTCATGAACGACACACAACTT